>JANQWV010000012.1:0-10346 GCA_030729695.1 Flavobacteriales bacterium | reverse complement strand
GATGATAAAAATCCGGTGACAATAGCAATGAAAATAATGTTGTCTATTCCCAAGACAATCTCCATAATTATCAGAGTTAACAAGTCTATCCAACCATGCAGAGTTGTAAATGCAGAGAAAAATGCTTCCATACTACAAATGTAAGGTTTTGAATACGAAAAGCGTCGCCAATGAGCGCACGATATTCACTTTGAAATTTTAATACTTACTGTTGAATTTGTAATTCGAATTGAAAAACTTCTGCCAATTCTTGAAGAAGAATTCTCTTCACTTCATCCATGTCCATTTCTCGACCCAATTCCTTCGATAAACTCGTTACCGTTTTATCGGTTATTCCGCAAGGAACGATGTAGTTGAAATAATTCAAATCCGTATTCACGTTGAAGGCGAATCCGTGCATGGTCAACCAACGGCTGCACTTCACGCCGAGCGCAGCAATTTTTCGAGATTTCTTCGGATCATCTATATCGAGCCACACACCAGTAAGCCCATCAATTCTTCCACCCACAATTCCGTAATGTGCAATGGTTCGAATGATTGCCTCTTCGAGGTAGCGCATGTATTTGTGAATGTCGGTGAAGAAATGTTCGAGGTCTAAAAGCGGATATCCGACTATTTGTCCTGGACCGTGATAGGTAATGTCTCCACCTCGATTGATTGGATAATACGTTGCTCCAATTTCTTTGAGTTTCTCTTCAGAAACGAGCAAATGAAAAGCGTCTCCGCTTTTTCCTAAAGTATATACATGAGGATGCTCAACGAAGAGAAGAACATCTTCTGTTCCCTCTCCGTCGGCTTTTCCTTCTGATCTGTTTTGAAGTTTTCGTTGAACATTACGTTCAAACAACTCTTCTTGAAAATCCCATGTTTCCTTGTAAGGCGCGTGGCCTAAGTCTCTGAAGGAAACAACGGGTTTACTCATATTTTCGAAAGCTCGTTTTTCAAGAAAATAATTGCTGGAATAGCTGTTGCATCTTCGTTGCGCAATTCAGCAAGATCGATGCTTAACCAGTCACCCAAGTGAATCAAGTAATATGCTCTTTCAAGTCTGCTTGAACCTTTCGCGTGAATTTCAATAATCGTATCGCACTTTTCAGCCATCAATTTTTTACAGATGTCCATGCGAATTTGTGAACGTTGGTGATCATCTTCTGTGCGAAGCATTAATACCGCAACACGGTTGTCCCCACCTGTCCAACCAACTAATTCATTGTGGTTCATTTCAGGAAAAACATGGTGCCAGCAAAGCATCTTCGAGTTCTCGTTGATTTGTTGTCTCCAACGAATGGCAACGCCTTCGTAGCTTGCTTCGCTATATAAAACAGGGATGCGAGAAACAATTTTCTCTGCGATTGATTTAGTCTCTGTGCGGATGTTCGCGATTTCAGCATGAATCAAATCGATTGAGTTACTGATTTCCGCTTCGAAATTTCCGTTGTAAATTCCGTAAGCTTTCAAGGTGAACAACACTTGAACAGAGCTATATCCGAACATACTTCTTGGAGGTTGTCCACCAGGAATAATAATGCAGTTGTATCCGTCTGCTGCCGCTGCTGCTGCAATTCTACCACCACTTGTGATACAAGAAATAGTAGCACCCTTCGCTTTCGCTTCGTTGTATGCGGCAACCGTTTCTTCTGTTTCTCCGCTATAGCTTGAAATAATAACCAAAGTCTTAGGTCCTACGAAAGCAGGAAGAACGTAGTCGTTTGTGCAAAGAATTGGCAAGCAGCAATCGTCTGCTACCAACTGAGAAACAATCTTTCCGCCGATACCCGAACCTCCTAAACCAGAGATGACAATGTTTTCAAATTGTTTGTCGGTGTTTGTGAATGTAGCGCTTTGACCAATTGTCAAGGCTTCTTTCAAATGTGTTGGAAAAGCTTCTACTAATGATTTCATTTTAAAAAATTTAAGTTGCAAATGTACAATTCAAATGGGTTATTTCCTTCTTAGAACACCCTTCTCCTCACAAAGTTTCGCCAAGGGGGCAAAATAAAACATAGCGGTTCCTTTCTTTTCAGCTATGCTTAACAAATCGTGCTCGCCATCTGACCAATTGATGAGGTGCATCATGTTGTGCACCATTTGCCTTTGATCGGTGTTTGGTAAGTTCGAACTTGGGTAAAGCCCGCGCCTACCCAATTGCGGTTCTCCGTATTGAACCACCGCTTCGTATGTCTCGTTTATTTCAAGCGCCAACACCATTTGAAATAAAATTTCAACCCCTTCTTCCATCGCTGGAATGGAAATGAAATCGCGATTGTCTAATGAGGTGTGGTATTGCGGATAACGTTGGTAAGGCGTGCGCATGAATGAACCCACAGGAAAGTTGTAGCCGGGAGAACAGAATTGGCGCTCGTCACTTCCACCTACAGAAAATTCTAAATCGTTCCACTCCAGTGGAAGTTGCTTCAAAATGTGTTTGCTAATGCGGTCGACCAGTGCATTGCCTTTACGTGAATTCTTGTAATGAATTTTTCCTGCATCGCCGCAGCAGGTTAATACCCATCCCGCTTCAAGCTTTTCTTTCAATGCACTTCCGTTCTTCGATAAGTAGGCGATTGAACCAATGGTCTCGGGCGCAAGGACAAATCGATAGGTGTATTTTCTTTGTGGAAGGGCAGCGAGCTTCTCATACAGCATGGCCAATACCAATGGACCGCTGAGTTCGTTGTTTGCCATACTCGGATGACACAAGTAGGAGTAAAACAAAATTTCTTTTTCTGAATCGCCCTTCAGTATTGCTTCACCGTAGGTGAGACTTCCTTCAGTTAATTCCGATTGAATAACCACGCGATACTTTCCATCCTTCGGAAGCGTAAGCCATTCGTTGTGCGACAAACAGAATCCCCATTTCTCTTCGTAATACGAAGTCACATAGGGAATAGCTGTTGGCTGTTCCGGAAGTGTGAAGATGTGTTTCGAAAGTTCTTCGTGTGTGACTTCCATGTCCACCGGACTGGAATAATTCAACACGTGTAGATTATTCAATTTGAAGTCTGCAACTTTCCTTCCATCTGGAGTAAGAATGAATGCGTCTTGAATGTTCCATTCTTTCGGAATTTCCCAGTCGTGGACTTGCGTTCCGGTAGGAACTTCAGTTAATTCAAACGGAACAATTTCTTGCAGAATGCGGAACGATTCGCGCAGTCCGTTTCCAGTGATGCTTCGGCAGATGGGCCAAAGTCTTTCAAAATATGTTGCTAATTTTTTCTGCATATCACCAAACGGTCCAACCGCCTTCAACCTTCATGTTATCTCCGGTAACATACGAGGAAGCATCGCTGAGTAAATAGATGAGCGCGCTTGCCACTTCGTGATTGTAACTCAATCTTTCCATTGGAGAGAAGCGCGCGAAATTTTCTTCGAATTGCACTTCATGATTGTTCCACACGCCGTGTGGAGTGATCATGTTTACACGCACTTTCTTCGTTGCCCAGTAAGAAGCCAAGTATCTAGAAAGTGCGTCGATACCGCCTTTCGAGGCGCTATATGCGGCGGGACAACCCAGGGAAGTTCCCTTGTATAAATTCTGATTCGGTGCAACAACGCTGTAGGTGGAAGGAATGTTTACGACACTCCCGCCGCCGTTCTCTGCCATGTGGCAGCCGATAATTTGACACATTAAAAACGTGCCTTTCAAATTCACATCTACTACGGTGTCCCAATTTTCATCGGACACGTTTTCGAACGGTTCGAATTTCAAATGCGTTTTATTCTGATGTGCATTCACCAATCCATCTATTCTTCCGAAGGTAGAAAGAACACTTTCTTTCAACGCTTCAACGGAAGCTCTATTGGCTACATCGAGAACAAATCCCAATGCTTTCGAATTGTTACGTGTAGCCAATTCATTTGCAAATTGAATTGGATTCGCCAATTCAATATCTGCTGCAACAACAATTCCTCCGAATTGTGCAACGGCTTCGCAGAAGGCCCTTCCAACCAATCCACAAGCACCTGTAATGACAATAACTTTATCAGTTAAATCGAATTTTTTTCTGAAATCGATTTGTGTTGCGTCTGTTGTGCGAAGTGGTTCCATCTTAATTTATTTTTCGGAAAACAGGCTTGATTTCTTCACCCACCAAATACTTTTCTACACCGTCTTCCAACGCTCTTTCGAACACTTCGCAACTTTCATCGAAAGCTGCAAGCATGAAATCTATGTCGTCTTGTGTGTGCGAGAAACATGGAGAAAGAATTCCCTGATAAAGAACTCCGCGCTGAATCATTTCCTGCATGAACAGTGTTCTGTAAAACATGCACGGTTCTTTCTTCTGATTCTTCACCACCAATCCTACACACCAATTGAATCCGGTAAACTCGAAATAATCTTCCAATTTTCTTCGAGATAAAATTCCTTTCGCGCCGTTTAAAAAGTAGTCTCCAATAGCATGGTTGTGTTGAATAACCGGATTGTTTTCAAACACATTAATTGTGGCTAACGCTGCAGCAATGCCGTGTGTTTCACCACCGTGCGTGGTGCTTACTAAAAACACTTTCGGCTCGCCTTTTCTGCGAATGCCACCGTACTCCATGATTTCCTTTTTTCCTGTTAAAGCGCAGAAAGAAAATCCGTTTGCAATGCCTTTTCCCCACGTGCAGAAATCGGGCTCTGCGTTGAATTTTTTTATTGAACCTGGAAAATCAGATTTGAATCCCGTAATCATTTCATCCATGATCCACAACGCACCATGGGCATGGGCAAGGTCAATGGCCTTCTTGTAAAAGTCGGGCTCTAACACATTCCATTTTTCTGGTTCTGAAATTACACAAGCGATTTGACCCGGATACTCGTTGAACAAGCGTTCTAAATCTTCGATTGAATCTTGCTTGTATGTAACAGTGAACTGTTTTATTTCTTTCGGTATACCGAAGTCACAAGCGGTTGAGCCAATGAACCAATCGTCGTAACTGTAGAACGGATGTTCAGCAGGACGCGCGATTAAATGTTTTCCAGTGTATGCGCGAGAAAGTTTAATTGCAGCAGTAGTTGCCACAGAACCGTTCTTCGCGAACTTGATCATGTCGTGTTGCGGAACAAGCGAAAGAAACTTCTCTGCCATTTCCATTTCAATAACGCTTGGACGAGTGAAATTCACTCCTTTCTCCAATTGTTTTCTCACTGCTTCTAAGACAGGCTCGTAGGCATGTCCCAAAGAAACAGAGTACAATCCCATAAGCGTATCCAAGAACTTGTTTCCATCTAAATCCCAACAGTACACGCCTTTCGCGTGCGTAATTGCAGCGGGTGATTTGATCGGGAATTGATCATCTCCCTTCGAGTACGTATGCGCACCACCCGGGATTAAATCGTGGATTTTTTTTCTGTACTCGTCGCTCTTCGCGAAGTTCGTTATGTGTGGAAGTGACATCGTTTTCATTTCACAATTTTATCTTCTCTTAATGATTTTGCGTATCCAGCATTGATAATGCTTTCTTCGTTCAACTTCAATAATTCTGGTTTCGATTCTAACAAATGTACAACATCGTTTATGTTGAAATCACGAGTTCCAAATTCGGCAAAAAGTGCTTCAACAAAAGCAAAATCTGAAGGTGTGTCGACAGATAATTTGAAGTTACAGTTGTCGTTCATCTTTCGAAAACCCAGCGTGAACTTCTTTGAATTTTTTACATAGGGAATGACATGCTCGCGTTCACTGTGCAGTTTCGCATTTTGAAACGCGTATTCCAAAACGGAAAACTTTACCACTTCAACATCGAATCCGTCTTCCAAAAAACTTGGATCTTCGTTGCTGTTCGAAAACAGATCGACTCCGAATTTCACGAATTGCTCATACACCCAATCGACGGTGCTTCCGTGATGCGTAGGACAATCGCTGGTTAAGCGAATGATGTTGTCGCCTTCCTTCGCTTCAAAAAATTTCGCGGCAGAATAGAAGCGATCCAGCACATCCCAATCTGAACCGCGAAAGACTAAAATATTATTTTCGTTGCAATAGTTTTCCAACGCATCGTCTTCCGAATTGGTTGAAGTAACAACGGCTAATTTATCGATACACTTTGCTTGTGAAACGCGATTGATTAAGGTCTGAATGACAGGAATTCCATTCAAGTCTTTTAGGACTTTTCCCGGCAATCGGGTAGAACCCATTCGGGCTTGTAGCAGTGCTAAATTCATTTCGTGGAATTTAAAAATTCGCTTCGCATCTGAATGTACTCCAGTGTTTTTCCAACGGTATATTCCGTCTGTTCAGCAGGAAAGTATTTTGGGTTGAAACAAGAGATGAGCACTTGATCCATGTTTTCACCGTTGACAAAAAAACGTCCGCGATTCACGCCTTCCACTACCCATCCTGCTTTCCAGTAGGCCTTCAAGCTTCCGATATTTCCTGCATGAACATCGCCGGTAAGTTTTCGAATGTCGTATTTATCGAAGGCTAATTGCGAACCAAGCGCTATTGCCTCGGTTGCAAGTCCCTTTCCCCATTCATTGCGATCACCTATAACACACGGCAAATCTGCAATTCTGTATTTCGGATGAATAGGTCCAACCTTCAAATTTCCAATGTGCTTATCGTTTTCAACCAAGCATATGGCATGCATGAAATAGGAGCCACTTGATCTTCCTTCTTCAATATAATGTTGAACAGATTCTATAGTTAGACTCTTTCCATTTACATGAAGGAAGGCAGTTACTTCATCGTCTGCAAACCATTCGAGATATGTTTCGTTGACATCTGAAAACTCCAAGGGTCTCAAGTAAACTCTACTCATAAGCGGTGCTTGGCGTTGAGTTGTTCTTGTGAATTCGACATGCGTTCATTGTCTTTGGTCATGTTGCCCTCGTGCATGCGATAACGGTATAAGGGGAGCGGAATGTGATAGATCGCGTACCCTGCATTTGACCAACGAATACGAAGATCTTCCTCTTCTCGGGAAGTGAATGATTCATCGTAAAGCCCAATGTTATACAGGTGGTCTTTGCGGAACATGATACCGCAGGCGATTGGTTTTTCATTCGCAGAAACATGTTCAATGTGCTGACCTCGTTCGTTTACTAAAAAATAGTCTATCGCTACAGCATCAAAGGCGTTATTCTCGTTGAGAAACAAATTTTGAACACGCACCGATTCCGAATGCAAATAATCATCTGCATCGAGAAACACAATGTTTTGACCTCTAGCCTTTCGAATACCAAAGTTGCGTGCAGCGCTTAACCCAACGTTTTCAGGAAGGTTGAACACACGTGCAACATCGCTATAATTTTCTAAAATTTGTGGGGTTGCATCGGTAGATGCATCGTTCACTACAATTATTTCGAAATCTGATTTCGAAAGCGATTGATCGAGCGCACTTCGAATAGCGCGTTCAATGTACTGAGCATAATTGTAGGTTGTAATGATGATCGATACCATGGCAAGCGCTATGATTTACCTTTCTTCTTCTTACCTTTTCCTTCTTCTCCGTATCCACCATAGCCGTAACCGTAGCCATATCCGTAGCCATAACCGTAACCATAGCCGTAGCCATAGCCATAGCGGTAAGCGTATTTACCGTAATAGTATCTCCAACGCTTCTGCTTAATGTTATTCAGGAGGATACTGGTGTTGGTCAAGCTGTTTTGAGTCAGTACGTCTTCCAAATATTTCACCCCCTGTTTGGTGGCTTTAAGTGTGTTCATTACAAGAATTCCTCGATCTACTTTAGAAAGTAAAACGAGACTGTCCGTAATAAGCATGATCGGTGGTGTATCTATAATTACGTAGTCGTAATGTTTCAATCCTTCAGCAACCAACTCGTCTATTTTAGCGCTCAGGATTAACTCTGAAGCATTTGGCGGAACCGGCCCAGCAAGCACAATATCTAAGTTCTCGATATCTGAATTGAAAACAACTTCATCGAAGGTGGCCTTACCAATCAAATATGTACTTACCCCTTGAGTATTGCTCGTGCGGAACATCTTGTGCACCTTCGGCTTGTGTAAGTCAAAGTCTAAAAGCAAAACTTTCTTCGAAGCTTTTGCTAACGTGGCAGCAAGGTTCGTCGATACGAAAGTCTTTCCTTCACCCGGATGCAACGATGAAATCAAGATCAGGCTATGCCCACTATCTGGCAACAAGTATTGCAGATTCGTACGAAGCGTTCGGAAGGCTTCACTCACATTGCCGCGAGGATTTGCTTGAATTGCAATTGGATCACGCTCTATCTCTTCATAGTTCGGGATACCGCTAATTACAGGGAGCTTGGTTAATTCCTTCAACTCACGCAAGTGCTCAATGTGCTCAAAGAAGAGCATGCGAATAAGTCCGATTAGCAATGAAACAAGTATTCCAACACCAATCCAGAGATAAATAATACTCTGACGGTCGGGACCTACAACACCCATGTTACGAGCCGCTTCAATTACACTGGTTTGGGGAATGATTGCCGCACGAGCAATGACCGTATTGGCCTTCTTTTCCAATAAGAAGGTGTAGAGTTCTTCGTTTACTTTCAGTTTGCGCTCAATAGACATCAAGTCGCGCTCACTTTTAGGAATGTTCGCCAACTCTGCTTCGAGCTCTAAAATCTGTAATTTCAAATCGGCAATACGCTGGTCAATGGCAACCTTCGTATCGCGTGTGTATTTGAAAATACTATTCCGAATAGTCTGAAGGGTAGAGTCTACACGCTGAATACGCTTATCAGGCGCTTTCACATCTACCAACAACGAACTTCGTTTTTGTTTCAATTGGAAGAGATCCTTCACCAACTCGGTTAGTGTCCCGTCCTCTTCACGCAGGTAGTTCATTGGAGGAATAACAGCACGATCGGGCTCCTTCAACAAGAAATTTTCTAACCCTTGAATAGACTCGCGTCTTAGTTCCAAATCGCGCAACGAAATGTCTGAATTGGTTAAGGCTTCGAACGCAGCGTCCTGTTCTTTGCTCAAATCAAGAATGTCTCTCGCATCTTTGAACGTCTCCATTGCCAATTCCAAAGAGTCAATAATCTTAACAATCTTATTGATCTGAATATCAATGTAAGCTTGCGTATTCTCGTTAATGGCAATCTCATTATAAAGCGTGTAATCGATATACACCTTCGCTAAGGTGTCTAAGAAAGTCTTTGCGCGAGTTGGCAATTCGTCTTGACAGGTAAGTGTTAGAATACTTGTGTACTCAACGTTTTCAATGGTTAGCGCACCCATGTACTTGTCGACCAACTGCTTCATTGGTCTTACACGAATTTGGAAACTTTGATCTGTTACCGTTGAAAGTCTTGATTCATCTACGTGCTGAGCAAGATCGATCTGAATCGTAAACAACTGCTCCATGTATTCTTTGCCAAACTCGAAGGTGCCCGAGCTCAATTTACCAGCGTATTCGTAGCTCAGTTCGTAGTGTCCAATGTCTAGAACCTTAATGTTCATAGGAACATTGTACATTCCCGAAGCCATTTTCTTCCAATCACATTTGATTTTAACGGCATCGAATTCATCTACTTGCAACGTCTTTACCCTTCCAACCAAATAATAAGAAATGGTGTAATCAAGCTTGTCAAGGCTCTTCTCTACGATGTCGTAGGAGGCTATGATTCTCTTTTGGTTAGTAACGTCTTGCATAAGCGAGATGTAACCCAACTCGCTGTACATACTCTTTTGGTAGTCGTAGGTCTCGGAAGATCTTAATAATATCTCGGTCTTAGCAGCATAAATACTTGGCAATCTGTGCGTGTAGAAATATGCAGCAACAAATGCGATTAGCGCGCACCCCACAATCCAGAACCAACTTTTATTCAGGAACCGCATTAAGGGCCTGAGGTCGTCTGCGTCTAGGAAATTTGATTTAGTTTCTGCCATGGGTTCACTCGAGAGTGACAAATATAAAGGAAGAGAGCCAATATTGAAGATTTTAGCCCGAATGGAGGCGGAAATAATTAAAGTCTATTATATTTGTGACATGAACCGTTCTAGAAAACTCATCCTTTTGTCAATTTTCTTTCTCTCCTTTGCAGCAATTGGAATTTGTCAAGCACCGCCAACCCCGCCTAGTGGTGGCGCTACACCTTGTGGTGGTCCCTTCGGTACAGTTTGTCCTATCGATGGCGGTGTTAGCTTGCTAATCGCAGCAGGTGCTGCTCTTGGCGGAAAAAAAGCCTTCGATCTAAAAAAGAAAAAAGCTTCTTAAATACTCAGTGAAGAATCCACTCATTCGATTTTTTGTCATTGGTACCATCCTCTATTTCGGATGGTATTTTTTTTACGAGTTGTATTTACTTCCTTCGACTGCAATTGATGAGATGTTAGTTGACGTGCTCGTTAAAGGAGCAGAAGGACTGCTCAAACTCTTCAATTTTTCTATTCGCGTTTTCGATGACGGACTCTACCGCAATCA
>JANQWV010000011.1 GCA_030729695.1 Flavobacteriales bacterium | reverse complement strand
GAAGTAGGCATTACGGAGTAGGAATTATGAAATAGGAATTACACAGTAGGAATAAAATCTACGATTTTCCAATTGCGCAGTAGGAATAAAACCGACAGTTTTCCAATTACGCAGCACGAATTACGCAGTTCCCACAGCGTAGTTCTGCAAATAGGTTCAAAAAAAAAGCCCCGAATTATTCGGGGCTTTTCAAGCGGAGAGTTAGGGATTCGAACCCCAGGACCTGTTACAGTCAACAGTTTTCAAGACTGCCGCAATCGACCACTCTGCCAACTCTCCGCGGCAAAGATAATATCTTTTTCGAATCACAAAAGAGTTTTCTTAAATTCGTTGCAATGAATTTCGCATCTTACTCAAAATCAATAGCGCTCGTTTGCATTTTATTTGCAACAGCCCAGTTTTGTGCCGCTCAGCACTATGTAATTCTTCAAAATGGAGATTCAATCACGGGTGTGCGACTGGCTTACGATGCGCCCATTGCGCAGAATGCCTACTTCACGCTAGATCAGGCCCGATGGAAGGCCAATGAGATTGCGAAGTTCAGTAACAACAACGGAACCTTCGCAAACCTTTCACACATTCACGGCAGCGACACCGAACGCTATGCCTTGCGCATTCGTGTGGGAAGAGCCGCTAATGCCTACGAGGAAATTCCGTTCGGAGTGTATTGCGACGATACACTGAAGGTTTATCCGGGTATGAAGAAGGTAAATAAACTCCTTGCTTCCGGAAGACAACTCGATTACTACAACATAGGCGATGGACCGGTATATGCCGCGAACTACAAAAACATGATGCGGGACTTCAGCTCGAACAGCGAGTCTGTCTATTACATTGAACACCACCGAAAACTAAAACGCATGCAAGTGGCGTTGCTCACTGCAGGAATTGGAATTATGTCGTACGAATTTATTCGTCAAGATAACTTCGAATTTACACCCATCTTTGCTTTAGGTACAGTAATCTCCCTAGCGCCACTGCTGGCGCAAAGCCCGAAGAAAGAAGACGTTTGGATCGCCTTCGATGAGTTCAATAAGCCGAAGGTGGTAACAGAGTAATTAAAATTGAACCATGAACAAAGCAATTCTATTCCTTTTCGCTTGTTTCCTTTCTGTTGCTGGCTTAGCGCAGGGAACAGGGAAGTCTAAAATCTATTTGAAAAACGGCGACGTGCTTACCGCGCGCATTGTTGGTTACAAACCACAAGAGTCTTTCACCATTGAGATTTCGGTCAACGGGATACTCGATATTCCGTTTAACGACATTGAATACATTGTGCTTGATGCAAACAACAAGAACACCTCTAAACCCGCTGAATTGAGCGCAGCTGACATTAATTCGATGCCTGCGCCTAAAGCGAAGAAAACCTACGGCGACTTTTATTTCGAGTCGGTGAATGAAGGAGTTGTTGGACTTGGAATTGGTAATGTAGGTGGCTTGCCGGCAATACCATTAATTGATCCGCTTTGGGGTGGAATCTACGCTTACGAAAATCAAACAATTCCAAATGCAACTTCTTTCGGTGGAGTCTATACTGCCAACGGAATTGGTTACAAGAACTGGGCGTTCGCAGGAATTGGCATTGGTGCAATGGGATACTCTGACGATATCGGATTTTCCATGCCCTTCATGCTCGACCTTCGTGCTCGCTTGATGCCTTCGAAAAAGATTAGTCCGCTTGTTATGATTTCTACCGGTATTGCCTATCACAAAGGAAGTGTTGGGTCATTTGATTTCAACGATGGGGTTGGCGTTTCGTTGAAACTGAACGATCAGATTAACATTCACGCGCTATTGGCTCACAGCTATATGCGCTATTACGGTAGACTTTCAGCTTCAGGAGCCGTTGTTCAAGATGGCGTTTATTACAATTACTTCGGAGTGCGTATGGGCGCTAGCTTCAGATTCTAACGAACCAGCTGAAACCATCCGCTGCGCTGATTGGGCAATAAGATCGATTCTCCGTTCGCGTATTCAGCATTCACAACGTAATAATAAACGCCAGCGGAAGCGTCGTTTCCGTTAATGGTTCCGTTCCAATTGTTATCCGGATCCGTAGATTCGAACACCAAGGTTCCCCAACGATTGAAAATCTGAATGGAATAATTCGCTACAGCGGTCGTGCTTCCATCTCCGGCAAATACCAGCTGAAACACTTCGTTGAAATTGTCGTTGGTTGGACTGAAGATATTCGGAACAACCAAATTCGCACACTCAGGAAGTTCTAAGGTATAGGCGCCCGAAGCATCGCATCCGTTCGGATCAAGCGCAGTAACACTAACAGTTGCATTGGAAAGCATTTCAATACTGAAATCGGAAGAGCCATTGTCCCATGACACGTTGGTATAAGAGGCAGCAATGCCTAGCGTGGTTGGACCGTCCCAACATCCCGATTGTGTTAAGTTTTGAATGGTGATGTTCGGATTGTTATTCGCACTAATGAGCTCTGCTGTTGCGGTAGATGTGCAGCCACCTGGATTGGAGCTAGTGACTGAGTAAACACCCATATCGACCCCCAAGAAACTGGTAAAACCAGAAGTAAGCGGATTTCCATTCAACGTCCATTCGTTATTCACCGAAGGACCATCGCTCAAAACGCTCAGCGTTAACTGTTGACTTTCTCCAAGACACAAAACCGTTGAAGCAGGGGAGAGCTCGGTCTGAAAATTCTGATAGTCTAACTCAACAGGTGCGCTCGGCGCTATGCAAATGTCGTTCGGACAAGTAAGCGAATAAACACCATCGGTAGTAGCTGTGTATGAATCTGATATTTCTCCGGCAATATCAACGCCATTCATTTGCCATTGATACGTGCTGCAAATACTGGTTGTACTGAAGACCGTTGGTGAATTGTCGCAAATGACATCGTCTACATTTGGTGAAACATTCAAGGTGCTCAACGGAATAACGTTCACCGTTGCGCCATCGATTAGCGTATCTGCCGAACATCCATTGCTTGCAATAAGCGAATAGGTGTAAACTCCGGGGGCATTGTAACAAAGGGTGGGAGCAATGCTGTCTAATGTTAAATCTGGCGTGCCGTTTACGATCCAAGTCCACAATCCAGGATTACCAGCAGAGGTATTGATCACTTGAACACAATCACCTTCGCATACACTGTTTTCTGAAACAGTGAAGCTCGCGGTTACAGGTACATCGCTGTTGTTCGAGGCGCCAGGAGAAGGAGGAAGGGTTCCTGAAACCCACGGATTCACACCGTCGCAACTTCTGAATACGGTTAGACCGTCGTTGTTGGCTTGAGAAGGAACCGTTTGAATCTGAGTAAAAACAGAAAGGACTGGAACGGTTAAATTCGGACAAGGTCCTACTGGATTAGTGGTGAAAGAAGTCTGCTGATTCCATTGTCCACCGCCCCAAACGATACCGTCGATAATGGTTCCAAGGTTATCGTAAAGAATCAACTGTTCTGCGCTGTTGGTTAAAATGCCGACTTGCGCATTCGGCCCTGTTGTGCATCCGCATGTTCCAATATTCACGTCAACTGCTACACCGGAATTGGAAGATCCAATTACAATAAATCCGTTACCAGGAATCGATGTCCCTGCCGGAAGTGTAACTGAAAAGTCTCCGTCTGAAAGAATATAACATTCAATGTTCCAAGGAAAAGGGCACGTGTTGTACAACTCAATCCACTCGCCCGTATTCGGCGTACAGCTTCCATCACAAGCCCCCGCCGCATTCACCATGACTTCATTAATAACCACGCATTGACCAATACTGGAAAGGGAAGTAACAAAAAGTGCTGCTAGGAGAACGTATACCTTCATACTACAAATGTAATAGGAACGGCCTTTGTAATTCCTATCACACAAGGGAAGAATTTGCCTTCGTATATTCGCGACATGAAATATTCAAGTTTATTCCTTTTTGTAGCGCTCTTTTTTAGCGCTTGCACCTCGAACGGCGGTAGCCCTGTACTCGATGCAAAGACGTTTTCAGAAAAGTTGAAATCCACGCCCAACGCGGTTCTCCTCGATGTTCGTTCGGAAGAGGAATTCGCAAAAGAATACATTGAAGGCGCTCTTCTTGCCAATTGGAATGGAAACGATTTTCAACGCAGAATAGATGCCATTGACAAGAACGCCCCTGTGTTCGTGTATTGCCTAAGTGGTGGAAGAAGTTCAAGCGCGGCGGCTGCTATGCGCAAGCAAGGATTCAAAGAAGTCTATGAACTTCAAGGGGGAATGTTAAAATGGAAATCAGCAGGACTTCCTGTTGTTTCTGGAAAGGTGAGTACTAATGGCGGAATGAGCTCTGACGAATACAAGAATTTAATTTCGGGTGGAAATGTACTGGTCGACTTTTCAGCAGAGTGGTGTGCACCTTGCAGAAAGATGAAGCCTTCATTGGAAGAATTAGCGAAGGAAAATCCTTCATTGAAAATTGTAACCATAGATGTAGATCAGAATCCGAACATTGCAGCAGAGCTTGGTGTAGACGCTCTTCCAACATTAAAGTATTATTCCAACAATGAAATGAAATTCTCCAACGTGGGATTCCTTTCAAAGGATGAATTGAAAGCTAAATTGGGATTGTAATTCCAATTATATACAAAGAAAAAACGCCCTCTTCGGAGGGCGTTTCTATTTCAACTTAAATTGAAATTATTTCTTGAAGAAGGGAAGTGAAACAACCACAGCCTTCAATGCTTTTCCACGAATTAAAATGAAAATCTCGGTTCCAAGTGTGGTCATTGATGTTGGCACGTAACCCAATCCGATTGCTTTTTCCAAGCTCGGGCTCTGTGTTCCGCTAGTTACAACACCCACAACATTCCCATTGGCATCGCCAATTTCATAATCGTGACGAGGAATACCTCTGTCGATCATTTCGAATGCAACAAGCTTGCGAGTCACTCCTACTTCTTTCTGAGCTTTTAAATTTTCAGAGTTCAAAAACGGAGCGCTGAACTTCGTGATCCAACCTAGACCTGCTTCCAAAGGAGAAGTCGTATCGTTGATGTCGTTTCCGTACAAGCAGAATCCCATTTCTAAACGAAGGGTATCTCTTGCGCCTAGACCAATAGGCTCAATGCCTTGTGGTGCGCCTGCAGCGAAGATCTTGTCCCACATTTCGTTTGCGTTTTCATTCGGGAAATAAATCTCGAATCCACCCGCACCGGTATATCCGGTTGTTGAAACAACTACATTTTCAACGCCAGCGAACGTGCCTATTTTGAAGGTGTAGTATTCCATGTCGCTAAGCGTCATATCTGTTAATGACTGAAGTGCTTCAGCAGCCTTCGGTCCTTGAACAGCAAGCAAAGAAGTTTCTTCAGACTTGTTCACCATGGTAGCTCCGAATTCTTTGTTCAATTCAGAAAGGTGATTCCAATCTTTGTCAATGTTTGAAGCGTTCACCACCAACAAATACATTTCTTCGTTCACGCGGTAAACCAAAAGATCGTCTACAATTCCGCCCGTTGCATTTGGCATGCAGCTGTACTGAACTTTCCCGTTGAACAATTTCGAAACGTCGTTTGAAGTAGCATATTGAATTAGGTCGAATGCCTTTGGACCGCTGATCCAAAACTCGCCCATGTGGCTAACGTCGAATACACCTACTGCATTTCTAACGCAGTGATGCTCTTGAATTAATCCCGCGTATTGAACGGGCATATTGTAACCTGCGAATGGAACCATTTTCGCTCCAAGCCCAATGTGCTTTTCAGTAAGTGATGTGTTTTTCATAAGTGGAGCCGAAATTATAGATTATCGGTGATGTAAGTGATGATTTTATTCATGAGATGTACACGGTCTTTTCCACGGACGTTGTGCTCGTGACCTGGGTAAACAAAAAAGTCTACTGGAATCTTCTTGTCTACACATGCCTTCAAGAAGCGCATGTTGTGCTGAAGAACCACAACGTTATCGTCTGCTCCGTGAATCATTAATAATTTTCCTTGAAGTTTATCTACATACTTAGTGCAGTTGTTGGTGTCGAACCCTTCAGCGTTTTCTTGCGGAGTGTCCATGTAACGCTCGGTGTACATAACCTCATACAAGCGCCAGTCGATAACAGGTCCGCCTGCAACACCAACTTTGAATGTGCCTGGAGCGCGAAGCATAAGCGAGGTAGTCATGAATCCGCCGAAGCTCCATCCGTGAACCGCCATGCGCGCAGGGTTTACATAGGACTGTTTCTTCAACCATTCCACACCCGCTAATTGGTCGGCCATTTCTTGCGTTCCCAATTGACGGTGAATTACCTGTTCGAATTCTTTACCGCGATGCGCCGATCCTTGTCCGTCAACGGTGAACACCAAATATCCTTGCTCTGCCAAATAGTTCATCCACAATGAGCTTCCACCCAAATATGAATTCGTGATTAACTGAACGTGCGGACCGTTGTATACATAAACCACAACTGGATATTGTTTTTCCGGATCGAAGTTCGATGGCTTGATCAAACGGCAATACAATGGTGTTCCATTATTTGCATTGATGGTGAAGATTTCAGTTGTTCCAATGTTGTAGTTCTTCAACTTATCTTCTGACTTCAAAAGAACATTCGGCAATCCTTTTCCGCAAGGAACAATCGATACACGATTCGGAACGGTGAGTGAGCTGAATTGATCGATGAAGAATTTTCCAGTTGAAGAAACCTTGCAAGCGTGCGTTCCTGCTTCGTTTGTAAGCGCTGTTAATTTCAATGTTGAAGTGGGAGCAGAATAGAGGTGACGTTCTGTTGCGTTTGTTCCTGTTCCTTCGAAGAAGATGATTTTCTTATCATCGCTAACGCCCAATATCGAGAGCAATTCGAAATTCGCATTAGTCTGCGCGGTTAAATTTCCAGTTAAATCATACAGATAATAATTGTGGAAACCGTTCTTCCACGTGTACCACAAAAATGTTGTGCTCGATAAGAAGTAAGGCGCTTGATCGGGTTCAACCCAACGTGAATCGGTTTCAGTAAATACGGTGCGAATGAATTCTCCGGTTAAGGCACTGTATACATTCAAGCTGCAGGTAGTTGTAGCGCGATTCATTTCAGCAATTAAAATGAAGTTTTCATCGGGACTCCAAGACAAGTTGGTCGCGTAGTAGGTGTCGTTTAGAATACCATTGTTTAATTGAAGGAAAATGGTTTTTCCTGATTTTACATCATATACACCAATACTTACTCTTTCGCTTGAATCTCCGGCCATTGGATAGCGAATATTGTTTACGCTAGCAGGAGTCGTGTTGTAATTGATAATTGGGTAGAGCGTTACGTTGCTTTCGTCTTTCTGATAGAAGGCCAAGCGGCTTCCTTCCTTCGACCAAAACGTTCCTTTTGCAATGCCGTATTCGTTGCGGGAAATGCTCTGCCCGCTTACAATTCCTTCCACATTAAACGTCACTTGTTTTTCTTCAGCACCGCTCTTCACGAAGAGGTTGTTTCCTTTGGTGAAGGCTACATTTCCTTTGTTGTGAAAGTCTACGTTTTCCGCATCGGCGTTGTAGGCATTCACAACAGTTGCCATTTTACTTTTAAGATTGAAAGTAACTTCAACGGTCGTGTTTTTTACAGACGATGCTGTTGCAGTTGCGTGCAGTTCGTTAGCGGAAATCCATTCCCAACGCGGCATAGATGCAGCCTTCTCCACACCAATTTCAAGAAAAGTTTTGTTTACTTGAGCAAGACTAAGTTCAACGAAAGGCTTCGAATTCCCCGCAGCTGCTTGGCTGTAGAGTGTGTCGTTTTTTATTTGAGAGTAGCGATCGGTACCGGGTATCCATTGCAACTGCATTTGTTCTGGATAGAATTGTCTGAATTGACCAAGGACAGATTCGTCTAATGTTAGGTTTTTCTTTTCTTGAGCTGTTGCCGCTAATCCGATGAAAAGGGCAAATGCGGCAATGAATAATCTCTTCATTTTACATGCTATTTATTGAGGCGTCTAAGATAAGCGCAACTTCGGGAAAGTCTTAATTTTCTCCCAATCGTTCCACTCGTGTCTGAATTGCCTGGTTCGATAAAGCTCTGCTTGATCGAGGTAGTGCTTGCTTAACGGATGTCCGCTTTGTCCGGCTGGATTAATATTCCAGCTGTCGTTATTCGCGAAGTCATGAATAATGCGCATTTGCGAACCGAAGTGTACATGATAAGTTCCTGTGCTATCGAGTTTGAAACCTGATTGATGAATGGTTTCATTACCGCCATAAACAGGTAATTCTCCCCCATTAACGAAGGGCTTGAAGAGACTAACAACCCCTAGCGGATGTTTCAGTTCAAGTTTGCACACTTTTTTCCAAGCCCATTTTTCAACCACACCTTCTTCCTTCAAGAGTTTTTGTGCTGCTGTTTCGAAGGCTTTCATCAAAATTTCTTCTCGCGTTTCAATGTGCTTTGTGTGCACATTGTCCCACCAAACGGCCTTTTCATTGTGGAATAAATCCAATTGCGTGCGTTGCACTTGGTGTGTTTCCAAGAATAGTTTGAAGATGTCTTTTCCCATTTCATCTTCGCAAGCGAACTTCAAATAGTAATACAGGAATCTGTTGAAGAGCACAGGCCCCATGGCTTCTGGCTCATAGGCACCATCCCAATTAAAAGCAGGGGCAACGTCTTCGTAGTACTTGCTCTTCTTTGCAATGGGCTCGAGTTCTTTCAACATACTTGCATCAACGGTTGAAGTAATATCGTTCAGAACTGACTTCATTTTTTCAGCAGTCCATTCATTGCTTGCTTCTAGTAATGCACGAATGCGGTCGGCTCGGTATTGCGGTTTGTAATATCCCGGATAGTAGGTTCCGTCTGAAAGTGGTCCGGGCCAATCGTTTGCGCTGTAGATATATCCCCAAGAAGGATTAACGCATCTTGGATTTTCATCGAAGTTGTAATAACCCATCCATTCGTTGGTGGTATCTCGCGCGTTATGAATAATCCATGAGTTTACACTTGGGTTTCGCATGGGTAGATGCGCGCATGCCCACCAGGCAATGTTGCCTTCGGTGTCTGCGTAGTTAATGCTAAGTCCGGGAGCATGAATTTGCGGAAGTGCCACTTCGAATTCGTTCATGTCTTTCGCAAGATTCATTTCGCGAAACGCTTCGAAGGTTTTGTTTTCCACTTTGGTGTACACCCAAGAAATAGAGATAGGAGTGGAGCTGTTCATTCCAACAAAAGCATCGTTCACCACTGGACCATGCGGCGTAACAGGCACCTGAAGCACGAGTGGTTCTTTTCCTTTTATTTTAATTTCTTCTGGTCTAAACGTAAGCGGAACATATTGCCCTTTGTACCACACTTCGTACGGATTATTCGGATTTCTTTTTTCAGCATAGAAGTCCATTTCGTCGTGTTCAAGCATGGTAACGCCCCACGCGTGATTGGGAGTTCTTCCAACAAGTGCGTATGGAATTCCTGCAAGGAAGTGTCCGGTTATTTCGAACTCGGGACATTTTACATGCGCTTCAAACCACGTTTGCGGAAGGGCATACCCAATGTGCGTGTCGTTGCAGAAGATCGGCTTTCCAGTAGCGGATTTGCTTCCTGACACAGCCCATGAATTTGAGCCATCGAAAGGCGCAACGGGAAGTGCGGCTTCTGCTTCAAGAAATAAAGTATTCAATTCCATTAAACTTGAATCGAGTCCGCGACTATCAAAGTGACGAATTTCAGATTCGGTAGAGTCGTGATGAAGTCCGAGATCGTAGAGGTATTCTTCTCCGTGGATGAGCGCAATGTGTGTCATTACGGGTTCTGTCTTATTCGCCATTTGAAACGAGAAGCTCATGGCAGCGCTAATGCAGAACATGTCTTCAACGGTAAGGTTTCTTTTTGGAATTCCCATCAGGGCGAATTCAGGAGGGGTTGGTCCGTTTTGAATGAATTGATTCACACCGTCGATGTAGGCGTTCACTTCCTTCGACATTTCATCGTTGACGTGATTCTTTTGAAAATTTGCTGCAGAAGATTTTGCGTATTCCGAAATGCCAAGCGTTCGGAAAATGCGATCAACCTTAACCATGTCTTCGCCAATGATTTCGGAAAGCGTTCCGCTTCCGGCTCTGCGAAGCAATTCTAATTGAAACAAACGCTCTTGCGCATGCAGATAGCCGAGTGCACGATAAGCATCCTCAGAATTCTTCGCATCGATATGAGGAATTCCGTATTCATCGAAATACGCATCAACTGGCTCGTGCAGACCAGCCAATTTCTTTTCGCCTGAATAAACGGGAAGGCTTGTCTTCAACCAAAAATATGCTGCTCCAAGGCATAAGAGCATAAGTGTAATAAGCGCAATGACGCTTCGGATTAGAAGTTTTTTCATACTCGATAAAGGTAATGATTTATGCGTTTTGAAGGAATAGGCTTTTGTATTGGCATATCAACTTACAATCTAGTTTCACTTTTCAGTTGAAAAATCATGTATTCAATTAGATACTTTATTACTTTTGTTATGACACCAATAATTTCTTTCTTTTATGGAATTAAAATATCAGTTTATTCGAATGAACATTTGCCTCCGCATTGTCACTGCGAGTATGCTGAGTATATGTTGACGGTAAATTTAGTAACACTTGAAATCATTGATGGTTGGCTGCCACCTAAAGTTGAAAAGAGAGTAATGAAAAGATTGTCCATTGAAGAAAATAGACAAATGCTTTTGGAAAAATTTTATGAAAAAAATTCACACTTGAAATTATGAATATCAAATACGCAGAAAATTACAATCCTCGCCATATTCCATACATTTTGCGAATCAATGAAATCATAGCAGATGATTTGAAGATTTCCGTATTGTTTTCTACGGGGGAAAATAGATGGTTGGATTATCAAGACATTTTTACAAATATTTGGAAGAGTAAGCCCCGCGATTTTGAGTATCCTCTGAGGGATCCAAAGGAATTTAAAAAAGTCATTTTAGAGGATAGAACTTTGACATGGTATAATATTAAAATCGAGTCTACTAATTTGAAAGGAAAAAGGGTAGTTTACCCTTATCAAGCGGGGCCAGATACTTTATATGATTTGAGTTATCCAGACGATACTCGAAACATTAATATTGGCGAAATGCTTCGATTGTGGAGAACATCTGCTGAACTTACTCAGGCTGAAGTAGCAAGACGCTCGGGGACTTCAAGAAGTTATATTACGAAGATTGAAGCGGGAAGGCAAGACATTGAATTGGGAACACTCTCTCGAATCGTGCAAGCAACTTTCGGTAAAAGTTTGAATATTACTTTGAAGTAGATTAGAAAGAAAGCGTCATGCGAAGATTAATTCTTCGTCCGGTTAAGTATGTTGGAATACCGTACTGTCTGCCGTTTACATCTTCAATCCATTGGTGATTAATGATGTTGTTTACACCCATGAGGTTGAAGATTTCTAAGGCTATGTTTCCTGAGTCGAAGAACTTATTCTTGCGCTTCACGAACATATCTCGAGATAATCCTAAATCTGCACGCAAGTAGGCACGCGTTCTAAAGACATCGTTGTAACGCTGTTGATCCGGTGTCCCGTAGGGAAGTCCTGTAGCGAAATAAAAATTCAACATAACCTTATACTCTTCGTGATTCGGCATTTCGTCAAGGAAGAGGAGTGAGACACTCACGCGTTGATCGGTTGGACGAGGAACGTATCCAGGATACTGCGTAATGGAATCTACAGGAACATCATTCAAGGTATATCCGTTGTAAATGGTATCGCCGTCGCTATTCAAGTAAATGTTGTACGAGTCGTTGTTAATGTCTTCCATGGTTTTCAGGTAAGACATGCGGAACCATGACTGCACGCCCGGAATGAATTCACCATTCACCATAACGTCGGTTCCATAAGCGTATCCTTTTGCGTTATTCACCGCGAAATAACGCTGACGAACATTTTCCAATTCGTATGGAATGATGTTGTCCATTTTCTTGTAGTACAATTCTGTCACCAACTTGAATGGACGTCCCCATGAATTGAAAACATAGTCTGCACCCAAGACATAGTGAATGCTCTTTTGCGCACGTATGTTCGGATTCACCTGTCCGTCGAATCCGCGCATTTCACGATAGAAGGGTGGTTGATAGTAATATCCAGCTGCTGCGCGAATAATGATGTCCTTCCTCAGAGAGTCTAAATTGCCTCGTTCATTCAATCGTTGTTTTATCCATGTCGGGTTGTACGCCACGTTAATACGCGGACTAACAACAGTCTGATCGGTAAAGGTCCAATGGTTAGCACGAACCCCTGCGGTAGCCGTAAGCGTAGCGCCATTCTGCATGGAATGTCTCCAAGTGTCCTGCACAAACGCATTCACACGATTGCTGGTGATTTGATTGTTCGCTTTCACGCGATCTTGAATTGGAATGATTTGATTGCCCTGTGCATTCGGATTGGTATAGCCAATGGAATCTCTTGGATGTTGAGTTGCGTATCCCGCAGAATCTACCAACGTCCATTCGCTCAATACATCATTGATGTGCTCAATGTTCGCATCGAAGCCCCATTCTAGCAAGTGATGCTGCTTCACATAGTCTACGAATCCTTTGTGTGCAACTTGATAAACTTGCGCGTTCAATTCGTTTCGCGCATGTTCTAAAAATGCACCCACCCCTCTGTTGGTTAAAACACTTCCGAATTTATCGGATCCTAAGTCGCGATCCAATTCATCGAGTCTATAGGCACCAAGAATATCGAACTTCTCACTTTCAACAGTATTGAACGCGCTGAAGGTTAGGCGCAATTGCGAATGCTCGTTCGGATTGTATCGGGTTGAAAATGCACCGAAGTAGGTATCGTATTTCGAAATTTCTTGTCCTTCAAAATAAACAGTCAAACGCAAAGCCTCGTTGATGCTTCCCACATCGGTTTGTCTTGTTTGTGGAATGAAATTGTATCGGTTACTCGAATAGTTTCCCAAGAAACTGAATTCCCACGGACCGTATTTGGTTTTCGGTCTATAGGTTAGATATGTTTGAAAATCGTTGAAGCGCGGTTTGTAATCTCCAGCCACGTCGAGGGAATTCAATGCATAAGCGTAGTTCTTGTAACGAAATCCAGAGTTGTGTGTGAAAGTTCCCTTTTTGTTGCAGCCTCCCAATTGCAATTGCGTTCCTAAAAATCCGGCTTGAAAATTTCCACTTAAACTGTCGGGTCTTGCATATTGAATGTCGAGAACAGAAGACATCTTGTCTCCGTATTTCGCTTGGAATCCACCAGCGGAGAAGTTAATGGAACTTACCATATCCGGATTCGGGAAGCTCATTCCTTCTTGTTGCCCGCTTCGAACCAAGAAAGGACGATAGACCTGAATGTCGTTCACATAGACTAAGTTCTCGTCGAAACTTCCTCCGCGAACGCTATAGCTCGAGCTCAATTCCGAAGGCATGTTTACCGCCGCTTGAATGAGGTATCCTTCAATACCTTGGTTCATGACAGGAAGTCGAGTAGGAAGTTTTAGTTCAATTTCACGGAAGCCGCCTTCACGCTTTCCTTTGTCGAAAATCTCGAAAGTGGTCGTAGTGAGCGAGTTATCTAGCAACACTTCAACTTCTTTCACATCTCCATTGTTCAAGTAGAACACATTTTGAACAGGTTCGTCTCCAAGGCCTTTGAATAGTATAGTCAGAGTGGTTTCAGATTTCAGTTGTAAAGAGAAGTATCCTCGGTTGTCGGAAGATGTTCCTATGGTTGGGAATTCCTTGCAAGTGATAATAACTCCCGGGACCGACTCACCTGAGCTGTTCTTTATTACACCTTTTAAAGTTGCAGATTGCGAAAAGGCAAAAGTCGATAGTATTGAAAGTAGAATAATGAAAATACCTTTCCGCATGCCCCTTACTGTTGAGAGTCTAGATCACCACTTTTCAACGAACGCATGAACTTGCCCCAGGCGTCTTTGCTCAATAAATTTCCACCAGAATAAAATCCGTTGGTGTATCTACTTTGAAGTTGCGAAGAAGCAGAACGGTATGATTGAGCGCTGAAATCAAGCATTCCGTCGTAATTCACAATATCTTTTCCTTCACGGTGAAACGAAACGTATTCGTCTCCTGGTAAATCCAGTGAAAGAATTTCAGCACGTAATCTTGTTTTGGAAGGGTAGGGAAGAATGTATGCTGTTGGAAGCATATAGCTTTCCATATTCATAACTTGAACCATGGAAAGTTGATTCTCTTTGGTTTCGGCAGGAATAACGAAATAAGAATCTTTCAAACCGGTACACGAAAAGAAAAGCGTATCACCAACCATAACAGGCAAGGTGAAATATCCATCGCGACCTGAATACGTTCCGCGTCGGTCTTTCGCACGATAGATGGCAACAAATCCGGCAGGAAAGAGCGAATCGCTAATTAGGACAACACCCGAGACTTGCACTACCTTGGGAGGAAGCTGCGCATTCGCAGAACCCAAACCGAGAAAAAGCACGGTAATTATGACCAGAAGTAGTTTTCCTTTCATTGCAACAAAGATAGTCAGTTGTATTTCGACAATCCGAACTCTTATTAAAGAAAATTATTGCCCAACGGCTTTCAAGTCTTTACTTTGCATTCTGAATTATGAGCACACCCATTGGAATACCGAAAGGAACACGTGATTTTGCGCCTGATGTTATGCGCAAACGAAATTATTTGTTTGGCGTAATACGCGCTGCATTTGAGAAGTACGGTTTCCAACCGTTGGAAACTCCTTCCATGGAAAACCTTTCTACCCTTACAGGTAAGTACGGAGAAGAAGGTGATCAGCTTATTTTCAAGATTCTGAACAACGGTGATTTTTTGAAAGACGTGGCTTCTGAAAAACTTTCAGATTCGCGCAAATTGTCTTTTGAAATTTGTGATCGCGCTTTGCGCTATGACTTAACTGTTCCTTTCGCGCGCTTCGTGGCCATGAACAGAAACGCTGTTGTTCTTCCTTTTCGCAGATATCAGATTCAGCCCGTATGGCGCGCCGACCGTCCGCAACGCGGAAGATTCCGTGAGTTCTATCAGTGCGATGCCGACGTGGTAGGCACAGATAGTCTTTGGGTGGAAGTGGAATTGGTTCAGTTGTTCGACGAAGTTCTTTCCAACTTGAACCTTCCTGGATTTTCAATTGTCATTAACAACCGTAAGATTTTAGCTGGAATAGCTGAAGCGACAGGGGTAGCAGATAAGTTTATGGGCTTGACTGTTGTTTTAGACAAATGGGATAAGATTGGAGAAGAGGCGGTTCAAAAGGAATTGAATGAAATGGGAATTCCCGACGAGACCTTTCAAACCTTCAAGTCGTTGAACGCACTTTCTGACTTCAATGAAAAAATGAATTTCTTGAAATCGGTTTTGGGAAATTCTGAAACTGGATTAAAAGGAATTGAAGAGTTGACCTTCGTGTGGAATGAAGTTCAGAAGTCGGGCATGAACAAAGGTGAATTAATCTTCGATGTATCTCTTGCTCGTGGATTGAATTATTACACTGGCGCCATCTTCGAAGTGAAGGCGAAAGGCATTCAGATGGGAAGTATATGCGGTGGCGGACGATACGATGATTTAACTGGAATATTCGGTTGGAAGGGCGTTTCAGGAGTTGGAATCTCTTTTGGTGCCGATCGCATTTTTGAAGTCCTTTCAGAGTTGAACCTATTCCCAGAATCTGCAACCTCAGGAACAAAAGTGCTTTTGGTTCAATTTGGTGGTGAAACCACATCGGCTGCGTTTCATTTGCTGAAGCAAATTCGCAACGCAGGAGTGTCATGTGAGATGTATCCGGAAGAAGCGAAGTTGAAGAAGCAATTCAAATATGCCGATGATAACAAAATTCCTTTTGTAGTTGTTGTAGGTGAAGATGAAGTGAAATCGGGCTTGTGGCAAATGCGCAACATGACTACAGGAGATCAACAGGCTTTAACAACAGATCAGCTGATTGGGTCGTTGTCTTCGTGAGGTTCAATGTGAGTTAGTACATCGTACACTTGCGGGAACTTTTCTTTGATCTTGTCAACCACCACGTGAGCAATGGCGTGTCCTTCATAAACACTTTGGTTTCCATTTAAACCAATGTGAATGTCTACGAACCATTCGAATCCCATCTTCCTAACGAAACACGCATTGATTCGAATCACACCGTCGACTTGCAAAGCGGTGTTTCGAATTTCATTCACAATTTCTTCCGGCTGTGCCTCATCCATTAACTCTGAAATAGCAGTCTTTCCAACCTTAAACGCTTGTTGTAAAATAAAGTAAGCTGCAAGAAGGGAAGCCCAATCGTCTGCAGCGGCATAGCCATCTCCAGCAACCAATGAGATTACAATTCCCACCAATGCCGCAAGTGAAGTAATAGAGTCGGTGCGCTGGTGCGTGGCTTCAGCGGCAAGGGCATTGCTCTTGAATTTCTTCGCGTTCAATTTAATGAAGCGATATAAAATCTCTTTGGTAATAAGCACGCAAATAACAACAATGATGGTCCATGAATGCGGTGAATCATGCGGAGTCATGATGTGTTGAATGGCTTCGTACACAATGAAACAAGCCACGCTGAACATAAGCACTGAGACAAACATAGCAGAAAGCGGTTCTGCTTTTCCATGTCCGTATGGATGGTTTTTATCTGGTGGAAGCGCTGCTGTTCTTAATCCGAGCCACACTAAAAAGGAAGACGCAAAATCGACCCAACTCTCTGCAGCATCTGCTATTAAAGCAAAACTGTTTCCAAGAATACCTGCTGCGAATTTCACAATAGACAAAATCAAGTTCACCACGATACTGTATCGAATGGTGCTCTGTGCTTGGGTTGCGAGTTGACTGCTGTGATTCATGCTGCGCGAAGATAGACCTCAAGCACTATATTTGTTTTATGCAAACCAATCAACATATGCTTAAAACAGGTGGTATTTCGTTATTTATTCTTCTTTCATTTTTCTATGGAATTTACAGTGTTGGAGATAAGCATGTTGAAGGGGAAAATACCGAATATGTTTTTGCCGGAGAAGACACAACTACGAAGCAAATTAGTTTGTTTTTCGTTGGTGATATGATGGGGCATGAGCCTATGATAGGAGCGGCTTTCAATGAATCGAAAGGCGTTTACGAATACGCCCATTGGTTTCAATACATTTCGGAATTCGTTCATTCGTTTGATTATACCTGTGCGAACTTAGAAGTGACTTTGGCAGGAAAACCTTATTCGGGTTATCCGCAGTTTTCTTCTCCAGATGCCTTTGCCGAAGGCATATTCGCTGCAGGGTTCAACATATTTGTGACGGCGAACAACCATTCTCAAGACCGCGGGAAGAAAGGCGTGGAGCGTACTATTCTTATGCTTGATTCATTGGGCATAACACATACGGGGACTTTTTTAGATACACTTTCTCGCGATTTAAATTACCCATTGATTCAAGAAGTGAAAGGAGTGAAGATTGCGTTATTGAATTGCACCTATGGAACAAACGGTTTGGTGGTTCAACATCCGAATGTGGTGAATATGATCGATACCCTTCAAATTAGAAAAGATTTGAAAACGGCTGTTGAGCGCGGGGCTCGGTTCACCGTGGTGAATATTCATTGGGGAACGGAATATCAGCGCAAAGAGAATTCTGAGCAAGATAAATTGGCGCAATGGTTAGCAGATGCTGGCGCTGACGCTATTATTGGACTTCACCCGCATGTGGTTCAACCCATGCTCATTCTTCATCCGAAGAATGATTCATTGAAGAATGTTCCGGTTGCATTTAGTTTGGGTAATTTCATTAGTAACCAGCGCGAACGCTACAAAGACGGAGGAATTGGTGTTGCACTTCATTTAAAAGTGAAGAATAAAAAGGTTCAATGGGACACTTGGGGGTATGTACCTTTTTGGTGCAGATTGGGTGGAAGTCCGCGCGGATATTATTCCATCCCTGTTTCAGATTGGGAAGCCAATCCGAATAAATACAATTTAAGTTCGGAAGAGCAATCGAAGATTTCCACCTTCGCGGAAGACACAAGAGGCTTGCTTAAAGATTTGCAGGAAATTAAGGTCAAGTAGGGGGGTAAATTAGTTTTTGCATCTAAGGCAAAAACACCTATTTTTGCACCCGTTTAACAGTAAAAAATAAATTATGGGAAACTTACAATGGGGCGATATTGTGCTCTATTCAATTCCAGCGTTAGGTCTGCTTGGAATTTTGTTCATGGCTATTAAGTCTGCATGGGTGACTAAGCAAGATGCTGGAGACGAGAACATGCAAGAACTTGCAGGTTACATAGCCAAGGGTGCTATGGCATTCTTGAAAGCCGAATGGAAAGTGTTGGCTTACTTCGTGGTTATCGCAGGAGCGCTATTGGCGTGGTCTGGAACCCTAGTAGAAACATCTTCTCCAATTATTGCAATTTCATTTATTATTGGAGCTGTACTTTCTGCATTGGCAGGATATATTGGTATGAACATCGCAACTAAAGCGAACGTTCGTACAACACAAGCTGCACGTACAAGCTTAGCCCAAGCGTTGAAAGTTAGTTTCACCGGAGGATCTGTAATGGGTCTTGGTGTTGCTGGTTTGGCGGTAATTGGATTGGGTTCATTGTTCATTTTGTTGTACACGATCTACGTTAAGTCTGTAGGAGCAAGTGTAAACGGAGTGGAAATGGAAAAAGCATTAGAGGTTCTTGCGGGATTCTCTTTGGGTGCTGAATCGATTGCATTGTTCGCACGTGTTGGTGGAGGTATTTATACCAAAGCTGCTGACGTTGGAGCTGACTTAGTTGGAAAGGTTGAAGCAGGTATCCCTGAGGATGACGTGCGTAACCCAGCAACTATTGCAGATAACGTAGGTGATAACGTAGGTGACGTTGCGGGTATGGGAGCTGACTTGTTCGGTTCTTATGTTGCGACCATCTTAGCGACAATGGTTTTAGGAAGAGAGTTGATTTCGAAAGATGATTTCGGTGGAATTGCTCCAATCTTATTGCCAATGTTGATCGCTGGATTAGGAATTGTTTTCTCTATCATCGGTATGATGTTCGTTCGTGTGAAAGACGAAATGGGTAACGTTCAAAACGCATTAAACTTAGGTAACTGGTCAAGTATTATTCTTACTGCGGTTGCTTCATTCTTTATTGTTAATTGGATGCTTCCTGAGACAATGTCTTGGACAGATTCAGCTCGTGGTGTTGAAGTAACTAGAATGGGTGTATTCTGGGCAATCATGGTAGGTCTTGTGGTTGGTGCTTTAATGAGCATCATTACTGAGTACTATACTGCTATGTGAAAACGTCCTGTAATGTCTATCATTAAGCAATCTGCTACTGGACACGCGACTAACATCATTGGTGGTTTGTCTGTAGGAATGGAATCTACTGTTCTTCCAATCTTAGTATTGGCTGCTGGTATTTATGGTTCTTATGAGTTCGCTGGTTTATACGGTGTGGCTATTGCGGCTGCAGGTATGATGGCTACAACTGCTATGCAATTGGCAATTGATGCATTCGGACCAATCGCAGATAACGCGGGTGGTATTGCTGAAATGAGCCAACTTCCAGAAGAAGTTCGTCACCGTACAGATAACTTAGATGCTGTAGGTAACACTACTGCAGCAACTGGAAAAGGATTCGCTATTGCATCTGCGGCATTGACTTCATTGGCGTTGTTCGCAGCGTTCGTAGGTATTGCAGGTATTGATGCGATTGACATTTACAAAGCTCCGGTATTGGCAGGTTTGTTTGTAGGTGGAATGATTCCATTCATCTTCTCGTCTTTGGCTATTGCAGCTGTTGGACGTGCGGCTATGGATATGGTGAACGAAGTTCGTCGTCAGTTCCGTGAGATTCCAGGAATTATGGAATACAAAGCGAAACCAGAATACGAAAAGTGTGTTGCTATTTCTACTGAAGCATCTATTCGTGAAATGATTGCTCCTGGAGCCATTGCATTGATTACTCCGGTAATTGTTGGATTCATTTTCGGTCCAGAAGTATTGGGTGGTTTGTTAGCGGGTGTAACTGTATCGGGTGTATTGATGGGTATGTTCCAATCGAACGCAGGTGGTGCATGGGACAACGCGAAGAAGTCATTTGAGAAAGGCGTTGAGATCAACGGTGAAATGTTCTACAAAAAGTCTGAACCACACAAAGCTTCTGTAACTGGAGATACTGTTGGTGATCCTTTCAAAGACACATCTGGTCCTTCAATGAACATCTTAATCAAGTTAATGTCTATTGTTGCCTTAGTAATAGCTCCTCACATTTCTGAAAAAGGACATGGCGGAACGGCTGCAACTGTTGCATTAACTTCAACCAATGATAGTCTTTCATTTGCATTGGGATTGGCTATTGGCGAGAACATGCACCGCATGGAAATTGATTCATTGATTAACTACAACATTTTCGAAAAGGCGGCTAACGGTGCTGCTGGTATGGAAATGGAAGAAGCACAAATGTTCTTAGATAACTATTTCCAACGTCGTGAAAAAGCGAAATTGGCTTCAGTTAAAACGAAAGAAACTGCAGTGATAGATTCTATCAAGAAAAACACACCAGGTATTCAAGTTGAAGAATCAGGATTGATGTACGTAGTTACTCAAGAAGGAGCAGGAGCTTATGCAACTGAGCAAGATTCAGTTCAAGTTGAATATGTTGGAAAATTAATGAACGGACAAATATTCGATTCATCTGATGCTGGAAAGCCTGTTACATTCAACTTGGGAGGTTTAATCCCAGGGTTCACTGAAGGATTGCAAAAGGTGAAAGAAGGCGGAAAGATTCGTCTATTCATTCCTTCTGCGTTGGCTTACCGCGATATGGATCAAGGACCAATTCCTCCGTATTCAACGTTAATGTTCGACATTTCTTTAGTAAAAGTTTATTCTAAGAAATAAGAATATTTTCAAGGAAAATGAAATGCCTCTTCTTCGGAAGGGGCATTTTTCTTTAGGCGTATTGTGTAACGCGATTCTCTCTGCAGAAGGCAAAGAGCGATAGGCCTAATTCTTTTGCGTAGTCAACGGCTAAAGATGAAGGAGAAGAAACAGCTGCAAGATTGGGTATTCCCGCAGCAAAGCACTTCGCGACAATCTCATAAGAAACTCTTCCGCTTACTACGATGTATTTGGCCGAGCGTAGTTGATTGTTTAAGAGTAGATGTCCGATTACTTTGTCAACGGCGTTGTGTCGGCCAATATCTTCGCTGGCGAAAATAAGCTGGCCTTCTCTATTGAACACTCCAGCCGCATGGCATCCGCCCGTTTCATCGAACAAGGTTTGAGAATCTCTTAACTGCACCATCATTTGCGCAATATTCTCGCGCAGCGTCATCGAGCTTTGCTCGTCATCCGCTCCGCGGTCATCACGAAGTGTCATCGAACTTCGTTCGTCATCACTTGGTGTCATCGAACTTCGTTCGTCATCGCTCCGCGTAGCCGGCTCAAACGCCGTCTTTCCGCATATTCCACAAGCAGACACACTAAGCAACGAACGCTTGTTCGTGATGGCCTGTGTGGCATTATTCAAAGTAACTCGAAGGATTATCTGATGATCGACTTCTTCCTCAGAATAGGAAAGAACTTGATCAGCAGAGCGAATAATTCCTTCCGTAAATAAAATTCCATAGGCCCATTCACGAACGTGCGTTGGTGTGCACATAGACACCGTGAGCGGTTCTTCTTCAATAAATAATTGAACAGGCACTTCAACCACCAAGGCATCGGAGACCGGTTGCCCGTTCTTCAATGCTTGGTAGTTTAAAGAAGCCTTCATGATTTAAGACAATCCAGTTATAACACCGTTGTTATCAATGTCCATATGCTCACTTGCTGGAACAGCCGGTAAACCTGGCATACGCATCATTTCCCCCAAAATAGGAATAATGAATCCAGCGCCTACAGCGTATTCGAATTCACGAACGGTGATGGTGAATCCTGTTGGACGACCAATTTTCGATTCATCGTCGCTGAACGATTTTTGCGTCTTCGCCATACAAATAGGGAAGTTGGCAATGCCTAATTTTTCAATGGTACGAAGATTTCCTTCCGCTTCTTTCGAGTAATTCACGCGTTCAGCGCCGTAGATTTCTTTCGCAATGATTTCAATCTTTTCCTTTACAGGTTGATCGTTCGAGTATAGTCTGCGGAACGCGTTGTTTCCGTTTTCAATCACATCCAATACGGCTTCACCCAAATTCATCATACCGTTTCCACCATCTGAGAAACCTCTTGCAACAACAGCCTTTACGCCCATTGTAGCACATTTCGCAATAACGAAATCGATCTCTTCTTGTGAATCGGTAGGGAAGTGGTTCAAGGCAACAACTGGAGTAATTCCGAACTTCTTACAGTTCTCGATGTGCTTCTCAAGGTTCGCGAAACCGTTGGTTACGCGCTCCATGTTAGCCGTGTTGTACTCTTCTTTTTTCGCACCACCGTGATGACGCAACGCGCGAACCGTAGCAACAAGAACAATTGCATCTGGAGCAATACCTGCTGCGCCACACTTGATGTGCATGAATTTCTCAGCACCTAAATCGGCACCGAATCCAGCCTCAGTAACCACGTAGTCTGCCAAAGACATTCCCATCTTCGTTGCCATAATGGTGTTGGTTCCTTGTGCAATGTTGGCGAAAGGTCCACCGTGAAGAATAGCAGGATTACCTTCTAAGGTTTGAACCAAGTTTGGCATAATGGCGTCTTTCAACAGAAGAGCCATAGCTCCTTCCGCTTTCAAATCGCGCGCATAGATGGGCTTGCGATCGTAGGTGAATCCAACGAAGATGTTTCCCAATTTCTTTTTCAAATCTTCGCGGTCTTTGCTCATGCAAAGGATTGCCATGACTTCAGAAGCAGGTGTAATGTTGAATCCGTCTTGACGCGGAATACCGTTTCCGGTTCCACCCAAGCCAATGGTAATGTTTCGCAACGATCGGTCGTTCATGTCCATTACGCGCTTCCAATAAATCAAACGTGGATCAAGACCCAAGTTCTCTTGTTTATTTTGAAGGTTATTGTCGATCAATGCTGAAAGCAAGTTGTTCGCTTTTTCAATGGCAGCAAAGTCTCCGGTGAAATGAAGATTAATGTCTTCCATAGGAACCACTTGGGCGTATCCGCCTCCTGCAGCTCCACCTTTAATACCGAACACGGGTCCTAACGAAGGCTCGCGAAGAACAACTACCGCTTTCTTTCCTAACTTATTTAACCCTTCATTCAAACCAATGGAAGTGGTTGTCTTTCCTTCTCCGGCAGGAGTTGGAGTAATTGCAGTCACCAAAATTAATTTAGACTGCTTCACCTTAGCTTCGTCAATTAAATTGAGCGGAAGCTTGGCTTTGTGCTTGCCATAATGCTCTAGGTCATTGGTATTGATGTTCAGCTTCGAAGCAATTTCATTGATGTGCTTCATCTTGCACGCTTGTGCAATTTCAAGATCTGATGGAAATGACATATTTTTTTATATTATGAAGCAATAATCCGAACTTTCTTTCCTTATTTCGCAACATCAACTAAACACATATGAACAAACCAATTTTGAATTCGAAACAGAATTCTTTCTTATCGAAAAGATTCGCTTCAATTGTTTTCTCGGCATTATTTATTCCGTTCGCGGTTTCTGCTCAAAATGCAGACATTAAAACACAGTGGCAACACGCAGACATGGCTACTGACGGTCTTCCTGGCGTGAGTGCAGTTAAAGCGCATGCATACATGGCTGAAAAAGGAAAGACTGCAACACCTGTTGTAGTAGCAATCATTGACAGTGGATCGGAGACTTTTCACAAAGATTTGAATGCAAATATCTGGACCAACAAAGGGGAGATCGCAGATAACGGAATTGATGACGATAAGAATGGTTATATCGACGATGTTCACGGATGGAGTTTTATCGGTGGAAAAGGTGGCGATGTGAAGCAAGATAACCTTGAGTTCACGCGTGTTTACGCCATGTTGAAACAGCGTTTCGAAGGAAAAGAAGCAGCTTCTATAGCAGCAGCAGACAAAGCAGATTTCGCGAAATACGAAAAGATTAAAGTAGAATTCGAAAAGCGTGTTGGAGAGGTGAAAGAAGAAGCAGCGCAATTCAATGCGTTTCTAACCACCTTCAAAGCAAACAAAGAAGTGTTGGCCATGGCTTTGGGTAACGACTTCACAGCAGAGCAACTGGCAGCATACGAGCCAACAGACGATGCAGCGAAAGCAGCAAAGGGCATGGTGTTGAACATTATGATGCGCGGCATTAACCTTGAAGAATACGCTGGGTATTATAACAATCAATTGAATTATTCTTACAACTTAGATTTCAATCCGCGCACAATGGTGGGTGATGATTATAGCAATCCACGTGAGCGTAACTATGGAAACAACCACATCGATGGTCCTGAAGCACTTCACGGAACGCACGTTGCTGGAATTGTTGGTGCGACGAACAATGGAATGGGAATGGACGGGATTTGTAAGACAGCTCAATTGATGATTATTCGTTGTGTACCAGACGGAGATGAGCGCGACAAAGACGTTGCAAATGCCATTCGTTATGCGGCAGACAACGGTGCTCGTGTCATTAACATGAGTTTCGGTAAATCACACTCTCCAAACAAGGACGTAGTAGACGAAGCAGTTATGTATGCTGAATCGAAAGGCGTATTGTTGGTTCACGCAGCAGGTAACGATGCAAAGGACGTTGATGTGAAAGACAATTTCCCAACGCCACGTTATTCAAATGGAAAAACATGTTCTACCTGGTTGGAAATTGGTGCAAGTGACAATTCAATCGAGCATTTGTCTGCAGATTTCTCGAACTACGGTGACAAGACGGTAGATATTTATGCTCCAGGAGTTGACATTTATGCAACGGTATTGGACAATGCATTCGGACCATTAAGCGGAACAAGTATGGCTTCTCCGGTTACGGCTGGTGTTGCTGCATCTATTCTTTCTTACTACCCAAATCTTACAGGAAAAGAAGTTCGTGAGATCATTATCAAGTCTGGTGTTTCTTACAAGAAGTACAAAGTTGTAATGCCAGGTAACGAAGAGAAGAAGATTAAATTCGGAAAGCTTTCAAAGACAGGAAAGGTTGTAAACCTTTACGAAGCTTTGAAATTAGCTGAGAAGATGTCGAAGTAATTTTTGAAAAGACAACGAAAAGGCCGCGAAAGCGGCCTTTTTTATTGCTTGAAATCTATTACAGAACAAAAAGAGTATGTTTTGTGAATACCGTTTTTGATTCCAATTTTGGAATAATAGGGGGTGAGGATAATCTTGCGATGGCCGTAACCTGGGACGTTGTAGTCGATCATTAATTGCATAACAATATCTAAGGCTCCGTTGAAGCCGTAGCTGCAACATTCACCGTTGTATCCCGACTTGCATGTTTTGCGTGTATGCCCTACAGCCCCCGACTTTCCAGATTCCAGACACCAACATTTAGCAAGCTCATACATTTCATTGTCAAAAATCAATGGCTTCATTGGCTTGGTCTCATTCAAAGTTGCAATCAATGAAGCTTTATCTTTTGCGTAAGCCGGTCCGTAATCGAATCCGGTTTTCTTCTCGTCGTACTTCGCGACATAATTTTTCGCGAATTGTTTCGGATACATACGGGCTAAGTTGATGAGCTTGATGACATTCTTTTCTTCGGAAGAAAGTTGTGCAATAGACTTTGCCGTATTTGCTGAATCGATTTGGGCTGTAGTGAAAGCTTGAGCATTTGCGTTCGAGCAAATTGCACTTCCAACCATAACAATGAAAACCGAAAAGACATGAACGAATTTTAATTTCATAACAACAAGATTAATGCGAGTAAACAAATAACCAAACCTTGAATCTTTCTTCGGTTGAGTTTCTCTTTGAAAATAAAGACCGCGCCAATTGATCCAATTACTAAGACTAACAGATTATTGATCGGCAATATTGTGCTCTCGGGCATCCAACCGCTGTGGTACAATTCAACAAGAAAGAAAATTGATCCGTAGTTCACCAATCCGAGTAATGTTCCAGTTCCCAATTCCTTCAAAGGGAACTTTTCCTTTCGGAAAACGAGTTTGTAAATCAAGATGCTTATTCCAATAATTCCCGCACCCATGAATGGCATGCAGGTGAACAACGAAAGCTCATTCTGATTCTTGGTGAAGCCTTGAAAATACGCAATGCTGAAATCAATGCTCGTGCTTCCAAGCATAAGCACAACCGGATACAAGAGCATGTCTTTGCTCAACTTACTTTTTCGGTCTACGCTGAAAAGGTACAATCCGAACATGGCAATCAGCAGCGCAATGGCTTTCAATAGCGTGATTTCTCCTTTCCCTAAAAAGGCTAGAACAATTACGGCTAGCACCAACGACATCTTCGAACTGAGCGTGGCCATGGCTATTCCAGACTTCTTGGCTGTTATGGCCATGAAGTAAAAAACGTAAATGAAGAGGGAACCCATGATTAAACCGGCTATGCTCCAAACAGGAAATTGCAAGGCGCTTTGAAAAGCGTCATTTAAATTCGGGACGAAGAAAATTCCGCAGGTGAACGCAACGATGTAGTTGAAGACGATGGTCTCGAAAATCTTCGCTTCAATTTGTTCGAAGTATTTGAAGAGCCAATAGATTGCGGCGTTCGTGATGACGCTGAAAATGAGGTAGATCATTTGTTTACAGTGACAGTTAAATGATCTACGCCGATGTACTTTTCAGAATAGGGCTTACCCTTTTGAAGGGGTGCTTTCAATCCGTTTTCAATGTTTTTGTTGGAAGTGAATACGCGCATTTCGTCCCACATTCCGCTTTCAATAAAGGTATTCAGTATTCCAGCGCCGCCTTCAACTAAGATGCTTTGAATATTCGCGGCATGCAAAACACGCACCCATTCTTCCACGCCCGATCTTTCGAGTGGAAGAATTTCGCAGTTGTATCTGGCTTGAACTCCGTTGCCCACCAAGGCAATGGTTCGCGCTTCATTGTTGAACAACTGCAGCTCTTCCGGAAGGCATCCCTTTTCATCAATCACTATGCGAATCGGATTTTCGCCATCTACCAAGCGCACGGTCAGCGCAGGATCGTCGTTAAGCGCTGTTGTTGGTCCAACTAAAATGGCCTGTTCCAAACTGCGCCACTGGTGCACCAACTGTCGCGATTCAGAAGAAGAAATAGGGAAGGAGCCACGTTCGTTTTCTTCACGAATCTTGTCCATGAATCCGTCTGCGGTTTGTGCCCATTTTAAAATAATATACGGACGTTTTTTTTCGTGGAAGGTGAAGAATCTGCGATTCAAGAATCGACAATCGTCTTCAAGAATTCCTTCGATTACTTCAACGCCATTGGCTTTTAGGTGTTCAATGCCTCTTCCGTTTACTTCGCTGAAGGGGTCGCGTGTGCCAATGACAACGCGTGGAATTCCCATTTCAGTAATGAGGTTTGCGCAGGGTGGAGTCTTTCCAAAATGTGCGCAGGGTTCGAGGGTAACGTAGAGCGTACATTCTTTCAAAATGCTTTTGTCTTCCACGTAACGAATGGCTTCAACTTCGGCGTGGGGTTCGCCGTAAGCGGTGTGATATCCTTTGGAAATAATTTCGTCGTTGTGTACGATTACACATCCCACCATGGGGTTGGGAGCCACCGAACCCATTCCATACAAGGAAAGGTCGAGGGCTATTTGCATGTATTCTTCGTGACTCATTCTGCTAATTTATCTGCAATTCCTTGCGCGGCAATCCACGCGGTGGTCCATGCAGCTTGAAAATTATATCCGCCAGTAACCGCATCAATGTTCAAGACTTCTCCAGCAAAATACAAATTCGGAACAAGCTTGTGTTCCATGGTTTGAAAGTTCACGTGTTTTAGATCTACTCCACCGGCGGTTACGAATTCTTCTTTGAAGGTGCTCTTGCCCGTCATGGGAAGGTCGCAACGTACGAGAGATTCAGCCAGAATTTCGAGCGACTTGTTGCTGCTGTTCGCCCAGTCTTTGAGGAAGAGATCGGCGCGTTGCAAATGCCAATTCCACAATCTCGAAGAGAGTTGATACGGATTGAATGTGACGCACATTTTCTTCGGATGCGATTCGCGGAGGTCTTTCAATTCATCGAGGGTATCGTTGAAGTTTTGATTGATCCAATTGATGCGAACCGTGGCTTCGTAATTTTTCTCGGCCAATGCAAGTGCGCCGAAGGCAGAGGCTTTCAGGACAGCTGGTCCGCTTAATCCCCAATGCGTAATGAGCATTGGACCGTTGGTTTTTATTTTCGTGTCTCGAATTTCCAGTTGTGCCTGCGGAACAGAAATCCCTGAAAGTTCGTGAAGTGATTTATCGTTTATGTGGAAGGTGAATAGGGAAGGGACACGCGGAACGCACGGCACACCGTTTTCTTCGAGGTCTTTCCATACGAGTTCACTTGAACCGGCTGTCATTAAAACAGCATCGTACGATTGAAGGAAAGAGAGGTCTGCTGCGTATTCAGTTTTAATTTGAACACCCAGCTTTTCCGCTTCGTTTAGGAAGCAGTCGATAATGGTTTGCGATTTATTGGTGGAAGGAAACATGCGTCCGTCTTCCTCGGTGTGTGTTTCCACGCCGCGATCGAGCAGCCAATAAATCATGTTGGAAGGTTGAAACGAGAAGAAGGGCGAGAGCAATTCTTTGCTTCCACGCGGATAGAACTTCACCAGTTCTTTCGGCTCGAAGCACGCGTGTGTCACGTTGCATCTACCGCCACCGCTCACTTTCACTTTGCTTAGTAGGTTCTTACTTTTTTCAAATACGATGACCTCTGCTTCTGGCAGCAGTTCAGCCAAGCGTATTGCACCGAAGATTCCTGCCGCTCCACCGCCAATAACTGCTATTCGTTTTCCTTTTCCGTGCATTTTGATTTTGTCTGTTGCAAAAGTAAATGCAAAGTGCTTCTATTGTTGCGCAATCAATCACTATTGAACGTTTTCCCCCACCTCCAGTGGGGGCATTACGGATGCCGGTCGCAAAGCGAGCTCAAAGCAACGCAGTTCCAATTATGAATCAGGCATTACTAATCCCGATAGCTATCGGGAGGAATAAAATCTCTGTTTCCCATTACGAAGTAGGAACAACGCAGTTTCTTGACTATATTTGTCAAGAATGAAATTGTCAAGATTAGATATTAGCAAGTATTTGCAAGACCTCAGAAAAGAAAGTGGTAAAACCTTACGCGAGGTAGCTGCCTATTTGGAGATTGACCAGGCCATATTGAGTAAGATGGAGAATGGAAAGCGTCCGGTAACGAAGGATGTCCTGAGGCAATTGGCTATACTTTATAAAAAAGATATTCATGAGCTACACAAGGTTTTCTTGGCTGAAAAGCTCTATAAGCAATTGGAGCATGAAGACGATGCGTTGTCTATTTTGAAATTGTTGGAAAAACAAGTGGTATACAAAACCAAACACGATTCAGAAAAAGAGCATATTAAAAAGACGGTTCAGGCTTATTTCGCAGAGCTTGATGTTGTTCAAGAAGTGAGTTTATTTGGATCATTTGTAAGAAAAGAAGAAACAGCGAAAAGTGATATTGATCTTTTGATTCAGTTTGTGGCGAAGAAGAAAATATCCATGTTCGACATTCTGAAAATGCAGCATGACCTTGAAGAATTGTTGAATCGAAAAGTAGATTTAATTGAAGAAGGACAGTTGAAGCCATCTGCTGCTGTTGAAGTGGTTCGAGAAAAAGAAGTTGTGTATGTCAAAGCCAAGAGACAAGCCAAGGGTTGAAGATATACTGACTGCTATTTCTCGAATTCAAGCGTTTGTAAATGATAAAACGCTGCTTGAATTTGAAAACGATGTGATGCTTCACAGTGCAGTTCAATATCAATTCCTCATTATCGGTGAAGCCGCAGGGGCTATTTCTCCAGAAATACTCAGACGATATGATTTCCCATGGTTCTTACCAAAATCGTTTCGAAATTTCATTATTCACGAATATCACAATGTGAAATTAGAGCGTATTTATCACACAGCTTTTGAATTGAATGAATTAAAGACTGCATGCGAATCGATATTGTCGAGAGAATTCAAATGATTCATTAAAAGGTAAGAGAAGTTAAGAGAGGGTAAGAAAAGGGAAGACAAACAACGCAGTTCCAATTATGAAATAGGAATTACTTCGTAGGAATAAAATCTACGATTTTCCAATTACGAAATAGGAACAACGAAGTTCAACTACTTCGTAAATCGCTCAATCACCGGAGGAGTGACACCGGTTGATGAGAAGCCGCCGTCGTGGAAGAGGTTCTGCATGGTTACGTAGCGCGTTAAGTCGCTGAATAACGAGATGCAATAGTCTGCACACGCCAAGGCATCTGCATTTCCAAGCGGAGACATTTCTTCGGCGAAACTAATGAAGCCGTCGAATCCTTTAACGCCTGATCCAGCAGTTGTCACTGTTGGAGATTGAGAAATGGTGTTGATACGCACTTTCTTCGCAGTACCGTAGTGGTAACCGAAGCTACGCGCAATGCTTTCCAACAACGCTTTCGCGTCTGCCATGTCTGAATAATCTGGGAACGTGCGCTGTGCAGCAATGTAGCTTAAGGCAACCACACTTCCCCAATCGCTAATGGCGTCTTTCTTATAAGCAGTGGCCAACATTTTGTGCAACGACATTGCGCTTACGTCCAATGATTGCTTGTACCACTCGTAGTTCAAATCTGTGTAATGTCTGCCTTTGCGAACGTTTGGCGACATGCCAATGCTGTGCAAAACGAAATCTACTTTTCCACCAAAGTGTTCCATAGACTTATCGAAAAGGTTTTCTAAATCTGCTTCGCTTGTTGCGTCGGCAGCAATAATTGGAGCGTTAATCTTTTCAGCCAAACCGTTGATTTCACCCATGCGCATGGCAATAGGAGCATTGGTTAATACGATCTGAGCACCTTCTTCAGCAGCACGCTCGGCCACTTTCCATGCGATACTCATGTTATTCAATGCACCACTGATAATTCCTTTTTTGCCTTTGAGTAATTGACTTGACATATGATTAAGATTTAGAATTCAAAAATACATTTTTTATCTCATTGAAACTTCCTGAATGAAAAGCATATTCACAATGGGATGTTCACTCCGCGCAAGAACTCCTCAACACTCATCCGTCTTTTCCCTTCCAACTGCACCTCTATCAGATTGTAATACCCTCCATTCACCGCCAACTTCAAAAATGTCTTGTTGTCGGAATGAAAAGATCCCAACTCGAATGAATGTTCGGTTTCTTCAGGAAGGCCTTTGTGAATTTTTAAGATCTTACCTTGAAAGGTTGTGAAGGCTCCGGGGAAGGGAGTGACTCCGCGAACGCGATTGTGCACCACCGCTGGAGTGTCCGTCAATCGGACTCTTCCATCTTCTTTCAAAAGTTTAGGCGCGTGCTTTAATTCGCTGGTTATAAGTTCTTCTTGAGCTATGGGCTCAACCTTTTCTTCTTCCAGTAAATCAAGAGTGCGAACCAACAAGTTTGCACCTTCGTGCATCATGCGCTCGTACAATTCTCCGGCAGTTTCATTTGGAGCGATGCTCATTTTATGCTGACCCAAAACTTCTCCGGTGTCTATTTCGTGCTTCAATCGGAAGGTCGTGCAACCAGTTTCTGTTTCTCCGTTCATGACCGCCCATTGAATGGGAGCCGCTCCGCGGTATTGCGGAAGGAGGGAACCGTGCAAATTCAACGTCCCAAATCGAGGCATGTTCCAAACCACTTCGGGTAACATGCGGAAGGCCACCACCACGAATAAATCGGCGTTCAAGTTTTTCAATTTATGAATGAAATGTTCGTCGCGCAATTTTTCAGGTTGAAACAATTTCAGTTCATGTTGAACCGCGAACTTCTTCACATCGCTTTCATTCAACTGCTGTCCGCGCCCTGCGGGTTTATCCGGAGCAGTGACCACGCCAACCACTTCGTGTTTGCTTTGCAGCAAGGCATTCAGCGAGGTTGTCGCGAATTCAGGCGTTCCAAGAAAGACAATGCGTAACGACATTAGATGCTGAAGTATTGAGAAGCTTGTTCGTGCGGAGAAACAATTTTGTAGTAATATTTTCCGGAAGAAAATTGACTCTTCTCGAAAGTGAAAATATGATCTCCCTTCGGGAACTCTTCGTTGGCAAGGGTTAGAATAGATTGATTCTCTTCATTGAAAATCTGAATGTCTAAATGCATCTTCATGTTCAAGGTCAATGCAATTTGTCCTTGTCCAGATTCTGTCCAATTCAATTGATTCGGAAGAGCCGGATATAAATTCTGAACATGCTGCTTGCGCATCACGTGCAACATACGCTTGTACAACACATACGTCAGCATGGCGAGTAATGACACCAGCAAAACGTTTCTTAACAATTCAAATGTCTTCATATTATAAACTTATAATTCCTTCAATTTTAGCGGCTTCCTCGTACTTCTCGAAAATCTCGTCAACGCTCATCATCATGGCGTGAACGGTAATAGAGGTGTATTTTCCGTTTGCACTCCACTTCATCTCGAAATGCGCACTTTCACCAAAGATTAATTTCACTGCAGTTACGCGCTCTTCGAATGAAGGAACAATAAACTTAAACATGTACTTGCTTGGCCATTTGTGAATTTTGTTCAGCTCGGCACGAAGGGCAGAAAGTCTCGATTCATCCATGCGGCAAAGATAACGTTACAAGACGCATACACGTTGAATTTTCTAATAATGAAAATCGAAACGGAAGGTGGTGAGTCTGTTGCGAAATTCGGTTCGGTATTCTTCCGCTTTTTTCATGGCGTTTTCGGTTCGAATGTCATTGTAGAACATGCTCTTCAGCAAGTATCCTCTTGGGTCTTTCGGTTCAAGGCGAATGCATTCGTCTGCGACTTTCAGTCCTTCTTCATTTTTCTTAACCAGTTGCATGGCTTCACCTTTGGTGTAATAGACTAAGAAGTCTTTTCTTCCCAATCTCATTGCGTTGTCGCAATCTTCTATTGCTTCAATGCAAGCCATACGTGTCATGTTTCCCCAACCGAGGTATGGCGCTCTTCCAATATTGGCAGCGGCGCGGCAGATGTAGAAGGTTGTTTCGGTTGGAAATTTTTCAATGTACGATTCGAATAAATACACATAGCGATCATCGCTGGTGTGGAAGGCCCCCACTTGAACGGCAAGTTCAAAATAGAATATGGCTTCTTTGGGTTTGTTCGCATGCCAAAAGATTTCGCCGATGTGAAGAATGGTTTCAGCATGTGGCGAAGCTCCAATGGGATATTCTTTCATGTGATCTTCGGGAATGCGACTGAGTAGAATTTCACAAATGGCAATGGCCTCTTCAGAGCGATTCAATTTCATTTCAAGGAAGAGCGCTTCGTTAATTAAATAACTATCGTCGTTGTATTGTTTGGAAAGTCTTGCATAGTAGGGAAGGGCTTTCTCGTATTCTTTAAGTTCGGTATAAAGTTCAATAAGAACATTGCAAGCTGAATTGTCTATTCTGCTTAAAGAACCACAAAGTGAGTCTAACTCTAAAGCAAGATTCAAGGCTGTTTCATTATTGAACTTAAGACGATGAAAGCGAATGCGTTCCGTGAGCACTAATTTTTGTTGCTCGAACGTTTCGGCCATTTGCTGCGCCTTGATCAAGTGAGGTTCAGAATCTTCATACCTGACTTGCGAATTTTCTTTATGCGCAGCGTTGTAATAATAATAGAAGGAATAGGTCGGACGGGTTGGGAAATAAGCGGTAGCGGCCATTTCCTTGAACCAATTCAAATGTGTTTTCGGAGTGAAGCTTTCATATCCGGGAATGCGACGGTCTTGCGAGAGGCGCAATTCATAATGTCCGGGCATAAAGACCAGACTGTCGAACGTCTCTGAATAACCCGCTCCGTTTTCATGCATAAGGTTCGTGAATATCACCACCATGGAATCGTTGTCTTCCTTCCAAACCAAGCGGTAATGGTTTTCGACTTGGCGGTAATCTAGTCCAGCGTAACGAGCCGACCAACCGTTGTGTTCAAGATTCAAGCTGCGAATTTCTTTTTGCTCTGAATCGATTATGTTGGAACGTTCGCCGCTCATGAGCTGCAGTTTCATGTGCTTCAGGCACAGTTCAGAAGTATAATCTTTTCCGGGAACTCCGAAATGTCGAAAGTAAGCACCGCCTCCTCCGCCAGGTTGGGCAAGGGTTACAAATGGAAGTAGGAAAAGAAAAACTAATAATTGAAAACGCATGTTGCGAAAGTAAGGAATTCCTATTTTAGCCCTGTGAATTTTCAACCGAGCGATAGCACTGTGCCGAAGCGTGGACAAGTCTTGTTGTCTGAGCCGTATATCAGCGATCCGTTTTTTCATCGGACCGTTATTCTTATGTGCGAGAACAACGAAGAAGGCTCTTTCGGATTTGTGTTGAACAATTACATAGACCTTCCGATTAGCAAGATCATTGCGAATTTCCCAGACATGCCTGGACGCGTTAGTTTGGGCGGACCCGTAAAGAACGACAGTCTCTTTTACATTCATTCGTTGGGAGAAGAGATTGAAGGAAGCACACCCATTGTGGAAGGTGTTTGGTACGGCGGAGATTTCACGCGCATTCGCGAGCGCATTGAAGAAGGAACTCTTCCCGAAAACGCCATTCGCTTTTTTGTTGGATACAGCGGCTGGTCTATTGGACAACTTCAAGAAGAAATAACCTCGAAGTCTTGGTTTGTGGTGAATGTCCCTTCCAAATTAATCATGAACTCGAAAGAGAACAACGTCTGGAAGGAAGTTATGGAACGCCTTGGCCCGAAAGGAAAGCTTCTCTCTAACTTTCCCGAGGATCCGAATTTGAATTGAGGAAAAGCACGTACGGAATCATCATCGCCAACGCGAAATCCCACATGTGCATGAAGATTCCAATATACAGGTGAATTGAAACACCAATGATTACAGCATACTTCCGAGTCCTTTTCCAATTGATAATTATCGGAAAGGTTAATTGAAAAAGCATAATGAAGTATGCAATGATTACCGAAATGAAATAGGGCATAACCTCTGCAACACCGCGAATCGTTTCATTGCTGAACCAATCGCTCACGAAAGTCTGATAGATCGCATCACCCTTCAACCACTGCCAACTGGTAACTTTATACAACGCAGTGTAGAAATAAATTAATCCAACTTGAATACCCGCTGCAAGCAAACTCAATCGCGATAAAAACGCCCAAAAGGGTTTAGTCGCCTTTGCTGAATAGGGGATGGAATAAAACATCAAAAGCATCATATACACATACCCCGCATTCATGGCGTTTATTCCCGCATAGTATATCCACAAAGCGGAAAGCCACGCCAGTCCTCGAAAAACAAATACTCCTCGGAAATGAAAGATCGAGAAAAAGGATACAACCAAATGGACAATAAACACCGGTTTAAACCATTTCAAATTGTACATCAACGCGTAAACCAAATTATTCAAACGCGTATCGTCGGCGCCGTAACGAATACACACGCTGTCTTCTCCCCAAATTAACCACACCGAATGCCAATTCCAAAAGGCGAAAAAGACGAACCACGCATAGACCAAACTCACAAAAGTACGCTCGTTCCAAGAGGAAGCGTATGGGACAAACAACCCTTCTATGTAATTTTCAATGCGCTTCTTCATTTGTCTATTTCAACCAAAACTTTACTGAATTCGAACACATCGTTCTTCTGCTCGCCGTTCAACGGATGAAAATGAAACACCCTGCGAACCTGCATGGAATCAATGTAGGTATGCGAATGAGTGAGCTTGCGCTTGGCGCGTTCCAGACGCTGACAGAAATAAACAGCCCTGCCGTAATCGGTCGATTGTTCAATGCGTTCAAGTTGACGAACACCGTCTTTCCAATATAAATTATTGATAATTTGATTATTCAAATTCGCAGAAGTGAATTCCTCGAATTGACGAAGTTTACTGTCTACCGTGTATTCATATCGTTGACCAATTTCTTGAAATTCGGTCCAACTGCCGCCTTCGCGGTAACGAACTTCAATGAAATCATCGAATTCCGACATTGGCACAAACAGGCTATATCCCTGATGAAAAAAGGGGAATCCGTACCTGTTGGCAATAGATTCAATCCTTGGAATGTCGTAATGCCTGCGGAAGGCATAGAGCGCACTCAACGAAAAATGAAGACCGAGCAGACAAAACGCGGTTCCGGCAATGATATATTTCGTTGATTTTTTCATGCGGACGCAAGTTAGAAAGAACCGAAAAGCGAAGTACATTTGAAGTGAAAATAAAGCGTATGAAAAATATCATTCCATTTAGCGAAAAGACTTGGGTTGAAGGTGCTGAGAATACAGAGTTCCCGATACAGAATTTACCCTTCGGAATATTCTCAACAGGAAGAGGAGATCTTCGTGTGGGAGTAGCCATTGGAAATTATGTCTTAGATATTTTTCGTGTGTTTCAGCAGAATCACATCTCTGCTTTGCCCTTCGGAGCTGAAGAATACCGCACGCATTCATTGAATAAAATGATGAAGCATGGCAAGACGGCTTGCTCTGCTCTGCGCATGAGGTTAGCCGACTTGCTAAACGCCAAACAAGATGCGGTGGTGAAAGATGAACTTCGTTCATGCCTTATAAAAATGAGCGAAGTTCAAATGCATCTTCCCATTGAAATCGGTGATTACACAGATTTTTACAGCAGCATAGATCACGCTAGAAACGTAGGAACCATGTTCCGCGATCCTGCTAAAGCGCTACTTCCAAACTGGAAACACCTTCCTGTGGGTTACCACGGAAGAGCTTCAAGCATTGTGGTCGACGGAACAGCGGTAACTCGCCCATGCGGACAAATCAATCCTTCAGACGAAACACTTCCAACCTACGGACCAACCAAGCAACTCGACTTCGAATTGGAAATGGCTTTCGTTACTTTCGACGGAAAGCCAATGGGAGAGCGCATTTCAACACAAGAGGCAGACGATTATATTTTCGGGCTCATGCTCTTCAACGATTGGAGCGCACGCGATATTCAACGTTGGGAATATGTACCTCTTGGTCCATTCTTGGCGAAGAACTTCGCTTCAACCGTTTCACCATGGATTGTTACTTTAGAGGCATTAGAGCCTTTCAGAACCATAGGTCCATTGCAAGAACCAGAGGTTTTACCTTACCTTCAATACAATGGGATAAAGAACATTGATATCCAACTTCAAGTTGAAATTCAAACCGAGGCCGGCGAAAAGCAAGTAGTTTCAAATAGCAATTTCAAACACATGTATTGGAACATGAATCAGCAACTGGCGCATCATACCGTTGGCGGATGTAACGTTCGCTGTGGCGACATGATGGCCAGTGGAACCATTAGCGGTCCTGAAGAAGGTTCTTTCGGAAGTATGTTGGAAATTGCATGGAAAGGAACTAAGCCAGTGCAAATGCCCGACGGTTCAACACGTGCGTTCATCGCAGATGGAGATACTGTAACCATTACAGGATTTGCTGAACAAGAAGGGGTTAAAGTTGGTTTTGGTAAGTGCAGCGGAAAAGTTCTTCCCGCACGCGACTAACTATGGAAGAAGAAAAAATTGAAATTCTCGGAGCACGAGAAAACAATCTAAAAAATATAGACTTAACCATTCCAAGAAATCAGCTTGTTGTCATTACAGGCCTTTCTGGAAGCGGAAAATCATCACTGGCTTTCGATACGCTTTACGCCGAAGGTCAGCGTCGTTACATGGAAACGTTCAATGCCTACGCCCGTCAGTTTTTGGGTGAAATGGAACGTCCCGATGTCGATAAAGTAAACGGACTTTCTCCGGTTATTTCCATCGAACAAAAAACGGTTAGTCGCAATCCACGCTCTACAGTCGGAACCATTACTGAAGTGTACGACTTCATGCGTTTGTTGTACGCCCGTGCTTCAGACGCTTACAGTCCGGCAACCGGAAAGAAAATGGTGCGATTCACCGAAGAGCAACTCATTGAAAAAATAGCGAAGGATTTCAAGTCGAAAAAAATAGCCATTCTTTCTCCATTGGTGAAAGCTCGCAAAGGTCACTACCGTGAACTCTTCGATTCGCTCATGAAGCAAGGATACGTCCGCGCGCGTATCGACGGCAAGTTGAAGGAGATGACGAAAGAGATGAAACTCGATCGCTACAAGGTGCATGATATTGAATTGGTAGTCGATCGTTTTTCAGTTGAACCGAACAACCCTCGCTTGAAGGCGACTGTTCAAACAGCCTTGAAAATGGGCAAAGGAGATGTGATGGTCATGGAATTGGAAACCGAAACGGTTCATCACTTTTCCAAAAATCTCATGTGTCCAACGTCTGGAATTTCCTTTCCAGAACCCGAACCGAATCTCTTTTCTTTCAACAGCCCATACGGCGCTTGCAGTTATTGCAGCGGTTTGGGTGAAGTGGCTGAAATAGACATTGAAAAGATTATTCCCGACAATAAGAAAAGTGTTAAGCAAGGCGGAATAACTCCGCTGGGTGAAAACAAGAACTCGTGGATCAACCAACAAGTGGCTGCCATTTTGAAGATGTACGGCGCAACTGTGAACACGCCCTTGAAGGAAGTTGACGAAGATGCCATTCAGGTTATTCTGTACGGAACAGACGATAAGGTGGAAGTGGAATTGTCGAACGGACAAACCATGAACACGCGCTACGACGGACTAATTGCTTTCATTGAAAGACATGCGGAAGAAGACGGAACTCCTGCAGTTCGCAAGTGGGCCGAGACCTTCATGAACAAAAAGGCTTGTCCTACTTGTAAAGGTGCGCGATTGAAAGACACTGCTTCTCATTTCAAAGTAGCAGGAAAAACCATTGCCGAATTGAGCGCCTTGAACATTGAAAAGCTCAGCGCTTGGTTCGAAGGCATCGATTCAAGTTTCGACAAGAAACAAGAAATCATTGCGCGTGAACCTTTGAAGGAAATTCGCACTCGTTTGAAGTTCTTGTTGAATGTAGGATTGGGATATTTGAATTTAAATCGAAGCGCGAAGACATTGAGTGGAGGAGAAGCGCAGCGCATTCGATTGGCAACACAGATAGGTTCGCAATTAGTTGGTGTGCTATACATTCTCGACGAACCGAGTATTGGACTTCACCAGCGCGACAACGAGAAACTCATTCAATCGTTGAAAGACTTGCGCGACGGCGGAAACAGCGTCATTGTAGTGGAACACGACAAAGACATGATGTTGGAAAGCGACTACATCATTGACATTGGTCCAGGTGCCGGAAGACACGGAGGTAACGTAGTTGCCGCTGGAAAGCCAAAAGATTTTATTAAAATTGGAAGTGTTACTGCGAATTATTTAAGTGGAAAATTAGCCATTCCTGTTCCGAAGGAACGCAGCAAAGGCAATGGAAAGAAGTTGGTGTTGAAAGGAGCGAACGGACATAATCTGAAAGGAGAGACCATTGAAATTCCGTTAGGTACATTCACATGCGTAACAGGTGTAAGTGGAAGTGGAAAGTCTTCGCTTATCAGTCATACGCTTTATCCAATTCTGAATGCACATTTCTACAACGGACAGCGAAAGCCTTTGTCTTACAAGAAACTGGAAGGACTCGAGCATTTAGACAAGGTTATTGAAATAGATCAAAGCCCTATTGGTCGCACACCGCGAAGCAATCCGAGTACATACACTGGCATCTTCACCGACATTCGAAATTTGTATGCCTCGGTTCCAGAATCGCGCATTCGCGGTTATCAGCCTGGGAGATTTAGTTTCAATATTTCAGGTGGAAGATGTGAAACGTGCAAGGGCGGAGGAGTTCGTTTAATTGAAATGAATTTCCTTCCCGATGTTTATGTGCATTGCGAAGCCTGCAACGGTAAGCGTTACAACCGCGAGACCTTGGAGATTTTCTACAACGGAAAAACCATTTCCGATGTGTTGAACATGACCGTTGAGCAAGCCGTTGGATTTTTCGAAAATCACCGAAACATTCACAACACGCTGAAGACTTTGAACGACGTTGGATTAGGATACATCACACTCGGACAGCACAGCACAACGCTCAGCGGGGGAGAAGCGCAGCGTGTGAAACTCTCTACCGAATTAGCGAAGCGCGACACCGGTAAGACCATTTATATCTTAGACGAACCCACAACTGGACTGCATTTTCAAGACGTTCAAATGCTTTTAAATGTGTTGAATCAATTGGTTGAACGCGGCAACACCGTCTTGGTCATTGAACACAACATGGACGTCATCAAGAGCGCCGACTACCTCATAGACATGGGCCCCGAAGGCGGCGAGGGCGGCGGAAACGTTGTCGCCACCGGCACGCCAGAGCAAGTCGCGAAGAATAAGAAGTCGTTGACGGG
>JANQWV010000010.1 GCA_030729695.1 Flavobacteriales bacterium | reverse complement strand
GTTTTAGGCGGCGTGCTTGGATTCATTGAGCAGCGTTATTTGGTTCCGTGTTATTTCTTCTTTACGATTATTGTTGCGGTTGGAATTTCAAGTTGGAAATTGAAACGCAGCGCGTAAATTTGAAGAATATGCAAATCGTACTTTTTGAAGACCACTTGGTCAATTCATTCTTACCGCTATCACACACGCGAGCAATTGCCGACCTCTTCGCGGGAATGTATTCCGTTCAGGATCGTTGGAAATTGTTTTTCGATAATGATTCTCTTTTCATTCAAACAAGAAATTCACTTCAAAATATTTATGGTGCAATTCCAGAAGGAGAGAAGGTATATATCAATGCACGTGTCATTCCGAACCACGAAGCGGTTGCCGCCATTCAAAGTTTGAAATCCAATGAAGCGTTCTTCATTCACGATGTATGCGTTGCAGCGAAAGGTTTGCACATGAATTGGGATTCCTTCGAGCACCGCGCTTGGACAGCAGAATCTATGTGGTTGAATGGAATAACAGATTTGTTTTCAGTAAACGATTATTTACTTCGTGCAGATTTCGCTTTAGCGAATAAAAAAGATGGAGCGAAGCTAGGTCAATATTGTAGGGTCATCGGAGAGTCTTCGAACTTATTCATTCATTCAACTGCGAAGGTTTTCGATGCAGTATTGAATGTTGAAAGTGGACCCATCTTTATCGATGAAGGTGCTGAAGTAATGGAAGGAAGTATGTTGCGCGGACCGCTATACATTGGGAAACACGCCGTGTTGAAGATGGGAACAAAGTGCTACGGGCCTTCCTCATTTGGTGAAGAATGCAGAATAGGAGGAGAGACATCGAATGTTGTTTTTCATTCGTTCAGCAACAAAGGTCATGATGGTTTTTTAGGAAATGCAGTTGTTGGTTCTTGGGTGAATTTCGGAGCCGATTCGAATTGCAGTAACCTGAAAAACAACTACAGCACGATTTCCATTTCAAATGATGTAGATCGAAATGAAATAAACACTGGTCTTACTTTTTGCGGAGCCCTTGTAGGTGATCACGCGAAATTCGGTATCAACACCATGCTCAATACCGGCACCTACATTGGCGTAGCAGCGAATGTGTTTGCAGGTGACTTCCCACCGAAATGTGTTCCTTCATTTACTTGGGGAACAGGTGTAGTGGAGCACAATTTAGACAAGGCCATTCAAACAGCGGAACGCATGATGCAACGCCGTGGCAAGGAAATGTCAGCGGCTGAAAGAGCCGTATTGGCGCATGTATTTAAAATAACCGCTGCTTCTCGGTCATAAAGGCAGAGGATAATGAGTGGCATTGACATTGAAAATTGAGGAGTATGAATAAAGAAGTAGAGCACTATTTTTTTTCTGACGAAGAAAACAACCATGAATATATTCCTCTGATTTCAGCAGAGGACGAAGACAATATGGCGAATGAGGAAACACCGGAAGTGTTACCCATCTTGCCGCTTAGAAACACTGTTCTATTTCCGGGTGTAGTTATTCCAATTACTGTTGGAAGAGATCGCAGCATTCGCTTAATTCAAGATGCGAATGCAGGAACCAAGACCATTGGTGTGGTTGCACAGCGCAACGCCGACATGGAAGACCCAGCGTTCGAAGATCTTCATCACATTGGAACACAAGCCACCATTCTTCGCATGTTGCGTATGCCCGATGGAAGCACAACTGTTATTCTTCAAGGAAAGAAACGCTTCTCGATTCAAGGCTTGGTAAACACAGAACCCTACTTTGAAGCGCAAGTAACGGCTTTCGAAGAAATCAATAAAAAGGCAGGTACGAAAGGGCAGCAAGCCCTGTTTGAATCGCTTCGCGATCACGCCTTAAACATCATTAACCTTTCTCCAGATATCCCTAGCGAAGCCGCTTTGGCGATTAAAAACATCAACGGCTTGTCTTTCCTCACCAACTTCATTTCTTCGAATATGAAGGCCGATGTTGAGAAGAAGCAAGAGTTGTTAGAGATTGCAGATCTAGAGGAAAGAGCGAAGAAAGTATTCGAGCAATTGCACAACGATCTGCAAATGCTCGAAATGAAGAAAGAGATTCAGAAGAAGGTTCACATTGACATTTCGAAACAACAACGCGAATATTTTCTAACGCAGCAGATCAAGCAAATTCAAGATGAATTAGGCGCTAATCCGCAGAAAGAAGAAATTGACGCGAAGCGGGAAAAAGCGAAGCTCAAGCAATGGCCAGATAATGTCGCAACAGCCTTTGAAAAAGAACTTGTTAAGTTGGAGCGCATGAATCCTCAAGCTGCGGAATACAGCGTTCAATCGAATTACCTTGAACTATTGCTAGACCTTCCTTGGAATGAAACGAGCGAAGACAACTTCGATTTGATACACGCCAAAGAAATTTTGGATCGTGATCATTTCGGTTTGGAAAAAGTGAAGGAGAGAATTTTAGAACACTTAGCCGTATTGAAAATTAAAGGCGATATGAAATCGCCAATCATCTGCTTATACGGACCTCCTGGCGTGGGTAAGACTTCGCTCGGAAAGAGCGTTGCTGAAGCACTAGGAAGAAAATACGTGCGCATGTCTTTAGGTGGATTGCACGATGAAGCAGAGATTCGCGGACATCGCAAGACGTATATTGGTGCAATGCCCGGACGTATTATTCAGAACTTGAAAAAAGTAGGAACATCGAATCCGCTTTTCGTTTTAGATGAAATAGATAAGATGGGTCAAGGGGTTCACGGAGATCCAAGTTCCGCTATGTTGGAAGTCCTAGATCCGGAACAGAACCATGCGTTCTATGACAATTTCGTAGAGTTGGAATACGACCTTTCGAAAGTCATGTTCGTCGCAACCTGCAACTCACTTTCAACATTGCAACCTGCGCTTCGTGATCGATTAGAGATCATTGAAGTAAACGGATATACCCTCGAAGAGAAATTAGAAATTGCGAAGCGCCATTTGGTGCCGAAGCAATTAACCGAAAACGGATTAACAGAAAAGAACATCGCCTTCACTGAAGATGTGTTAGCGTTTTTAATAGAGTCTTACACCAACGAAAGTGGTGTGCGTGCATTAGAAAAGCGCATTGGCAAGATGGTTCGTCATCGCGCGAAGCAGATGGCTTTCAAAGAAAAGTTCAAAACGACTTTGACCACAGATGATGTTTCGAAGGCGTTAGGTGTGAGCTACGAGAAAGATCGTTATGCCGACAATGATGTTGCTGGTGTAGTCACGGGATTAGCCTGGACGCCAACGGGTGGAGATATTTTGTTTATTGAATCAAGCTTAACCCAAGGGAAGGGTCGATTGACATTAACTGGAAATTTGGGCGATGTTATGAAGGAGAGCGCGACACTTGCGCTAGAGTATTTGAAGGCACATTCGAGCCTGCTCGAAATGGAAGCGAAAGTCTTCGATGAAACGAATGTGCATATTCACGTCCCTCAAGGCGCCGTTCCAAAAGACGGCCCAAGCGCAGGAATTACCATGTTAACGGCGCTTGCGTCAGCCTTCACAAAACGAAAAGTGAAGAAGTTTCTCGCCATGTCAGGAGAGATAACACTCCGAGGAAAAGTCCTTCCAGTAGGCGGAGTGCGCGAGAAAATTCTCGCGGCGAAGCGCGCAGGGATCAAAGAGATTATCCTCTGCGAAAAGAACCGCAAAGACATCGATGAAATCGACGAACGCTATTTGAGAGGATTGAAATTTCATTTCGTTACAGACATGTACGAAGTATTAGACAAAGCTCTCCTCAAAGAAAAAGCAAAGTAAGCTGTGAAATATATTCAGAACTATTTCGTTACTTGCAGGCCTGAATCATGAAAAAGCACTTGGTTACCCTTCTATTATGCGCAGCTACTTTGTCTAGCTTCGCCCAAGCGGGCACCACAGTTTTTTCCGGAATTAATATATTTGGCTCAGCTCGAGTTGCCGCTATGGGCGGCAATGCCATTGCACTCTGTGCAAGCGACATCAACACTGCGGCCATCAATCCAGCCTTAATAGACTCACTCATGAATCGCAAACTCGCCATGAGTTACGTGCGTTATTTCGGACAGTCGAATTTCGGTTATACCTCCTACGGATTTCATCCCACCAATAGCAAGTTCGCCTTCGCAGGGACACTTCAATACTTCGGCTATGGCACGAGCGAAAGACTAGACGGTCTCGGAAATAGTCTCGGCACTTTCAACTCGAATGAATACGCACTAACACTCGGAGCCTCATACAAAGTCGATTCTCTGTGGCGTGTAGGTCTTAACTTGAAGAATCTGTATTCAGTTTTCGATAGCTTCTATTCTTATGGTGTTGCTATTGATGCCGCCGCAACGTACTATCAGCCAAGAACAAACTTCGCAGCAAGTTTCGTTTTGAAAAATGTAGGTATGCAACTTGTGACCTATCGCGAAAGCTCAAGAGAAAAGATGCCTTTGGAATTTCAAATAGCCATTAGCAAACGTCCGAAGAACGCTCCGTTCTTATTTCACATCGCCTACGAGAATGTTCAGAAATGGAATGTGAAGTACACCGATCCGAATGCAACGGTTATCGTAGATCCGCTAACAGGTTTGCCCATTGAAGACCGTACTTGGGAGTTTGGTGATCAACTCATGAGACACATTGTTGTCGGCACCGAAATTATTTTGGGTAATAACGTTCGCGTTGGGTTGGGATACAATTACCGTCAGCGTAAAGAGCTTTCCATTCCAAATAGACCAGCAACAGCGGGACTTTCATTCGGAACCACGATCAACTTCAAGAAGTTTCAATTGAGCTTCGGAAGAAGTATTTATCACGTAGCAGGCGGTTCCAACCACCTTACCTTCACCACGCAACTCTAACAGCGTTTCGCTATTTGTGAAATCCGAGCGTGAGCATTAGCTTTACAACTTCAATTTAAATTTATGAAATTCAAACCAGGCGTATTATCCGGTGACGAAGTTACCGAGGTGTTGAACGATGCGAAAGCTCATGGCTATGCGTTGCCAGCAGTAAATGTTATTTCAACCAATAGCGTAAATGCAGTCCTTGAAACCGCACGCGATTTGAATTCGCCAGTCGTTGTTCAATTCAGCAATGGAGGTGGAGCTTTCTATGCTGGAAAAGGTCTTGATAACAAGAATCAGGAAGCTGCTGTATTAGGCTCTGTGAGCGGTGCGCAGCACGTTCATCTAATGGCTAAGGCATACGGTGTTCCGGTAATCATGCACACAGACCACTGCGCGAAGAATTTACTTCCTTGGATGGACGGAATGCTTCAGCACGGTATGGAACATTTTGAAAGAACAGGTCGTTCTTTATTCAGCTCACATATGCTTGATTTTTCTGAAGAGCCTCTTCATGAAAACATCGAATTGAGCGTTGAGTATTTCAAGAAGATGACTCAAATGGGAGTGACCCTTGAGATTGAATTGGGTGTAACAGGTGGGGAAGAAGATGGTGTTGACAACAGCGATGTAGATAGCAGCAAACTATACACGCAGCCAGAAGAAGTGGCTTATGCTTATGAGCACATGAATACAGTTTCGAATCGCTTCACAGTCGCTGCGGCATTTGGAAACGTACACGGTGTCTACAAGCCAGGAAACGTGAAGCTTTCTCCAATTATCTTGAACAACTCGCAAGAACACATACAAAGCAAATTCAACACCGGAGCAAAGCCAGTGAACTTTGTATTCCACGGCGGAAGCGGTTCTTCACGCGAAGAAATACGTGAAGCAATCTCTTACGGTGCTGTGAAGATGAATATCGATACCGATATGCAATGGGCATACATGGTGGGAATTCGTAACTACATGTCAGGCAAGGCGGCTTATTTGCAAAACCAAATTGGTAATCCAGATGGAGACGATAAGCCAAACAAGAAGTTCTACGATCCACGTGTTTGGTTACGCGAAGGAGAAAAGGAATTCGTTGCTCGTTTGAAGCAAGCTTTCGAAGATTTAAATGCAGTAGGTCGTAACGCGTAATTAACGCGTTACCACTATTGCTCTCATAATAACGGCGTTTTCATTGCTCAATCGCAATTGATAAACGCCGTTTTCGTATCCGCTTAAATCCACCTGCTGCAACGACTGGTTGTTCAGCTTGTTTGTAGAAAGAAGCTTTCCTGCATTATCATATACAGAGAGGTAAGTGTTTTCATTCATGAAGTCCCATTGGATGTTCACCACATCGCGAGTTGGGTTCGGATAAATGCGAAGGTTTGAAGCAAAAATTTCCTCAACAGAAACATCTACGTTAACAGCATAGAACTGGGTGCTTTCACAACCGTATGCATTCGCCCAAGTCATTTGTATTTCGCCAACACCGGTTATGAACTGATCCCAAACAACTTCAATGACATTGGTGCCTTGACCGGAAATAATTGTTCCTCCTGTAACTATCCAATTGTAAGTGTAATCCGGAAGAGAAGCCACCGCGTATGAATACGTGTTGTTGTATACAGCATTCGGTTCTCCTGAAATAGCCGGAATTTGCGGCTCTGGATATTGTTGAACAACAACCTCAGAGAATGACGAGCACCCATTATCATCGGTATAAGTAACGCCGTACGTTCCTGCATCAATAATGTAGATAGTATCTGACGGATCACTGGTCGTCCATAAATTTCCTCCAATGTAATTAGACCAAAGGGCAGAAGGAACATTTTTACAGATAAATAGTTCTCCTCCAATTACGGGCGGTGCAGGAGCGTCATATGAATTGACGTACATGGTGTCTGTTGTGGCACACAGATCTTGAAAAGAATAAGTGTAGGCATAACTTCCAGACAGAATAGGTAGAACAGAGCCTTCAGCCGTTACACCAAATCCACTCCAGATACCTCCTGCCGGAGATGCGTTAGCCGCAAGGTCAATCAGATCGCTGGGCATACATACAGAAACGTCGGGTCCAGCGGTTATTTGCAGAGGAATTGCAACGGTAAAGAAAGTAGAGTCAATGTTGGTGCATCCATTTCCATCTGTAAATGAATATTGAAAACCGAATGTTCCTTCGGTTGTGGGACTGAAGGTGTTGTTAGCGACATTTAAACCTGTCCACGTGCCAAGTGCTGGGGTTGCATCCAATGTGAAAGGACCATTCGAAATACATGCAGATGTATCTTCTTCAGCAGTAACAACAGGCAATTCAAAAACAGTAATGCTCAATGAATCTGTGTCGGTGCAACCGAATTCATTCGTGACAAGTAATTCAATCATTTCAGTTTGAATCACCGATATCGTTGTATCGCTTGATCCAGTTGACCAAGTTGGAATGTCACTGGCAGAAGACAACTGAACTTCATTGCCTGAGCAAAAAGAAATAGGTCCATTGGCAACAATGGTCGCTACAGGATTCGGATTCACAACAATGGTAACAGGCGCTGAAGTTGCAGAGCAGTTGTAAATATTTGTCAGCGTAACGGTGTAATCTCCTGCGTTGCTCACAACTAAAACGCTGTCGGTAGAAGTGGTGCTCCACTGATAGAGCGAGTCAATACTACTCGATAAAATAACACTGTCTCCTTCACAAAATGTAGTAGCAGATAGAGGGGTAATGATTGGTTCAGGAAGAGGATTAACCGTGATCGAAGTTCCTGCAGATGTTGCATTGCAATTGTCTGCGTTGGTAACTACAACACTATAAATACCCGTGGTGTCAACCGTAATGAACGAGGTCGTGTCGCCAGTATTCCACAGATAGGCGGTTCCTGCATTGGCTGTTAAAGTCGCTGATGTATCGGCGCAAAATATAAGCGGATTGCTGCTGGAGATAGTCGCAGTCGGTGCGGATGTCACGATCGTTATGGTAGAACTTGCGCTGGATGTTCCTGCAGTTGCTGTGCAAGTATAAGTTGTCGAAGCTGCTGTTGGAGAAACAACAAGCGTGTTTCCAATGGTGCCATCGTTCCACACATAGCCAACAACAAACGGATTGTAAATAGCTGATGCTAAATTGGTGCCCGCAAAGGTTCCAACTTGAGGAATGGCTGCCGATGGAAACGTTACTCCAGCGGTGGCTCCTGGGGCTCCAATCGTTATAGTTGGTGTGGAGGGAATGGTGCTGAAGTTGGCTTGAGTTCCCATATCGAACGGCATGTGAACTATTACATTCTGCATATTTGCTGAAATTAATTTACGATTGTAAATAGCGCCAATATCTGCAGCAGAAAGAGCAATCTTCCACACACGAAATTCGTCGAGTTGACCCAAGTATGCGTCATTAGGGTCAGCGTCAATACCTCCAAGTGCAGGATAGCTATTTCCAAGGTTAGGACGGAACGCCACAGTCAAAGGAACTCCGAAATTGTTGTCTGCATAATTCGATCCGTTCAATCGTGCGCCCACCGAAACACCATCTATGAAAAGTTCGAAATTATTCGAGGTGTATACTACAGCGCAGTGGTGCCACCCGCTCAAATCAGCGGCGTAGGTTAATCGAGATGCAGAGAACTGATGGCTTTGCTCCATGACAGAAATACCATTAACACCAACAGAAATTCCAGAAGAACGCCTTTGAACTCCACTAAAAATGCTTTGAGGGTATACTGCATAATTTTGGCCAGCTTGACCGTCGTAAATACCAATACCATCGACATGCTCCGGAAGCAAAACAATAGAGTCAGGGGTATTGAACCAAAACTCATACGAAAAAGTACCGATTGTTTGCGCGGGTACATTATTGAGTATAATCGCTTGGTTCGCAGCACGCGGAAAATTCAACACGCGATTGGGAAGATCTGCTACAGCGGTGAGCGTTGCGCTTTCTCCCGGGCATAAAATCAGGTCATTCGATGTTATGCTAACAGATTGGGCATTCGTAATAATCGAAGTGACTACAATGAACAAAAAGAATAATAACTTTTTCATAATTTGAAAGGATGCTCAAATATAAGGACGGATATACACGAGGAGATGATTATAAGTGTATTAAGTCTTTGCGAAAAATAGTGGGATTATTGGATTTTTTCAATTTTTTCCGTACCGCGGATGGAACAGCTGAATCTCTTCTTTCAGGCGAGATCTGTCGATGTGCGTGTAAATCTCGGTTGTTGTAATGCTCGAATGTCCAAGCATTTCTTGAACAGCCCGTAAATCTGCCCCGGCTTCAACAAGATGAGTTGCAAATGAATGACGGAAAGTGTGAGGGCTCACTTGCTTTTGAATGCCTAATGCAACGCAATTTTCACGAATAATGGTGAAGATATACATACGACTTAACTTCTTTCCTCTTCGATTTAGAAAAACAAAATCCTCATGCCCAGGCGCAAGAGTCATGTGATTGCGCATGTGTTCGTTGTAATGCTGAATCCATTTCATGGCCTCTTCTCCAATCGGGACGAAGCGCTCTTTGTTTCCTTTTCCAACAATGCGCAACAGCTGATCGCTCGTTCGCATTTGAGAAATTTTCAGATCGGTGAGCTCGCTCACGCGAAGCCCACAACTGTAAAGGGTTTCAAGAATGGCTCTGTTCCTCGTTCCTTCAGGTTTACTTAAATCGCAATGCTCAATAATTGATACAACCTCTTCAATGCTGAGCACGTCTGGAAGCTTGCGAGAAGTTCTAGGCATTTCAATAAATTCCATGGGATCTATTGAAATAACCTTTTCCAAAATCAAATAAGAAAAGAATCCTTTAAGTCCGGAAATAATTCGCGCTTGAGAAGTGGCCTCCAAGCCCAATTCATGAAGAAATTTTAAAAAGGAAGTTATGGTTTCATGAGTGATGGAAGACACTGCAATACTTTCAGTGAAGTTCTCGAGTTTCGTGACGTCCTTCAAATAAGCTGAGCGGGTGGCTTCCGAAAGGGACTTTTCCAATCGTAAATAAATATCGAAGCCTTTTTTTAATCCAACCCAACTCATTGCACGAAGATAGACAAAACGAAAAACCCTCGCGAACGAGGGTTTTTCAGACTAATTACCTAAACAAATTCTAATTAACCAAAACTACTGGTAACCGTTGTTACTCGGCAGTATACTTAAATATTGTAATGTGCGTAGCACGTGTGTTCACAATCTCTAAGCGTTCTTAGACAGGACAAACATATAGCGGCATTTGACCGGTCTCGAGTTTGCTTTTTCGACTTATAAACACAGGAATGTGAAACGGGACTTGTATTTTTAGAAAATTCATGTATATTTGCACTCGTTTTAACAAAGAATACAGAATATGAAAACAGGAATACACCCAGAATCTTACCGTTTGGTAGTTTTCAAAGATATGTCTAACGAGCATACTTTCTTAGGAAAGAGCACTTGTAATTCAAAAGAAACCATCATGTGGGAAGATGGAAACGAATATCCTGTAATCAAATTAGAGATTACATCTGCTTCTCACCCGTTCTATACTGGTAAGATGCAATTAGTAGATACTGCAGGTCGTATTGACAAGTTCAAGACGCGCTATGCAAAATTTGAGAAAAAATAATAATCATCACCGCTTACAAAGAAAAGCCACTCAAGCGAGTGGCTTTTTTTTTAGGGCGCTCCATAAAAACAATGTACTTTTGTTTTCCGTATGAAAAACGTCGCTACCGCTTATCAATTGCTTCATTCAGCCTTGAAGAATGTCTTTCAGAACAACTTCCAAATAGAAGTTTTAGACAGTGAAATTCAAATACAAAAAACACGAAAAGAATTCGAAGGTGACCTTACCGTTGTGACTTTTCCATGGGTGAAGAAATTGGGTAAATCACCTGAGGCGGTTGGACAAGAAATAGGCGAGGGGCTTCAAAAAGAAATTCCTTCAATCGAAAGATTCAATGTGGTGAAAGGATTTTTGAATCTTCATTTCAATGATGCTTTCTGGGGAGATCAATTTCAAAATGTAACACAACTTGATAACTTCGGATTAGCCGCAGCGAATTCAAAGCCGAGAGTCATGGTGGAATACGCTTCACCAAATACCAACAAGCCACTGCACCTTGGACACTTAAGAAATATTTTCTTAGGCTATTCCGTTTCGGAAATTTTCAAGGCGAATGGTCATTCGGTTACGAAAGTGCAGGTGATCAACGATAGAGGAATTCACATTTGCAAAAGCATGATTGCTTGGATGGAATCCGGATTAAACGAGACTCCTGAATCATCGGGGATGAAGGGAGATAAGCTGGTTGGAAAGTATTACGTTGAATACGATAAAAGATTCAAAGGTCAGGTCGCTGATCTTATTGCTTCAGGATTGTCAAAGGAAGACGCAGAGGCGCAAGCACCCATTGCAACAGGTGCGCGCGAAATGTTGTTGAAATGGGAAAACAAAGATGCTGATACAATAGCCCTTTGGTCGAAAATGAACGGCTGGGTTTACGACGGTTTTGATGTAACCTACAAGACCATGGGCGTGGATTTCGATAAATTATATTACGAAAGTGACACCTATATTTTAGGAAGAGACGAGGTGATGAAGGGATTGGAAAACGGTGTGTTTTTCAAGAAAGAAGATGGAAGCATCTGGATAGATTTAACAGGTGAAGGTTTAGACGAGAAGGTCGTTTTAAGAAAGGACGGTACAGCAATGTACATCACGCAAGATATTGGAACAGCTATGTTGCGTTTTCGCGATTATCCCGATGCTTCTTCATTGGTTTATACCGTTGGAAATGAGCAAGACTATCACTTCAAAGTATTATTTAAAATATTGAAGAAGTTAGGATTGGAACAAGCGGAAAAATGTTTCCACTTGAGCTACGGTATGGTTGAACTTCCAGAAGGGAAAATGAAAAGTCGCGAGGGTACTGTTGTAGACGCAGACGATATCATGGCCGAGATGAAGCAAGTGGCGAAAGAAGTGGCAGAAGAACAGGGTAAGTTGGAAGGAATGTCAGATGAAGAAAAAGATCATCTTCACCACATCATTGGAATGAGTGCGTTGAAGTATTTCTTGCTTCGCGTAGACCCGAAGAAAAACATGTTGTTCGATCCGAAGGAAAGTATCGACTTCAACGGAAATACAGGTCCGTTCATTCAATACGGATATGTCCGCACACAAGCCATTTTAAGAAAGGTTGAAGGTGAATTAAGTGCTTTGGATTATACAGGTGAACTGCACGAAACAGAGAGACAATTGATTAAGCATTTGCTAGATCTTCCTGCAGCATTTGACGATGCAACGAGTACATACAACCCATCTGTTCTTGCAGCATACACGTATGATTTAGTGCGAGACTTCAATAGTTTTTATCAGCAATGTGCGATTCTTCGCGAACCAAACAACGACTTAAGAGTTTTTCGTTTAGCACTAACCAAGCAAGTGGGCGAGGTCGTGAAAAAAACTATGAATGTATTGGGCATTGAAATGCCCGAAAGAATGTAATTATGTCAACATCTGAAGTGAAATTAAATACAATTGAAGAGGCGATTGCCGATTTCAAAAATGGTAAAGTAGTCATTGTTGTTGACGATGAGAATCGCGAGAACGAAGGAGATTTCATTGCTCCTGCGGAAATTGTTACCCCTGAGGTTATCAATTTCATGACGAAATTCGGCAGAGGACTTATTTGTGTTGCTCTCACGCAAGAACGTTGTGAAGAATTGAATTTGGACTTGATGGTTTCAAATAACACGGATCCACATAAAACAGCTTTTACAGTTTCTGTCGATTTAATCGGAAGCGGCTGCACTACCGGCATTAGCGCTCACGATCGCTCGAAGACAATTCAAGCGTTAATCGATCCAAATACTCGTCCGGAAGACTTGGGTCGTCCTGGACATATCTTTCCACTAATCGCGAAAGAAGGTGGTGTGCTAAGAAGAACAGGACATACTGAAGCAACGGTTGATTTGGCGCGTTTGTGTGGAATGAAACCAGCGGGAGCATTAGTGGAAATCATGAACGACGACGGCACAATGGCTCGTCTTCCGCAATTGCTAGAGATTGCCAAAGAGTTAGATTTGAAAATCATTTCAATTGAATCTCTGGTGGCATACAGACTTCAAAGAGAAACGCTCATCGAAGAAACGAAAAGAGAGAACAGAAGTTGGTTGGGAATGGAGGTGGAGATTGTTCATTTTGGAAGTGAGTCGCATTCACGAAATCACGCAGCATTGAAATTTGGAAATTGGAACGAGAATGAGGCGGTGCCTGTTCGTGTTCAAGCAGTTTCTTCCTACGGAGATTTTATTGATGTGCTTCTTCAACAACACAATTCACTAAACACCGCACTTGAGACCATTCAAAAAGAGGGGAGAGGATTACTTGTTTTGTTGGAAAATGAAAAGCGAAACAACGATGAGCGTGATTATGGAATTGGCGCTCAAATTATTCGTGCATTGAACGTTTCAAAAATGAAGTTAATCTCTTCGTCTCAGATCAAACGCAGTGCGCTCGAGGGATACGGATTGGAGATTACAGAATACATTAGGCTCTAATATTGTAAAAATGATTTTACCAGTTATCGCATACGGAGATCCCGTTTTAAAGAAAAAAGCGGAAGAAATTGATGAGAATTATCCGAATCTGAAGGAGCTCATTGAGAATATGTTTGAGACGATGTATGCCTCTAATGGTGTGGGTATTGCAGCGCCTCAAATAGGACGTTCAATTCGCTTGTTTGTTATAGATGCCTCTCCTGTGGCAGAAGGTGAAGACGGAGATCCATCATGCGAAGATTTTAAGCGTGTATTCATAAATCCAATCATCTTCGAAGAATCCGGAACCGAATGGTCTTGCGAAGAAGGCTGCTTGTCAATCCCTCGCATTCGAGAAGATGTAAAGCGAAAGCCGAAATTGAAAATTGAGTATTACGATGAAAATTGGGAATTGTACGAGGAAGAATTGGAAGGTTTTGCTGCGCGTGTGGTTCAACACGAGTATGATCACATTGAAGGAATTCTTTTTACCGATCGCATTAACCCGTTACGCAAACAACTTTTGAAAGGAAAACTTCGCGATATTCAAAAAGGAAATATTAATACGGATTACCGAATGAAATTTTACAAAGGATGAGAACGTTATTTTTTATAGCTGTATCAGCAATCTTATTCGCTTCTTGTGGAGGAAATCAAACCGCGGAAGCTCCAAAGGAAAAGAAAATCAATGGAGATTCTTTATTGAAAGTCGTGAGCGATTTCGATGCGAATGTGAAGGCAGGTAATCCAATTATCAAAATGTCACGCGAGCAATTGAAAGGTGTAGTTGCTGCTTACAAAGAACTTGCATTAATTACCACCGATAGAAATACCCAAGTCATGTATTTCGAAAAGGCAGGAAGCATTAGTGGCGAAGCGCATTTCAACGAAGAAGTAAAAAGCTGTTTCGAAAGTGCCTTCGCGATAGAGAGTAATCCAGAGAAATTAGCTGAACTTCATTACACCTATGCGTTTATCAATGACGCTAAGCTCAAGCAATTCGATGTTGCGCGACAGGAATACCAATTGTTAATCACAGATTTCTCAACTTCATTCTGGGCTGAGCAAGCCAAAATGGCCTTGGAAGTTTTAGGGAAAACAGATGAGGAAATTTTAGCAGCATTTAAAGCGAAGAATAAAATGTAATGAGTAAATTTGAGGTATGCGATACCTCAAATATCTATTGGCTTTTATTCTGCCAGCATTAGCCTTTTTTGGTTTTGAATGGGGAGGAGTTTATTCCTATCTCACACTTCTTTTCGCTTTCGGATTAATTCCTTTTTTTGAGTGGAAGTGGAAGCCTGTGAATTCCAATCTGCAGGCTGAAAGTGTGAAAAAGAAATTCTGGTTTAAGATGCTTCTGTATCTGACACTTCCGGTTCAATTGATTTTGATTTACTGTTTTTTCTCTGCACAGCTTGATGCGAAAGTCACGATGTTTACCTGGATAGGAAATGTTTCGGCAATGGGAATCATGTGTGGAGTATTTGGAATTAATGTCGCTCATGAGTTAGGACACTCCCCGAAATTTTCGGATAGACTTGTTGCTCGAATTCTCTTGAGCACCTCACTCTACATGCATTTTTATGTAGAGCACAATAAGGGGCATCACAAGTGGATTGGAACGCTGCAAGACCCTGCCACAGCCAGAAAGAACGAGTCTGTTTATGCCTTCTGGTTTCGAGTTATTCCCGGAAGTTATCTTTCAGCATGGAAGATTTCCAGGAGTGAATGCAAACGCAAAAACAGATCGTTGTTTTTTAGTGAAACCTTGATTTATTCGATATTACAATTAGGCATTTGTCTAGTAATATATGTTTGGAATCCATTAGCTCTTTTGTCATTTGTTATCGCTGCTCTCCTCGGAATGATTTTGTTAGAAACCGTCAATTATATCGAGCATTACGGATTAACTCGTAACAAGGTAAATGAAAACAGATACGAGCAAGTTGCGCCTCAACACTCTTGGAATTCAGATCATATATTAGGCAGGGCTGTATTGTTTGAATTAAGCAGACATAGCGATCATCATGCAAATCCAGAACGACCTTTTCAAGATTTGAGGTCATTAGAAAGTTCAAAACAACTTCCCTTCGGATACCCTGCAATGATGGTATTGGCCTTGTTTCCAGCGAGATGGTTTAAAGTGATGAATCCCCTTTTAACTGATTGAAAAGAAAAACAAAAAAAAGTCTTGTGGAATAGCAAGTTCTTTTTATTTTTGCAATCCAAAAGTTCTTTATAGTTAAGCGAGAGTAGCTCAGTTGGTAGAGCATAACCTTGCCAAGGTTAGGGTCGCGAGTTCGAGTCTCGTCTCTCGCTCAAGTTTTAAAAAAGCCTGATTGATTGTCAGGTTTTTTTTTATCTGAGTGTTTTGCCCGGATGGTGGAATCGGTAGACACGCAGGACTTAAAATCCTGTGGCCATTGCGGTCGTGTGGGTTCAAGTCCCACTCCGGGTACATTAGCGATTAATCGCGCAAATTAAATCCTTGAAGAAATTCAAGGATTTTTTTATTTAACGATGGAAGAAACAACCAATCCAATAGGACTCTTAAATGCCCTGCGCGGTGTCGCGGCCTGGATGGTTTGTATGTTCCATTCTGCATTTATTATTCAACCTTTTTATCCTGAGTTTCATCACTTGCTCGACTGGGGACAAGAAGGCGTCTATGTATTTTTTGTAATCAGTGGTGTCGTTCTTCCCTGGTCTATGGAACAAGGGAAGTACGGTTTCAAGAACTTAGATAAGTTCATGTTGAAACGAATCGTTCGATTGTATCCGCCTTTCGTTGTCTCTGTAATTATTTTCGTAATTGGAATTTGGATTATGAAAGACAATCGTTCATTCTACGATGTAGAAATTATACAACGATTTATAGATAGCGTTACGTTCCAAGTTCCTTTCAAAGAATCTAGATGGGTGATTGAAGTGTACTGGACCTTGTTCGTAGAGTTTCAATACTACATCTACCTCGCACTTATCTTTCCTTTTCTTGCAAGCAATAAGCTTTCTGTTCGACTTGTTGCGTATTACGGAAGCTTAGCCTTAACCTTTCTTTCGCACTTCTTTGTACCCATGCATACCAAGGAAAATGTGTTTTTCCATTTACCTGTTTTTGCGTTAGGGTTTTCGTTGTTTCTCTATTACAAAAAAAATATTTCGAAATTGGAATTTTGGAGTGGGGTGGTCGTTTCTTTGGCGGTTGGACTCTTCAACATATATGATCAATTGCATTTGGGGACGCACATTACAATTGTCGCAGGACTTACTTTCTTTGCCATATATTTTATTAAGAGGGGACCTTCGTGGTTGAACTTTATCGGCGACGTTTCCTATTCGTATTATTTATTTCATTTGTTTTTCGTTTCCTTCATCTACGGAAAATTCTACCACGAGTCCCAAGATGGAAAATTGGTTTGGGTAGTCTTCATTGCTATTCAAGTCTATGCAGTTCTTGGAGCTTGGATGATGTACCATCTTATTGAGAAGCCTTCTTTGGCTTGGACGAAGAAGATTCGTTATCGCTCCTAGGAACATTTCAGCAGCAATGTTGTTGTTGGTGTTATGAAAGTATATCGCCTATCTACAGAAACATTTATTCCCGCTTCAATAGAAACCGTTTGGAATTATTTTGCAACGCCCATCAACTTGAATGAGATGACTCCTCCAGATATGAGTTTCGAAATTCTAACAGATGTGGAAGGTGTGAAGATGTATCCAGGTATGATTATTCAATACAAGGTGCGTCCGTTGTTGAATATTCCAATGGGCTGGACAACAGAGATTACCCATTGTGAAGAAGGAAAGTATTTTGTAGATGAACAAAGATTTGGTCCTTACGCCATGTGGCATCATCAGCATCACTTCGAAGCAGTTGCAGGTGGAGTTAAAATGACCGATACCGTACACTACGCAATTGGGATGGGTATCTTAGGGCGAATCGCCTATTCTGTTTACATTAAGAATAGATTAGCCGGAATCTTCTCCTATAGAGAAAATCGAGTGAAGGAAATTTTCGGTTAATGTGAAACGATGAGTTTCTTCACTTCCGTACTTTCTTCCGTTTGAATTTCAATTTGAAATAATCCATTCGGATAATCAGAAGTGTTCAGCTCATACCGAACGTCTCCGTTTATAAAAACATCCTTCACCTTCCTTCCACCCAAATCATACACGCGGATGCGTTGAATAGCTTTATTTGAAGAAATAGAGCAATTCATTTGCGAAGGATTCGGATATAGATTAATTCCAGAAACTTCTGTAATTGTTTCAATTGAATTTCGATCGTTGTTTTCGGAAGTAAATCCTGAGAAAGGTGCAATGCACATAGTGTAAGCGCCGCCGAAATTTCCTGCACCATAACTGAAGACAGGTGCACTTGTCACCGAGTAGCTTGTTCCGTATTCAAGAAGAGATACGTTTCCAATGTTCAAGTAGTTGTTCGCGTTCAATACATCGTATTGAATGAAATTTCCAATCGGATTTCCATTCGCATCTAATTTTTGAAATTGCCATTTCCATCCGGTTGCACCAAAGACAAACGGCGTTGCTCCTATAAAAGAAACGCGTGGCTTCGTAGTAACAATGCATCGGTCTACAAAGCGCAAAACCGGAAGCGGTTGCGCGTTGATGTGAACGGGACAAGCGCCTGAGGCAGGTAGTGTAATGATTTCGTTTTGCCCACTTCCATTTTGAAGCGTGTAAATGTTGCTCACTGTGATTTCATAGTCGGAGTCGTAGTGCAAATTAGGAAACACGCTACTTAAAATCAGCTGAGGTGTTGCTTGGTTTTTTACTGCATTCTGTCCAGCACCCGCTCCTAAAACTCCAAGTAATTGGAATCTGTATGTCGCTCCAGTTGCAAGTTGCGCTTTGAAAAACTGACCCATGCTGAGGTTTAAATTCGGATTGTATCCACACGCACCCTTTTTCAATTGACGAACACAAAGTGTATAGGCCCCGTTTCCAACTAAAGCATCTACTGAAATTATTCCAACGAAATAAGTTTGTCCAGCAACAAGACTTGATGTGTTCAGTATTTCATTTCCCGTAGAAGTCAAATCCTCGGAGTCAATCAACTCGTAATTTGAATTGCGAAGTTCAATGCGAATATTCTCGGTACTATTTGCTGAAATACTTGCACCCGATGTCGATGCTGTAAATCGTCCCCACTTGTCGTGATGATTGGAATTGTTTAATCCGAAAGCCGCAGTAGCAGAGCTATTCAGAAGACTTCCATTTAGAATATTGCAAACAGGGAAATAGGCGGCGTTGATCAATAAAGCATTGCTGGGATCTTCGCCCATAGCGGGACAATTCCAACCAGCGGTTGTGCTGAAAGCGCTGCTGTTGATTGCGTCAATCCAAATCGAATAGGAGTTTCCAGCAATTAAAAACATTGAGAAATTACCGCCATTATTCTCGAGACATGTTGCGTTGGAGTAATTGCATTGTCCATCATTTTCTTTGAAGGATACAGCAAGATTTGAGGCGTTACTCGAAAAATTTAAAACGTAAGTGCCACCTAAGGTTGGTGTGTAGTTGAAAACGAATTCACGTCCGGACGCATCGCCGCACGAAGACTCAGAGAGTGATCCATTACCGCCGAAATTGAGAGAATACGTGCTTCCGCATTCAAAGTCTGCGGTGAAATTGCAATCAGGCACCGACCAATTCGTTGTAAACGAAATACCAGAACTCCACTCGCTGTGGTCTATACTTCCGCAGTCTTGACGCACATAAACATAATACGTTGTGTTTTCAGAGAGATTTGAAAGAGGTGATGCTGTAAATGGAACTCCGTATATCGTCGCGTTAGTGATGTTTTGCGAGTTGATATCAGTTCCGAGATTGGTCGTTGTTACGAGTATATCGAAAGCTCCTGTAGCATTCAATGAAGACCATTGAAGAAAAGCACCTGAATCTGTGATGTTTGAAACTATTGCAGCAATAGGAGTAGAGCAAGTTGGATTGCTCAGACAGAAACTGAAAGCGCCTGATGCATTTTGTAAACTGAAAAATTGAAGGTAGTACGTTGTTCCAGCATTCAAACCGTCAATGACAGTTCCTCCGGCACTTGATGCATTTGGGGAACAGAACACAGAAGAAAGATTTCCGCATGAACCGCTGTAAACAGCAACGCCAATATCAGAAGAAGAAGCGGCGTTAAGGACCAACTCTACATCACCATCAACCGGGATAAACGAATACCAAACGTCGTTCAATGTATTAAACGCTGAGAAGCAAGTTGGCTGCACGTTTGAAGGAGTAGCGCAAAGAGTATTGCTCATTTGCGCGCCCGTGCATGCAGCATTGCTAATGGAGCCAAGAGCTATTGCGTTGTTGCAGTTGTCGTTAATTGGTGCAGTGCAGAGCGCGGCGCAACTCGCATTCAATACAAAGTTGTAACTCGCGTTGGGCTGAGTGTTTGCATGAACCCGGATGAAATAGTTTGTTCCAGAAACAGCATTAAACGAAATGAAAGAGGACGATCCGTTTGATTCGCACAATGGATTGTCATCGTTAGCAGCTACACAAGTGAGTGCTGAACAATCACCTGAGTAAACAGAGATTTGCGTGTCGAATTGGGTTTGGCTTCCGCATGTTGAAAGTGAAACATAAGAGTCGTTTCCAGTGAACGTATACCACACACCTTCTTCACCGTTTCCTTGTGATAAGCAATTGGGAACATTGTCGGATGTTGCCCCATTCAAGGTTCCTGAAATACTGTTACTGCATGAAATGTTTTGAGCATTCGCGCAAGCATCGTTCAAGGGCGCTTGTTCCGCGCAGTTGATAGAAATGGAACCTCCAAGACTTGCAGAACTAGACTGAAGGTCTACACAGAAAACGTAAATAGTTCCCGTGGATAGATAAATAAAATCAGTTGATGAACTTCCTGAATAGATTCCTAAACAATTCCAGGTCGTTCCGAAACATTCGCCATAGCGCATTTCGTAAGGTGTTGAAGTACCGCCGAATTCATCCACGGAAATAAAATAATTTCCTGCAATCGTTGGTTGAAAGGCATAATAGGTTTCGTTCCCTTCATTTTGAAACCCACAATAACTAATATTGTCATTTCCTGAACCAGCGTTAATCAACATGCTCGAGGGACCGCCACACTGCATGGTATTCGCTAAAGCACAATCAATTTGACCCTTCATTCCAAAAGAAATAGAAAGAAAAATTGTTAGAGTTAGAAATGAAAATGTCTTTTGCATAAGTGCGTGTTTTGGCTAATCTAAACTAACGAATTTTGAATGAAAAAGTTTCTTTCCGGCATTTTCTTTTTCACGCAAAAAAGTGAATAGCGCCTTTTGAGCGCTATTCTTATTCTTGTTTACTATCGAGTCAATTTTTTGTATTTGATTCGGGTAGGACCAGTGTCACCCAAACGTTTCTTCTTATTCTCCTCATATTCTGAATAAGAACCTTCAAAATAATATACTTGAGAATCTCCTTCGAACGCAAGAATGTGTGTGCAAATGCGGTCTAAGAACCAACGGTCGTGACTAATCACAACAGCACAACCAGCAAAGTTTTCAATTCCTTCTTCCAAGGCGCGAAGTGTATTCACGTCAATATCGTTGGTAGGCTCATCAAGTAAAAGAACATTCGCTTCAGTTTTCAAAGTCATGGCGAGGTGCAAGCGATTACGCTCTCCACCCGATAAAACGCCACATTTCTTTTGTTGATCACCACCCGCAAAGTTAAACTTGCTGCAGTAGGCACGTGAGTTAATCGTTTGTCCGCCTAGATCAATCACTTCGTTTCCGCCACTGATGACTTCGTAGACACTTTTATTCGGGTCAATTTCTCCGTGACGTTGGTCAACGTAGCCAATCTTAACTGTGTCTCCAACTTTAAATTCTCCGCTATCTGGCGTTTCTTCACCCATAATCATGCGGAACATCGTTGTCTTTCCTGCACCATTCGGTCCAATCACACCTACGATTCCTGCAGGAGGAAGTTTGAATGAAAGGTTCTCGATAAGTATGCGATCACCGAAAGATTTAGAAATTTCAATCGCATCAATAACGTCATTTCCTAAGCGAGGACCGTTCGGAATTGGAAGCTCCAATTTCGCGTCTTTCTCGCGCTCGCCTTCAGCCATCATCTTGTCGTAGTTCTGAATACGGGCTTTGTTTTTTGCTTGACGTCCTTTCGGATTCATGCGCACCCATTCTAACTCACGCTCCAATATTTTTCTTCGCTTGCTTTCTTGCTTTTCTTCAGCAGCCAAACGCTTCGACTTTTGATCTAACCATTCAGTGTAGTTTCCTTCCCACGGAATACCTTCACCGCGATCCAATTCAAGAATCCATCCTGCAACATTGTCCAAGAAATAACGGTCGTGGGTAACAGCCAATACAGTTCCAGGATATTGTTGTAAGTGTTGCTCTAACCATTCAACGCTTTCAGCGTCCAAGTGGTTGGTAGGCTCATCGAGCAACAAAACATCTGGGTTTTGAAGCAACAAACGACACAACGCCACACGACGACGTTCACCACCGCTTAATTTTTCAATCAATGAATCTTCATCTGGACAACGAAGCGCGTCCATAGCAATAGACAGTTTCGTATCTAAATCCCATCCACCAAGTGCTTCAATTTTATCTTGAACAGCTGCTTGACGATCCATTAACGCCTGCATTTTATCAGGGTCATTTAGAATTTCCTCGTCGCCAAACTTCATGTTAATCTCTTCGTATTCTTTCAATACGTCAGTGATTGGTTTTACTCCTTCTTCTACAATTTCACGAACCGTTTTGGTGTCGTCTAATTGGGGTTCTTGTGGAAGGTAACCAACAGAATATCCTGCAGACCATACCACGTCACCTTGAAACTCTTGGTCAAGGTTTGCAATAATCTTCATTACGGTAGATTTACCAGCACCGTTCAATCCGATAATTCCAATTTTAGCTCCGTAGTAAAACGAAAGATAAATGTCTTTTATAATGTGCTTGCCAGTCGGAGTGTACTTGTTTACACCCACCATGGAAAAGATAATTTTTTTGTCGCTCATAGTTGAAAATTGAGCAGCAAAGATACGTATCCTACGCGCTGTATTTTTCTATTCCTTTTAAAATTGCAGAAGTCGCTCCGGCATGATCTGAAACGTATTTTTTTCCAACGTTCGGAATAACGTTTTCGTAATGACAATGTTCAATAAACGAAGAGAGTTCCTCAAGACTTTCAACCGAAAAGGCTGCGCCATTTTTAACCAGGTCAACCGCCTCTTGAAATTTGGTGTGATTCGGTCCAAAGGCCATGGGAACTCCGTAAACAGCAATCTCCAACGAGTTGTGTAAACCCTTCCCGAATCCACCTCCTAGAACAACGGCGTTAGCTTGAAAATAAATAGACGAAAGCATGCCAATTGAATCCACTATTAAAACTCGTGCTTCATTGTTTTTTTCTGGTTGAAAGGAAGAGAGCAAAACCACTCCAAATTTCTCGAAACGAGCAATCGATTCTTGAATTCTACGGCTGTGAATTTCATGTGGTACAACGCAAACTTTTAAATTGTTCACGCGCTGAAGGAGCATAGCCATGAGCGATTCTTCTTCCGTATAACTCGACCCAAGAACAACAAGAAATTCATGTTGTTTGAATGAAGTTAACCAGCTCAAATCTTTAGACGAATTCGCTATTTTCAAAACGCGATCGAAACGAGTATCTCCGGAAACGATAACGTTATTAAATTTGATTTTCTGAAGAAGCTTTTGCGTGTTTTCGTTTTGAACGAAAAAGTGTGTAACCGCTTTCAGTGTTGGCTTCCAGATAAATCCGTACCATTTGAAAAATCGTTGTTCTTCACGCATGATAACTGAAATGCAAAACAACTTTACCCCGTTGTTTTTCAAATTCAAAAAGTAATTCGTCCAGAATTCATACTTCACAAAAAAGGCTTGAGAAGGATTGAGTATTCGAACGAATTTTTTAGCGTTGAAGTAAGTGTCAAGTGGAAGATATCCGATCCAATCAGCACCAGTATAGTTCTTTCGAACTTCATATCCGGAAGGAGAGAAAAAAGTGAGAGCAATGAGAACTTTTGGATTTCTAGTTTTGAGTGCTTCCATCACGGGTCTTCCTTGTTCAAATTCCCCCAGCGAAGCGCAATGGAACCAAATGATTTCAGAGTCAGTTGGAAGTGCATTGCGCCAATTTTTTAATGTGGAAATTGAAGCCCTTCTTCCTTTATTTCCAATTCGAATTTTCGTGTTGAATAATCCTATAAATGGAAGAATTATTCCAATGAATTGCCAAACAATCGAATAGAAAAATCGGAACATGATTTAGTAGATATAGAAATCGTTTGGAGCACGTTGGTAGAGGTTTAATATCCAACCTGCACGCAAACCAAACAGCATGTCCAATCTTTTTTCAGTGTCTTGCGTTTGGGTGTCGAGATTCCATTCCCTTCTGCTTTGCGTGAAGCCTTCGGTTGCTTGAGCGCCAACGTAGAAGTTTATTAGTCGGTTGTTACTCAGGTGATAATATCCAACAAATTGATTTAACGAAAGGCCGTTGGTTAATCGGTCATAGCCTTTCAAGTAATCACCTTCAAGCTGTGTAATCTTCGCTTCCTGATGTTCCAATCTTATTTTGTGTTGAAGCAGTCCAACACCAAAGGTGATAAGAAGTCCAGAGTTCTGATTTGGACCGATTATCGGTAGCAATTTCCCCCCTTGAAGAAAAACATTGAATCCTCTTTGTTGAATGAACATAGTTGCAATTTGTCCTTGCTCGTCGAGAATTTCGCCACGTGAGGTCAAGAGATTACTGAGCAAATTTGGCTCGTGGACTTTGTTTCCAAAGAGGTAATTAAATTGAACGCCGTAGTACCAGTTTTTCTTATCCTTAATGTGAAATCCGACTTCGAGGCTCCCGTTGTTCCCGAATCTATTGGCTAAATCACCACCAGGAGCGGAGTACCCGTAACCAACGGTAACATGTGGATTGAATAGCGACGAATCACGCACTTGCCATTGTCCGAATGAAACGAAGCAAGCCAGTTGCCAAAAAGCAAGGAGTGTGAGTTTCTTCATACTGCGAAAGTAAATGTTATTGATTGGAAACTAAAGCTTAATTTTGTTGCCCTTAAATTTCAATACATGTCAACAAATATCCAAATGGTTGATCTCAAGAAACAATACTTGAAGATTAAACCAGAAATAGACACAGCGGTTGTAAATGTCATGACCAATGCGAATTTTATAAATGGTGCAGAAGTGAAATCATTTCAAAATAACCTCGAGAGCTATTTGAATATCAAGCACGTCATTCCGTGCGCCAACGGAACAGACGCCTTGCAAATAGCAATGATGGGATTGGGTTTAAAACCCGGAGATGAGGTAATAACAGCTTCATTCACTTACGTAGCAACAGCAGAGGTAATGGCATTGTTGGGATTAGTTCCAATTTTGGTTGAAGCCAAGGAGTTTGATTTTACAATAGATCCAGCAGAGATTGAAAAGGCGATAACCCCAAAAACGAAGGCTATTGTGCCGGTTCATTTGTTTGGACAAGGCGCGGACATGAACGCGATCATGGATATTGCGCGTAGACATAATTTGTTTGTAATTGAAGATACCGCTCAAGCATTGGGCGCAACCTATCAATTATCGAATGGCGAATCTGCAGCTTTAGGAACCATAGGAGATATTGGCTGCACGAGCTTTTTCCCATCTAAAAATTTGGGATGCTACGGAGATGGTGGTGCGTTGTTCACCAACAACGATGAACTTGCGGCCAATTTGCGCATGATTGCGAACCACGGTCAAAAAGTACGTTATTATCACGATGTAATCGGTGTAAACTCTCGTTTAGATACCATGCAGGCGGCTATTTTAGATATTAAGCTGAAGCATTTGAATAGATATGCAGAATCTAGAAGAACTGTTGCTGACTATTACGACAAGGCATTGGTGGGTTCAGAAGGACTAATGACGCCCAATCGAATTGCTACAGGTACCCACGTTTTTCACCAGTACACCTTGCGCGTACTCAATGGGAAAAGAGATGCTTTGAGGTCTCATCTGGAGGAGAGGGGAGTGCCAAGCATGATTTATTATCCTCTTCCGTTACATTTTCAAAAGGCCTTCGAGAATGACAGATACCCGAAAGGATCAATGCCAATTAGCGAGCGTTTATCTAGCGAAGTTTTATCGCTCCCAATTCATACGGAAATGACTTCTGAAGAACTGGAATTTATCGTCGATAACGTGAAGTCATTTTTCAACGCGTGATGGGTTTCCGAGCGAAAAAAAATGAAAAAATGGGCGTTCCAGCTGTTTTTATCAAAAAAAAATCGGGCCTTGGCTCATATTTTTTAAATTGAAAATCAACATGTTAACCACCTATCAGATTTTTTTTAAAAAGAAATTCACAATAGTGCTTGTGAATAACAATTCATGATGTACATTTGCACCCCGAATTTTCCGAGTCGTGTACTCGAATTAAAAATAGTGAAATAAAGGAACTTACATAACAATGCCAACAGTTCAACAGTTAATTAAAAAGGGTCGCGAACCAAAGACCTACCGCAGCAAATCAGCTGCCTTAACCTCATGTCCACAGCGTCGTGGGGTTTGTACTAAAGTGTACACAACTACTCCTAAGAAACCAAACTCAGCATTACGTAAGGTTGCTAAGGTTCGTTTAACGAACGGTTTTGAGATCATCGCATATATCGGTGGTGAAGGACACAACCTACAAGAGCATAGCATTGTATTGGTTCGTGGTGGTCGTGTGAAAGATTTACCAGGGGTTCGTTACCACATTGTTCGTGGTGCTTTGGACACTGCCGGTGTTAACGGTCGTGGTCAAAGAAGATCTAAGTATGGTACCAAGCGTCCAAAAGTTAAAAAATAATCGCATTAAGAATATCTTGCAATGAGAAGAAGAAAAGCCAAAAAAATTGCGGTACTTCCAGATCCTAAGTTCAACGAGGTTACTGTAACGAAGTTTGTCAATAATTTAATGCTTCAAGGAAAGAAAGGGGTAGCCTTTTCAATCTTTTATGATGCAATCGATCGCGTAGCCACTAAGACTAGCGAAGATGGATTAGAGATTTGGAAGAAGGCGTTAGAGAACGTTACACCAGCGGTTGAGGTTAGAAGCCGTCGTGTAGGAGGAGCAACCTTCCAAATTCCTTCACCAATTCGTGAAGATCGTAAGAATTCAATGGCTATGAAATGGTTGATCGGATATTCTCGCAAGAGAAACGAGAAGAGCATGGCTGAGAAGTTAGCTAACGAAATCGTTGCTGCGTCAAAGGGTGAAGGTTCTGCTTTCAAAAAGAAAGAAGACGTTCACAGAATGGCTGAAGCGAACAAAGCATTCTCACATTTCCGTTTCTAATTAAGATAAAGAAAAAAGCATGTCACGCGACCTTTTATATACAAGAAATATCGGAATTGCTGCCCACATTGATGCGGGTAAGACAACAACTACTGAGCGTATCCTTTACTATGCTGGTGTAAACCACAAGATTGGAGAAGTTCACGATGGTGCGGCTACAATGGACTGGATGGCACAAGAGCAGGAGCGTGGTATTACTATCACTTCTGCAGCTACTACAGTTAGTTGGACATACCGCAACCAACCTTATCATATTAACATCATTGATACTCCAGGTCACGTTGACTTTACCGTTGAGGTAAACCGTTCATTGCGTGTATTGGATGGTTTGGTGTTCTTGTTCTCTGCAGTTGATGGTGTTGAACCACAATCAGAAACAAACTGGCGTTTAGCGAACAACTACAATGTTGCTCGTATTGGTTTCGTTAACAAAATGGACCGCCAAGGTGCTGACTTCTTAAACGTTGTTAAGCAGGTGAAAGAAATGTTAGGTAGTAATGCAGTTCCATTGCAATTACCTATCGGTGCTGAAGATGATTTCAAAGGGGTAGTTGATTTGATCAACTTCCGCGGAATGATTTGGAATGAGCATGACAAAGGAATGACTTACCAAGAGGTAGATATTCCTGCTGACATGATGGATGAGGCTTTAGAGTACCGTGAGAAACTTCTTGAAGCAGTTGCTGAATACGATGAGTCTTTGATGGAGAAATTCTTCGAAGATCCAAACAGCATGACTGAGCGTGAAATTCTTGACGCACTTCGTAAAGCGGTTATCGATATGAAGATTGTTCCAATGGTTTGTGGTTCTTCTTTCAAAAACAAAGGAGTTCAAACAATGTTGGATTTGGTTATGGAATTAATGCCATCACCACTTGATAAAGAAAGTATCACCGGAACACACCCTGATACTGGAGAAGAGCTTAGCCGTAAGCCATCTATGGATGAGCCGTTTGCGGGCTTAGCATTTAAGATTGCAACTGACCCATTCGTAGGACGTTTAGCATTCACTCGTGCATACAGTGGTAAATTAGATGCAGGTTCATACGTTTTGAATGCGCGCAGCGGAAACAAAGAGCGTATCTCTCGTATCTTCCAAATGCACGCGAATAAGCAAAATCCAATTGAAGTTTTAGGTGCTGGTGATATCGGAGCGGTTGTAGGTTTTAAAGATATCAAGACAGGAGATACTTTGTGTGACGAAAAGCACCCAATCGTTCTTGAGTCTATGGTATTCCCGGAGCCTGTAATCGGTTTGGCTGTCGAGCCTAAGACGCAAGCAGACAGTGATAAGTTAGGTATGGCTTTAGCTAAATTGGCTGAAGAAGATCCAACGTTCCGTGTAAGAACTGACGAAGAGACTGGTCAAACAGTAATCTCGGGTATGGGTGAGTTGCACTTGGAAATTATCATCGATCGTCTTCGTCGTGAGTTTAAAGTTGAGTGTAATCAAGGTGCACCTCAAGTATCTTACAAAGAAGCTATCACAGCTGCTTCAAACCACAGAGAAGTTTACAAGAAGCAATCAGGTGGTCGTGGTAAGTTTGCAGATATTGTTATCAATATCGGACCAAACGATGATCCAGAGAAGTCAGGATTGGTGTTCATCAACAACATTAAAGGTGGTAACATTCCTCGTGAATTTATCCCTTCTATTGAAAAAGGATTTAAAGAAGCAATGATCAACGGTGTGTTGGCAGGTTACAACATCGATACAATGAAAGTTGAATTGAATGACGGATCTTTCCACGCGGTTGACTCGGATGCACTTTCTTTCGAATTGTGTGCTAAGATGGCGTTCCGTGAGGCTGCTCCTAAGTGTAAGCCAATCATTCTTGAGCCAATCATGAAACTTGAAATCGTTACTCCATCAGAAAACATGGGTGATGTTATCGGTGACTTGAACAAGCGTCGTGGTATGATTGAAGGAACAAGCGAGCGTAGCGGGGCAACAGTAATTAGTGGTAAAGTTCCATTGTCTGAGATGTTCGGATATGTAACTGATCTTCGTACAATTACTTCTGGACGTGCAACTTCATCAATGGAATTCAACAACTACGCTCCAGCTCCTAACAACGTAGCTGAAGTAGTAATAGCAAAAGCAAAAGGCAAAAACGCATAATATATAGAACCTAGATGGCTCAAAAGATTAGAATCAAATTAAAGTCCTACGATCACAACTTAGTAGACAAGTCTGCTGAGAAAATTGTGAAGACTGTGAAGTCTACCGGGGCTGTTGTAAACGGACCAATTCCGTTGCCAACACACAAGCGCATTTACACTGTTCTTCGTTCACCACACGTGAACAAGAAGGCACGTGAACAGTTCGAATTGAACTCGTACAAGCGTTTGCTAGACATTTACAGCTCTTCATCGAAAACTGTAGATGCATTAATGAAGCTAGAATTGCCTAGCGGAGTAGAAGTAGAAATCAAAGTTTAACAATTAAATACACAGACACATGCCAGGCATAATTGGTAAAAAAATCGGTATGACTAGCGTCTACAGTGCCGCTGGGAAAAACATCCCATGCACAGTGATAGAAGCTGGTCCATGTGTAGTGACCCAAGTAAGAACCTTGGAAAAGGACGGTTATACCGCTGTTCAGCTAGCATATGGCGAAAAGAAGGAAAAGAATACTTCTAAGCCAATGCAAGGTCACTTCAAAAAGGCAGGAACAACTCCAAAGCGTTTTATCGCAGAGTTCCACGACTTCGAAACAGATAAGAACTTAGGTGATGTTGTAACAATCACAGAGTTATTTACCGAAGGTGAAAACGTAGATGTGATTGGAACGTCAAAAGGAAAAGGATTCCAAGGTGTTGTAAAGCGCCATGGTTTCAGTGGGGTAGGAGAAAGCACACACGGTCAACACAACCGTTTACGTGCACCAGGTTCGTTAGGAGCATCATCAGATCCATCACGTGTATTCAAGGGAATGCGCATGGCAGGTCGTACCGGTGGAAACCAACGCACTTTGCAAAATTTAGAGGTAATTAAGGTATTGGCTGATGAGAATTTGATTCTCGTTAAAGGTGCAATCCCTGGTTACAATGGTTCAACCGTTTATATCGTGAAGTAATATGAAACTGGATATATTCAACATACAAGGTCAAAAGACGGGAAGTTCCGTTGAACTTGACGCAGAAGTATTCGGAATCGAACCGAATGATCACGCGATTTACTTAGATGTAAAACGTTACCTAGCTGCTCAACGCACAGGAACGCACAAGACTAAGCACAGAGGTGAGATTCACGGTTCTACGAAGAAATTACATAAGCAAAAAGGTACTGGTGGTGCTCGTAAGGGTAGTGCAAAGAATCCGTTGTTCCGTCAAGGGGGTAGCGTTTTCGGACCACGTCCAAGAGCATACGATATCAAAGTTAACAGAAGTACTACACGTTTAGCTCGCGCTTCAGCTCTTAGCTACAAGGCAAAAGAAAACGGTATTATGCTGGTAGATGCTTTGTCTTTCGATAAACCAAAAACAAGCGAGTTTTTGAATGTATTAAAGAATCTTTCTTTAAACAGCCGCAAGTCGCTTATCCTTATCCCAGAGAGAAACGATAGTCTTTACTTAAGCTCTCGTAACATCCAGGGCGCTAACGTGCAAATCGCTAGCATGGTGAATACTTACGACATTATGAACAGCCACCAAGTTGTTTTCGTAGGTAACGCACACGAAATGGTAACTAACATTCTTAAAAAATAACTGTCATGAGCGAAATCCTTATTCGACCATTGGTTACGGAGAAAATGACCGGAATCCAAGAAAAGCAAGGCAAGTACGGCTTCGTGGTAGCATTGGATGCTAACAAGATTGAAATCAAGAAGGCAATCGAGAAAAACTACGGTGTGACAGTTATGCAAATCAACACTATTCGTTATGACGGTAAGAACAAATTCCGTTATACAAAAGCAGGTATTGTTTCTGGAAGAAGCGCAAGCTACAAGAAGGCTATCGTGAAGTTGGCTGCAGGTGAGACAATCGATTTTTATTCTAACATCTAACAGAAGAGGAAATGGGCATTAAGAAATTAAATCCGGTAACTCCAGGTACTCGCTTCAAAGTGGCTTCCACTTTCGAAGAGTTGACGACCGACCGTCCATATAAGCCTTTAGTGGTAACATTAAAGAAGACAGGTGGACGTAACAACCAAGGAAAGCGCACCATGCGCATGATTGGTGGTGGTCACAAACGTAACTACCGTCTTATCGACTTCAAAAGAGATAAACACGGTATCGAGTGTACTGTAATGACAATCGAATACGATCCAAACCGTTCAGCACGTATTGCTTTAGTGGAATACGCTGATGGAGAAAAGCGCTACATCATTTCACCTGCGGGTTTAACTGTTGGTATGAAGCTTTCAAGCGGAACAGGAAGTGCACCTGAAATTGGAAACGCAATGACTTTGAGTGAAATTCCTTTGGGAACTGTCATTCACAACATTGAGTTGCGTCCAGGTAAAGGTGGATCAATGGCAAGAAGCGCTGGTTCATATGCACAATTGAGTGCTCGTGACGGTGAATATGCTATCATTACTCTTCCTTCAGGAGAAACGCGTAAGGTTTTAGCGAAATGTATCGCTACAATCGGAACAGTTTCAAACGGAGAGCATAACTTGACTCGCTCAGGTAAGGCAGGAAGAAGCCGTTGGTTAGGTCGTCGTCCACGTGTTCGTGGTGTTGCAATGAATCCGGTGGATCACCCGATGGGTGGTGGTGAAGGACGTCAGTCTGGAGGTATCCCAAGATCACGCAAAGGAACGCCTGCTAAAGGATTAAAGACGCGCAAAAGCAAAAAGCCGTCAAGTAAATTTATCATAGAACGTAGAAAGAAATAATTGAGAAATGGCTAGGTCACTAAAAAAACCACCTTTTGTACACTACAAGCTTCAAATGCGTGTAGATGATGCTCAAGAAAACGCTAAGAAAGGCGTTATCAAAACTTGGAGCCGTGCTTCAACAATCACTCCCCAGTTTGTAGGGTTGACGATTGCGGTGCACAATGGTAAGCAATTCATTCCTGTATATGTTACAGAGAATATGGTTGGTCACAAGTTAGGAGAATTTTCTCCGACACGTACCTTCCGTGGACACAGTGGAAATAGAAAATAACGAACAATCCCGATAAACACAGAAAAACTATGGGAGCTCGCAAAAGAGAAATGGCCAACGCGATAAAAGAGCAGATGAAAAAAACTGCTATCGCTAAATTGAACAATCATCCAACATCACCGCGTAAGACGCGTTTGGTAGCAGATATTATTCGTGGAAAAGAAGTAGGTGCTGCTTTAAATATTTTAAAGTTTACGCGCACAGTGAATGCATTGCCTATCGAAAAACTTTTACGCTCTGCTATCGCAAACTGGCAGGCTAAAAACGAAGGAAGTGATATTGCTGAATCAAATGTAATCGTGAAAGAAATTCGTGTAGACGTTTCTCGCACTTTGAAAAGAATCAGTCCAGCTCCTCAAGGTAGAGCGCATCGCATTCGCAAGCGTAGCAACCACGTGACAATCATTCTCGATAAAAAATAATTAATAGAGATAAAGAAATGGGACAAAAGTGTAACCCAATAGGCCTTCGTTTAGGTTTCATCAAGGGATGGGACAGCAATTGGTTTGGTGGAAAAAACTACGGAGAGAAAATCGTTGAAGACGATAAAATCCGCAAATACTTAATGGCGCGTTTGAAAAAAGCGTCAGTATCGAAAATTATTATCGAGCGTACGCTTAAGTTGGTAACCGTTACTATCAACACAGCACGTCCAGGTGTAATCATCGGAAAACAAGGTTCTGAAGTGGATAAGTTGAAAGAGGAATTGAAAAAGCTTACTGGAAAGGACGCTCAAATCAATATCTTCGAGATCAAACGCCCAGAAATCGATGCTCGTTTAGTAGCAGAAGGTATCTGTCGTCAGATCGAAGGACGTATCTCTTACAGAAGAGCAACTAAAATGGCTATCAGTTCAGCAATGAAATTGGGTGCAGAAGGAATCAAAGTTACAATTTCAGGACGTGTAAACGGAGCAGAGATTGCAAGAAGTGAGACCTACAAAGAAGGACGTACTCCTTTGCATACCCTTCGTGCAGATATCGATTATCATCATGCAGAAGCTCACACAAGCTACGGTCGTATCGGTTTGAAAGTATGGATTTGTCGTGGTGAAGTTTTCGGAAAGCGTGATCTTTCTCCAAACTTCGGACAAACTGCTCAACAACAAAAGCGCCCAGCTAACGCCGGTGGTGGAAACGATCGCCGCGGAGGAAGAAGATAATATTAAAACATTACGATTATGTTACAGCCCAAAAGGACCAAATATAGAAAGCAACAGAAAGGCAAAATCAAAGGAATTGCCTACAGAGGATCGCAATTGGCTTTCGGTAGCTTCGCTATCAAAACCATGGACGAAGGATTCATCACTTCACGTCAGCTAGAAGCAGCCCGTGTAGCTCTAACACGTTTCATGAAGCGTGAAGGTAAAGTATGGATTCGTATCTTCCCAGACAAGCCTATCACTGCTAAACCAGCTGAGGTACGTATGGGTAAGGGTAAGGGAGCTCCTGATCATTGGGTAGCTGTTGTTAAACCAGGAAGAATTCTTTTTGAAGCAGAGGGTGTGTCTTTGGAAACCGCTCAAGAAGCATTAAGATTGGCAGCTCAGAAATTGCCTTGCCGCACCAAATTTATTGTTCGTCCAGATTATACCGAATAAGACATGAAAGCATCAGATTACAGAAATATGACCATTGAAGACTTGAACAATCAAGTTTCGGAGAAAAAAGCAGAACTTGCGAAGTTGTCGTTTAATCACACAGTTGCAGGAACAGAAAATCCAATGGTATTGCGTGCGAAGCGCCGCGAAATAGCGCGAATTCACACGGTTATCAACGAAATGAAAAACAACCGTTAATCCTACTCATCATGGAAAGGAACCTAAGAAAAGAAAGAACAGGCACTGTTACATCAAACAAGATGGATAAGAGCATCGTTGTTTCAGTTGAAATGAAAATTATGCACCCGAAATACGGAAAGTTCGTAAAGCAAACGAAGAAATTCATGGCTCACGATGAAACCGGAGAATGTGGAGTAGGTGACGTAGTTAAAATTATGGAAACGCGACCAATGAGTAAGCTGAAACGCTGGAGAATGGTTGAAGTAATTGAAAAAGCGAAATAATCGAATAAAGATTAGAAGGATATGATACAGAACGAATCTAGACTAAAGGTTGCAGACAACAGCGGAGCAAAGGAAGTGCTCGTAATACGCGTGTTGGGCGGTACCCGTCGTCGATACGCATCAGTAGGTGACCAAGTAGTGGTTACTGTTAAAGATGCTATACCTAGCGGTAACGTGAAAAAAGGTGTTGTTTCGAAAGCAGTTATTGTTCGCACGAAGAAAGAAGTTCGTCGCGGAGATGGTAGCTACATTCGTTTCGACGACAATGCAGTTGTGTTGTTAAATGCACAAGGTGAAATGAGAGGCACACGTATTTTCGGCCCAGTGGCTCGTGAATTACGTGAGAAAGATTACATGAAAATTGTTTCTTTGGCTCCTGAAGTACTATAAACGAAGTAAATAGATAGCGAGATGTTCAAGCGACTCAAAATAAAAAAAGGCGATATGGTAGTGGTAACTGCCGGTAATCACAAAGGTGAAAAAGGACTTGTGATTGCTGTAGATCGCGACAATGACAGAGTTACTGTTGAAGGGGTAAATATGATTTCCCGTCACCGTAAACCTTCTGCACAAAACCCTCAAGGCGGAATTGAAAAGCGTGAAGCAGCCCTGCATATTAGCAACGTTATGCTAATCGATGCAGCCGGAAATGCAACGCGTGTAGGAAAGATCCGCAGCGAAGAAGGAAAGTTAGTAAGAATCTCTAAAAAATCAGGGGAGGTAATCAAATGAGCTATCAACCAAGATTAAGATCAAAATACGAAACTGAGATTAAAGCTAATCTTCAGAAACGATTTGAATATTCTTCAAGCATGCAAGTTCCTTGTATCACGAAGATTTGCCTAAACCAAGGTATTGGTAAGGCTACTGCAGATAAGAAATTAGTAGACGCAGCAGTAGAGGAAATGACATTGATTAGCGGTCAGCGCGCAGTGGCAACATATTCTACAAAAGATATCTCTAACTTCAAATTGCGTAAGGGCGTTCCAATCGGAGCAAGAGTTACACTTCGTGGAAACACAATGTTTGAATTCTTAGACCGTTTGATCGCAGTTGCTCTTCCAAGAACACGTGACTTCCGTGGTGTTAAATCTTCAGGATTTGATGGACGTGGAAACTTCACTTTCGGAGTGAAAGAGCAAATCATTTTCCCAGAGATTGATTTGGAGAAAGTAAAAGCAATCAACGGAATGGATATCACTTTCGTTACGAATGCAAAAACTAACGAAGAAGCTAAAGCTCTTCTTGAAGAATTCGGATTTCCTTTCGTAAAATAATAAGATTAGAAAGAATGGCAAAAGAATCAATGAAAGCCCGCGAGCGCAAGCGCATCGCAATGGTTGAAAAATATGCTAAGAAGCGCGAAGAGCTTAAAGCAGCAGGTGATTGGGATGCACTTCAAAAACTTCCAAAAAACAGTAGCGCTGTGCGTGTTCACAACCGTTGCATGTTAACCGGTAAGCCAAGAGGGTATATGCGTCAATTCGGATTATGTCGTAACCAATTCCGTGAATTGGCTCTCAACGGATTGATCCCAGGTGTTAAAAAAGCAAGTTGGTAATAATTAAGAAAAGAAGAACATGGTTACTGATCAAATAGCAGATTATTTGACTCGCATTCGCAACGCTCAGAAAGCTCGCCATAAGGTGGTAGAGATTCCAGCTAGCAATTTGAAGAAGGAAATTACAAAAATCCTTCACGAGTCAGGATATATCTTGAATTTCAAATTCGAAGAAGGTGCGCCAGGTGTGATTAAAATCGCTTTAAAATACGATTTGAAATCAAAGCAACCTGCGATCTCTAAAATCGATAGAATCTCTTCTCCAGGACACCGTAAATACGCAGGCGCTGAAGAGTTGCCACGTGTGTTAAACGGACTCGGAATTGCAGTGATGTCTACTTCGAAAGGAGTAATGACAGATAAGAAAGCTCGTCAAGAGAAAGTAGGCGGAGAAGTATTGTGTTACGTATATTAAGAACTAGAAAAAAATTGACCCATGTCAAGAATAGGTAAAAACCCAATTCCATTACCCAAAGACGTTAGCGTTGAATTGGCGAATGGTGTTATTAAGGTAAAAGGGCCAAAAGGTGAACTATCTCAAGCAGTTGAGTCTTCAATTACGATTGAAATCGGCGAGACTGAGATTGTTTGCTCACGCTCAAGTGACCACAAAGACGTTCGTGCAAAACACGGATTGTACCGCTCTCTAATCAACAATATGATTGTTGGTGTTAGCACGGGCTGGAAGAAAGAATTAGAAATGATCGGTGTTGGTTACCGTGCAAGTGTTGAAGGTCAAAAATTGAACTTGACATTAGGATATAGCCACCCTATCGTGTTTGAACTTCCATCTGAAATTAAAGTGTCGGCGAAAGCAGAAAAAGGGGAGAACCCTCAGATTTCACTTGAGTCGTACGATAAGCAATTGATTGGACAGGTTGCAGCAAAAATTCGTTCGCTTCGTACTCCGGAGCCATATAAAGGAAAAGGTGTTCGTTACGTTGGTGAGTTTGTTCGCAAGAAAGCGGGTAAGTCAGCAGCTAAATAATTGATAATACAATGGCATTTTCAAAAGATTCTCGTAGAGCTAAAATACGCACTCGCATACGTGCTAGAGTGAAAGGTACTGATGTTAAACCTCGCTTGAGCGTGTTTCGCAGTAACAAACAGATTTATGCTCAGATCATAGATGACAACCAGGGGGTAACTCTTGCGTCTGCTTCATCTAATGTTATGAAAGAAGCGCAAAATATTGCTAAAATAGAGCAAGCGCGTATCATAGGTAAAACAATTGCTGAAAGAGCTAAAGCAGCAGGTATTGAAGAAGTGGTTTTTGACCGCGGTGGATACTTGTATCATGGACGTGTAAAATCTTTGGCTGAAGCAGCTCGCGAAGCCGGACTTAAATTTTAATACAAATGCTAGAAGGAAAAGTAGTTCGCGCTAGCGAAACAGAATTGAAAGATCGTTTAGTAAGCGTTAATCGTGTTACTAAAGTTACCAAAGGTGGTAGAACATTTGGTTTCGCAGCAATCGTTGTTGTTGGTAACGAAAACGGAGTAGTAGGTCACGGTTTGGGTAAGTCCAAAGAAGTTGCTGAAGCAGTTACGAAGGCAATTGAAGATGCTAAAAAAGGTCTTGTGCGTGTTCCAATCCACAGAGGTACAATCCCTCACGAGATTGCAGGTAAGTTTGGTGGCGCTCGTGTTTTCTTGAAGCCTGCTTCTTTGGGAACTGGAGTTATCGCTGGAGGTGCAATGCGTGCTGTACTAGAATCTGCTGGAGTAAAAGACGTTTTGGCTAAATCCAAGGGATCTTCAAACCCACACAACGTAGTTAAGGCTACAGTTCAAGCGCTAGCTGCACTTAGAACACCTCAAGAAATTGCGCGTATTCGCGGAATTCAATTAGAAAAAGTTTTTAACGGATAATCCATACCATTATGGCGAAAGTTGTTATCACCCAAGTTAAAAGTGCTATTGATCGTCCAAAACGTCAAAAGGCTACAATCGAGGCTTTGGGTATCAAAAAATTAAACGTGTCAGTAGAAAAAGAATTGACACCAAACATTGAAGGAATGATTCGCGCTGTGAGTCACCTTTTGAAAGTGGAATACAAATAACGATTAGAAGAGATGAAATTAAATAACTTAAAGCCAGCTGAAGGTTCTATTAAGGACAGAAAGCGTATCGGTCGTGGTGAAGGTTCTGGACACGGTGGAACTTCTACACGTGGACACAAAGGTGCTGGATCACGCTCTGGTAACAAGCGCAAAATAGGTTTCGAAGGTGGTCAAATGCCTCTTCAAAGACGTTTGCCTAAATTTGGATTCAAGAGCTTAAACCGCGTTGAATACAAAGGAATCAATCTTGATACTTTGCAATTGTTAGTTGATAAACATAACCTATCAGAGGTTACTTTTGATACACTTGTAGCAAACGGAATTTGCAGCAAGAAAGCCCTTGTAAAAGTTATGGGTCGTGGCGAATTAAAAGGAAAATTAAATGTGACAGCACATGCTTTCACAGCCACTGCTAAAGCGGCTATCGAAGCAATGGGCGGAACAGCAAACATTATATGAAAAAGTTTTTTACGGCAATAAGAAACATCTGGAATCACGAAGAACTTCGTAAGAAAATTCTTTTCACCTTGGGTATCCTTTTGGTGTACAGAATTGGTTCTTATGTCCTTCTTCCTGGGATAGATGCTGTGAAAATGCAAGACCCAAATGCGGCCGGATCAGGTTCAATCGCAGATTTTTTAGGTCTTTTCACAGGTGGTGCGTTCAATAGAGCTTCAATTTTTGCTCTAGGTGTAATGCCTTACATCTCAGCTAGCATTGTTATTCAATTGTTGGGACTTGCAGTGCCTACAGTTCAGAAATTGCAACGCGAAGGTGAAAGCGGACGTCGTAAAATCAATCAATGGACACGTTTTCTGACTATTGGTATCGCTATGGTGCAAGCACCGGGTTACCTTGCTCAATACGTGCCTGCAGATGCTCACGTGAACAGTCCTATGTGGATGATCACTTCGATTATCATCTTAACGAGTGCAACACTATTTGTGATGTGGCTCGGAGAGAAGATAACCGATAAGGGAATCGGAAACGGAACTTCATTAATAATTATGACAGGTATTTTGTCTGACATTCCAGGCGCTTTTGCTCAAGAATTCAGTCAACAAACTTCCTTCTTCTTCCTAATTGAAATAGCCGTTATGGTTATTGTAATTGGGGTAACTGTAGCAATCATTCAAGCGGTGCGCAGAATTCCTGTGCAAATGGCGAAAATGGCTGCTGGCGGTAGTCACCTTCCTCAAGGTGAAGGAGCTAGAAGTTATATTCCCTTGCGTGTGAATGCTGCTGGAGTAATGCCAATTATTTTCGCTCAAGCGATAATGATGGTTCCGATGCTGCTGAGTAACACTGAAATGTTACAGAACAACAAGGTTTTAGCTTCATTAACGAATTTCCAAGGAGTGGGATACAATGTTGTACTCATGTTAATGATAATTCTTTTTACTTTTTTCTATACAGCAATCGTTACCAATCCAAATCAGATTGCAGATGACCTGAAGAGAAATGGTAATTTTGTACCAGGAATCAAGCCTGGAAAGGATACAGCAGAATTTATTGATAGAGTTTTGTCGAGTATTACCCTTCCTGGTGGTATCTTTGTCGGCCTTATCGCAATATTACCTGCTCTCGTATTGACATTGTCACTGACGAAAGCACAAATGTTTGCCCAATTTTTTGGCGGAACATCGATGTTAATTACAGTTGGAGTAATCTTGGATTTACTTCAACAAATAGAAAGTCATTTGCTATCTCGTCACTATGATGGGTTGATGCAATCAGGTAGAGTGAGAGGAAGAAACAGTGGGAATGTTGCGAGCAGTGGTTACACCGTTTAAGCTGTGAGCAAAAAGGTAGTTTTAAAAACACAGGATGAGATAAACGCCATCCGAAAGAGTTCTTTACTTGTAGGAAAAACGTTGGCAGAAATTGCCAAAATCGTTGAACCAGGTGTCACAACCTTGCAACTAGATAAGGTTGCGGAAACGTTTATTCGAGATCATGGTGCATACCCTGGTTTTCTTGGATATCACGACTTCCCCAATTCAATCTGTGCAAGTGTGAATCAAGCTGTCGTTCATGGAATACCAAATACACAACCATTGAAAGAGGGGGATATTGTCTCTGTTGATATTGGAGTGTTGTGGGAAGGATTTTGGGGAGATTCTGCATTTACATTCGCCGTTGGGAAAATATCCGATGATTTACAAAAATTGCTGGAGACAACGAGAATGTGCTTAGAGTTGGGGGTCGAACAAGCCGCAATTGGAAAACGAATAGGTGACATCGGTTATGCTGTGCAAAATCATGCAGAGACGAACGGGTATGGTGTTGTAAGAGAGTTAGTAGGTCACGGAGTTGGCATACAACTTCACGAAGCACCGGAAGTGCCGAATTACGGGAGAAGAGGACATGGTTTGGTTATGACAGAAGGAATGGTCTTGGCAATTGAGCCAATGATTAACCTCGGGACGAAGAACGTGAGACAACTAAAGGACGGTTGGACAATAGAGACGCAAGACGGAAAACCAAGTGCACACTTTGAACACACGGTGGCAGTTGGAAAGGGTGGCGCGGAGAAATTGTCTTCATTTGAAGAGATAGACGCAGCATTAGCTGCGAAAAAATAATAAAAAACTGAATGGCGAAACAGACATCGATAGAACTAGACGGGACCATTGTTGAGGCATTGTCAAACGCAATGTTCCGTGTGGAGCTTGAAAATGGACACATCATTGTAGCTCACATTTCTGGGAAAATGAGAATGCACTACATTCGAATTCTTCCAGGAGATAAAGTGAAAGTGGAAATGTCGCCTTACGATTTAACAAAAGGTCGAATTTGTTTTCGATATAAATAATAAAGTAGTAGAGATATGAAAGTACGTGCTTCAATTAAAAAGCGTTCAGCTGACTGCAAAATCGTTAGCCGAAAAGGAAAGCTTTATGTAATCAACAAGAAAAACCCGAAATTCAAACAAAGACAAGGATAATTCCTTAAAATAAAGAATAACTATGGCAAGGATTGCAGGTATAGATCTACCGCGTAACAAAAGAGGTGAAATCGGACTCACCTACATCTACGGAATTGGACGTTCAACGTCACGTAGAATCTTGGAACAAGCTGGAATTTCTTATGACAAGAAAGTTCAAGATTGGAACGATGATGAACTAGGTTTGATTCGTAATTTCATTACCGATGAATTGAAAGTGGAAGGTGCTTTGCGCTCCGAAACACAATTGAACATTAAGCGATTAATGGACATCGGTTGCTACAGAGGTGTTCGTCACCGCTCTGGATTGCCACTTCGTGGACAAAGCACAAAAAACAACTCTCGTACGCGTAAAGGAAAACGTAAGACAGTTGCGAATAAAAAGAAAGCAGTTAAATAATCAATAAGCTAAGGCAAGAGAAATGGCCAAAGTAGAAAAAAAGAAAAAGAAAAATGTGGTGGTGGAAGCTATGGGTCAAGCCCATATTCAATCCACATTTAACAACATCATCATTAGTTTAACCAACAATTCTGGACAGGTGATCTCATGGTCATCGGCAGGGAAAATGGGATACAGTGGTTCTAAAAAGAACACTCCGTACGCCGCTCAAATGGCTGCAGAACAATGCG
>JANQWV010000009.1 GCA_030729695.1 Flavobacteriales bacterium | reverse complement strand
GCACAAGACAGGTCCCGACTCGCAATACTGCTGAATATCGTTCTCGAAAGCTCTCGTCTGAGGACCGGTTGTGATCCACCCTGAACGTAACACAGCGGTAACTGCTTCAATCGTTTTTTCATCGATACGAGGCGGAGAAAAAGGAATGGGTTTCATATGTCGGCAAAATTAAGCCATACACCCCTTCTATTGGTTAACTTTACACCATTAAACTTTTCGCACTTATTTCTGTTCTAAGCTCATGATATTTCAATCAAATAACAATACATCTCAGGTAAAATTTATCATGCTCGCTTTTTGCGCGATGCTTTTCGCAACGACAGCATTCGCACAACCCCAAAGCGGCGGAAGACCCGGTGGTGGCGGAACAGGACAGCCAGTAAGGCCAGCGGCGAAAGGACGCGTTTACGGAAAGTTGTTCGACGCAAGAACAAACAAACCGCTTGAGTTCGTGATTTTGCGCGTTTATAAGGAAGACAGTTTGGTGGTGAAAGAGAAGAATCCACTTGTATTGGGTGGAGCACTTTCGCAATCGAACGGAGAATTTACCATTGAAGATTTACCCTTAAATGAAAAACTAACGGTGCGTTTTTCTATGGCCAATGTAGATGCTGCATTTTATGTTTTTACACTGAAGCCAGCAGGCGGCCCTATGGGACTTGTAGAGAAAGACCTTGGAAACATTAAGTTGGCTTTTACAGGAACTCTGAATACCGTGACGATTGATGGCGGTGGTCCTCGCTTGGAATTTGACAAGCGGATATATGATGTGGACAAAAACCCAATGAATGCAGGTGGAACTGCAGAAGATGTGCTGAGAAACATTCCTTCACTTCAAGTAGATACTGACGGAAATGTTCAACTTCGAAATGCAGCTCCACAAATTTTTGTAGATGGAAGGCCAACAACTTTAACCATTGATCAAATTCCTGCAGATGCCATTCAACGCGTCGAATTAATTACCAATCCATCTGCGAAATACGATGCAAGCGGCGGCGGCGGCGGAATTGTAAATATTGTTATGAAGCACAACCGAAGCGCAGGATATAACGGAAGCATTCGAGGAGGCGTAGACAGAAGAGGTCGGGTAAACTCAGGTGGAGATTTCAATATTCGCCAAGGAAAGATTAACTTCTTCGCGAACGCTAATTTCAATCAACGAAGAAGCATTAGTATAGGAACAACCGCGCGTGAAAACGTTACTCCAGCCTTCTCGTTATTTCAAGACCAATACAGCATAAACAACGGCCTTTTTCTTTCGGGCAGGGGTGGTTTTGATTGGCTACTAGACAACCGAAACACGCTAACCTTTTCAAGCAGCATTACGAAGGGTGCATTCGCCCCGTTCGACACCTTGAATGTACTAACAGACACCCTTGGTGGTGGAACAGGATCGTACTATCGTGAAAGCAACACCAAGCGCGCCTTTCAGAATGTCGGCGGAAGCGTGTTGTACAAGCACCTCTTCACCAAAGAAGGAACTGAATTAAATGCCGACATCAATTACAACCGCATTAAAAGTGTTTTCGATGGCGATTATGTGAACATATACAACGACGCGAATGCTTCGTATTTGATGCAGCATGGTGATGTATCTCAATTCTTAATTACTTCACAAATCGATTTCGAATCGAAAATGACCGATCGTTTTCGTATTGAAACGGGAACGCGCGTTTCTGTTCGTGACTTCACAACAGAATATAAGAATCAAGAATTAGTGAATAATGAATGGGTTGACATTACTTCATTGCAAGTAAACTACCATTACCTCGACCAGGTTTATGCCGCCTATGGAACAGCAGCATTGGACTTACCTGTTTGGAAAATTAAGGCTGGCCTTCGCGCTGAGAGCAGCGATTACAAAGGAGAATTATTGAGCAACGGAAGCAACTTCGCTTATAAATATCCGATTGCCCTATTCCCTTCGTTATTCGTAACACGTGTTCTAACAGAGAAACAAGATGTTCAATTTGCATTGAACAGAAAAATCAATCGTCCGAGTTTCATGACGCTCTCTCCATTTACAGACTACAGCGACTCGTTGAACATTCAACGTGGAAATCCGGGGTTGAGACCTGAGTTCACACAGTCTGGAGAAGTTTCATGGCAATGGATTCCAAATAAGAAAAACACGGTTATTGTGTCGGCATACGGGAGATACACTACAGACGTAACTGTTCGTCAGCAGAGTTTGGAATACAGCTCATTCCTTGGCGATTCCGTTGTAGTTACATCATATGAAAACGCAAGCAGCAGTCAAGCTCTCGGTTTGGAATTTGTTTCACGTAATTCCTTATCAAAGATCATTGATGTGAACACGAATATCAACATCTACAACAGTGCTATTGACGGAACAAACCTTGATCCTAATCTAAAAAACAACATCAGCTCCTATTGGATAAAGAGCAATGTAACATTCAAGGCTCCAAAGAATATATCGTTCCAAGTTATGTTCGATTACAGTAGCAAACGTGCCTTAGAAGTTGGAAGTAGCGAACGTGGCGGCGGCGGCGGTGGCGGCGGAATGCGCAATTGGGGGGGCAGTAACAACACTGTACAGGGATTCATTGAGCCCAATTACGGTTTAGACCTTTCCATTCGCAAGTACTTCTTGGCCAACAGAAGCTTAGTGGTTTCATTCAGTGCAACGGACGTTTTGCGCACACGCGTGAACATTGTTCACAGCACTTCTCCGTACTTCGATCAGATTACCTCCAAACGTCGCGACTGGCAGATGTTCCGTTTCAATGTTTCATGGAAATTTGGAAAGATTGATTCGCAGTTGTTCAAGCGAAAGAACATGAAGATGAACGAAGGCGCGATGGAAGGCTGATTCACGAAGTGAAAGATTGGCGGAGCCAAAGATGTTGCACAAGATGCTTCGCAAGATTACTTCGTAAAGAGTAGCATGCGAGGCTTTCCTTGAAGATCGTTCTTCAACTCTCCTTTCCAGCCCATTGACGCTCCAAGGGTGAGGGTTTCGCTGGAATAATTCTCGTGAATTTCGAAGAAGACTTGCTTGACTGTTTCGCATTTATTCGCGAGTTCGAGAATACGTCGATAGAAAATCAAAGGATCATTTTCAGGAACGAAGAGCGCGAGGTGTGGTTCGTGTTGAACAACGGAGGTGCGCATTTCATTTCCTTCTGAAACAGTTATGTATGGGGGATTAGAGACGATGCAAGTCCAGTTTGCTTCCGGAAGATTTCCGACTAAAATATCCACTTCCTTCCAAGCAACTTCCAACTGCAATTCAGTAGAATTTCTTTGAGCCACTTGCAGAGCCTCCTTCGAAACATCTACTCCACATACATTCCAATTCGGCTGTGCTTTTTTTAGAGCGAGGGCAATTGCGCCGGAGCCGGTACCTATGTCAAGAACCGAATGATTATTCGGTTTTATTTCGTCTAGTATCCATCTCACCAACTCTTCGGTTTCTGGACGTGGGATGAGCACAGAACTGTTCACATGCAAATCCATACCGAAGAAATAAGCAGAACCTAAGACATATTGCAAAGGCTCGTGCTGGGCAATACGCTTGGCGGCTTTATAAATCAGGAGCATTTGCGATTCGCTAACGGTATCGTTCGCCTTCACAACCAAGTCCGCAGCAGAGAAATTCAAATAATGTCTGAACAATTCGTTCACGACATTTCGCGCTTCTCTCGCATCGTACACCTCTCCTATTCGCTGAAGCGCGAATTCTTTCAGCGTACTTATTTTATTGTTCGGAAGAATGTGGTTCATTTCACGAAGAAGAATCCGTATCCCTTCCCTCCTACTTTCAACGTGTATGAATTCGAACCTGCATCGGTTGAAACGACTTCCAATCCGTTTGTGCTCACCTTCCCTTTCCAATATCCAGGAAGCGTGATGTTCACATTGCCTTCGCCTTTCGCGAAGACTGCGATGGAAATTTTATCAAGGTACTTTCTTGCGATAACCAAGGCCTTCTCGTCGGCTTGAAGCACATAAGTCTCTCCGTAGATCAAAGGCAAATTCTTTCTTCTAAGCTTAACTAATTTTTGTGTTGAAGTGCGGAGCGCTGATTCTTGTTCGTTCAACTCATTGAAACGCATCATGCGTCTGTTGTCCGGATCATTTCCACCCGGCATTCCAATTTCATCTCCGTAATAGATACACGGAATTCCAGGAACCGACATTAAGAAAGCGGTGAGTTGTTCCAAGCGAACATATCCCACGTTGTCTTTGTGCTCGATCTTGCGCGACCATCCGGCTTGCTTCGCGTTCTCTTCAAACTTCACGCTTCCGTCTGCATAGGATATGAATCGCGCACGGTCTTGATTCCCGGTGATATTTCCCATCATGTGGTGAGATCCGTAATACTTCGCGCTTTCTTGAATGACTCTTCCCAGATTCGCAAAGCTTGTTTCAGGTTTTGCAAAAGCATCAACAGCGGCATCGTACAAATTGAAATCGAACTGCGCATCCATTTGCTCGCTTCCAATGTAAGATTGAATCAACTCAGGGCTTCCGTAAGTCTCACCAATTTGAAAGACATTCTTTCCGCTTGCCTTCACTTTAGACGTGAGTGTTGTCCAAAATTCTGTGCGGATGTGCTTCGTAGCATCGTGACGGAATCCGTCTAAATCGTAATTCAATACCCAAAACATAGCAGTGTCTGTTAGCGCACTCACCACCTCTGGTTTCGCGAAATCCCAAGTTGGAAGGAAGACATCGAACCACGTTGTCAAACGCTGATCGTCCCAACGCTCGGTATTCATACTTCCGTCTGGAAGATACAATGGCGTTACCCAATCTTTGTGTTCTTTGATTAACGGATGATCTTGATGCACGTGATGGGCAACGTAATCGAGGTAGACATTCATCTGGTGTTTGTGTGCGACCTTCAACAAGTTCTTGAATTCTTCTTCCGTCCCGAAGCGATCGTCGATTGTTCGAAGCGACGTTGGCCAATAGCCGTGGTATCCGCTGAACATGCTCGTATCTCCGCCTTTGTCCCACAATCCCCAAGCGCCTTCAGCATTCTTTGTAATGGGAGAAATCCAGATGGTATTCGTTCCTAACTTCTTGAAGTATCCGTCTTCAATGGCTTGTGTAATTCCAACTAAATCACCCCCCAAATTGTTTGCGATGGGTTTAATGCGCGCATCGTTTGTTGGACGGTCGTTTTCCTTCTTTCCATTCTTGAAACGATCGACCATAGCGAAATACATGACTGTAGCACGGGTATCTTTTCGTTTTAGTTGGAAGGATTTCTTCACGGGTCTTCCGTATGAAAGAGGAATGAGCACATCGTTGAAGAGTTGATTTCCGTCGTGCGCGTATGCACGGATGTGCGAGCGTTTCATTTTCCAAGCCTTTGCTGGAATGTTGAAATGAAGTTGCCATTCGCTCATGTATGGTTCTTGGACATTAACAATGGAAACAGGCACGCGTTGGTTCTCGAAATAGATTTGTGCGCCTTTCGGTTCTCTGCTGCAATGAATGATTATTTTCTTTCCTTTTTGAGAAAAGACTTCCATGGTTTGTTTCGGCGCCGAAGGAATTTCAATGAAACTGTTTTCTCCGCCAAGTCCGTTCGGCATTTTGTTCTTGTTGTTCACGTCGAGCAATTCATCTGTTCCGTTTTCCCAAATACGATACGGATATAGTCCTGGCTCTAAAAACAACTCAACGCTGTAGGTTCCGTCATCATTTCGTTTGAGTGGTGTTGCGTTTTTGTTCCAGCCATTCATTCCACCTGCAATAAAAACAGAATTTACATCTTTCTGATAAGTCGGAATGTAACTAAAGATGTATGATTTCTTTGCTGAAGCGAAAACGGGGATGTCGTATTCGTTGGTTTTGGTTTCAATATTCAAATTGAAAACAGGTTCGTAGTTTCCTGCAGGAAAAACCACTTCGCGTTCAGAAGAAAGATTTGTTTTGTCGTAAGGACTTGTTGAAATGCTCAACACCTCTTCCGGATGCGTGATGTAATTCGAAACAGGAATTCGGGTATAGGTAGTTGGAAGATGAATGGGTGAAGCCAATCCGGGTAGCTCTGCAACTTTTTTATTCTTATTTAATATGCTGCAAGAGGAAAGCAGTGCAACGCCAATAAAGAAAGAAATCCATTTTTTCATAGTGCGAAGATAAATCGTCTGGTGCTGTGAGTGATACTTTTCACTTATCTTTCGGGTATGAAATTGAGACGCTTCGCCCCGCTTCTGTTTTTGGTGTGCCTTTCGTTTGCTGCTCAGGCGCAATACACCACCAATCCTATGTTGAACACGAGTTGGACCAGCTTTGGCCTTGGAGCGAATAGCGCAGATAATTTGTCTTATCAGTTGTTCGCTTCTAAGTCGACCTATGAAGAAACTGTTTCAACTACACTTCGCGCGGCGTATTCGCAAGAGTTGATTGAAGGAGCTGACGATAGTATTTTCTTTCGGAAAAACAGATCGTTGGAAGTAGGTGTTTTATGGGGACAAGTATGGGGGAAAAACAACATGTTCGTTGCCGCAAGCGCGGGCATGGGACTTACGCTTCGATTGTATGGAGACAGCGCCTTGCAAGTCATTGATCAGTTTGAATACAAGGCTGGAGCAACCATAGGTGTTCCTGCTCAAATAGAAATGGGATATTTATCTAAGAAAGGGGGGCTATCACTTATGCTAACGGGTAATTGGAATTTCCGTGAGCCATATTATGGCGCCTTAATTTGCTACACGAGAAAGTTGAGTATGAAATAATGAAGAAAGACATTCAAACCAAAGAAGACATTGCGCGACTTGTAAATGTGTTTTACGATCGTGTTCTTCAAAACGAAAAACTTGTACACTTCTTTGTGCATTTGAATTTCGAGGAACACAAACCGAAGATGGTTCACTTCTGGTCGTTCGTTTTGCTAGATGAACCAGGATATAACACCAACGTCTTCGACAAACATGCGAATTTGCATGCGAATTCTTCGGACTTCAACGAATGGGTTTCGCTCTTTCATTCTACTGTGAATGAATTGTTCGAAGGAGAAAAAGCCGAAGCAGCCAAGTTTCGCGCTACCACAATAGGCTACACCTTTGGATCTAAACTAGACGCACTGAACAACCAAGCATGAAAGGTCCTTTCTTGACTTTACTCCTATTTCTTTCCTTCCAACTGCAGGCACAATTGCTTTTTGAAGGTGGTGGTTTTTACCAAGATTCACCAGACATTTCAGCTGCGGTTGATTCGTTCAACGCAAGGCACCCTTACAATTTAATTTCACTCGATCACCCTGTTCGCGGATACAGCGGCTCTATCGGCTATAGCATTCCGCTGAATAAAAAGCGTTCGTTGTATCTCGCTCCACACGCCACATACAGAACACGTACTTCCAAATTATTTGCGGAAGACACTGTTCGATTAAACCTTCAAGAAGTTCAAATTGGATTGCAATTCATTACCGGTCCGAAGGCTTGGTTTAGTCCTGTTGCCGCTGGCCCCTTGGGCACGCGCATTTTTCTTTTCGTTGAAGGTGGAGTGAATGCAAGTCGCATGGCAGTTCAATTCACAGACAGCGCTGTCACTTCAAGTCAAAACATTCAAAGCATAGCCCCTTATTTCCAAGCAGGAATTGGTTATCGCGCTTTGGTTTTCGGAAAGCATTTGGTCGTTACTCCACGCGCATCGTTCACCGGCTATTACACACAGCGCTTTCGTTACGCGGCGAAAATCCTGAACAACGACGAAGTGTATTTAAAATTCCCGAAATCGCCGTTAACGCAAGCGTATTACGTCGGGGTTGAATTCGCTTGGATTTTCAACAAGAAAAAATAAAGACAAAACAAAAATCTGTTTCTTTGCGTTACTGAATTATGAAACTCCACAAAGCATCACTCTTGTTTTTCCTGTTAAGCACTTTTGCTTTTGGCGTGAATGCCCAATCTTCGAACGAAGCAGAGCAGCGCATTCTGGATCTTTACACTTCCATGACAAATGGTAATGAAAGCAATGCGGAAGAGCAATCGAATAAGATGATTGCTGAATTGGAATCGGTGTGTTCGTTGGAAGATTTTTTTGTTTATCCGTTTGAAGCATTGCGCATGTTCAAGCCTGTTTCATCGGATGGAAAACTTCGTGTGTTTACTTGGAACTATCCGAAGGAAGACGGCACACAATTGTATTTCGGATGTGTGGTTTTTAAGACTTCAAAATCGGGAGAGCCCTTATTTTTCAAATTGAATTACACTCCGGTTAATGGAGCGAAGTGGGACAATAAAGTGTTTGACGAAGGGAAATGGCCTGGCGCATTGTATTATTCCATTGTTCCCATGAGCAAAGGAAAGAAAGGTGGAAACAGTTACGCTTTATTGGGATTCGAGGCGAAGGACAATTTATCGAATTACAAAATGATTGAGGTCATTACGTTAAGCAACGACGGATGCAAATTCGGTGGAAACTTTTTCGAATTTGAAGATCGCAATCCGAAGCGAGTGGTGTTTGAATACAGCGATCAGACAACGTGTTCTTTGCGTTATTACGAAAAACAAAAGACCATAGTGGTTGATCACTTATCTCCACGCGAATCGATTTACGAAGGATTCTTTCCTGAGTATGGACCTGATGGAAGTTACGACGGCTACGTGCTCGAAAACGGAAAGTGGAAGTACACGCCCATTATAGATATTGCGCCGTTTGTAGACGGACAAAGCGTTCCCTTCAACAATCCGAGACCGTAGGTCTTTCAACCATTATTCTACTATTTAACTCCCAAAACCAAAAACCCCCAACTTTCGTCGGGGATTTGGTTGCTTGATGGTGACACTGTAGGGATTCGAACCCCAAACCTTCGCATCCGTAGTGCGATGCTCTATCCAGTTGAGCTACAATGCCATTGCTGTTAAGCGGGTGCAAATATAAGCAATTCCTCTAACTTAACAATGATTCAATCACTTTTTTGAATCCAAAAGATATAAAATAAGGTCTAATCCTCCACTTTATACAATTTCAATTCAGAAAAATCAAAATCCGGATTCTCAACAAATACACGCATCTCTTCAATCTCACCTTCCATGTTCGATATAAACTGCACCTTGCCGCTCGGAAGCATCATTTGCGTTGACCAATGTAAGGTGAATACATTGTTATCTATATGAAAAAGATTCCCTTTAAATAATGCAGTTGGTTTGAATTCGATTTTGTAGACATCACCATTCTTTAAAACTTCAACATCTCCATACATCTCACTGCGATAAACTCCCTCAATGCTTGATGTTACGGGGGAATTCCATACAAATGCTTCCCCATTCAAAGCGGTAAGCAAAACAGGCTCTTCTGCCTTTGGAGCAAATTCAGTCACCCAATTCTTCTCTCCCTTCACTCCTAAAAACAAATCCAAGAACTCAAAGCCCATAGCACTTGGCAACGAGTTGTTGCTGTTCGTCAAAATCACAAATCCCAAATTCATATCGGGAATCAAAATCGTCTTCGAGATCATTCCGTCATAACCACCGCCATGACTCACAACCTTGTGTCCGCCATACTCCATAAGTTCCCAACCCATGCCGTAACCGTTCGCATGACGCGAAGGCATGTTGTCACGCTGCCACTTGCTCACCGGTTTGTTAATGTTGTACTCCCACATTTCATAGGTGCGCTTTTCGTCCCAGTATTTCTTCCCACCCAACGTTCCCTTGTTCAACTGCAACATCATCCATTGGCTCAGCTCATTCACACAGGCGTTAATGCTTCCCGCAGGACCAATGTTGTCCCAATTCACATATGGAATGGGAATGTTCTTGCCCTTCACGGTGTTATGCGGAGAAGCGATGTCGGCGCCAGGCTGAAACGCCGTGATCGACGTGTTCGCGTTCTTCATTCCCAACGGAATAAAAAATTCATTCTTTACAAATTCGTCCCAATTTTTTCCTGTTACCCTTTTAACGATTTGTCCAGCCGCCAAGAATGCAATATTGCTGTAACCATAGGTTGTGCGGAAACCGTACTTCGGTTCCACAAACTGCCATCTGCGCAGAATTTCACTTCGAGAATAATTCGTTCCGTACCAGATTAAATCTCCAGCGAATGTCTCGAATCCTTGTCTGTGCGAAAGCAAATCGCGCACCGTCAAATTCGCCGAAACATACGGATTATACAATTTTAATTCTGGAAGAAAATCTTGAACCTTATCGTCCCACTTCAACAATCCTCGGTCGACACAGATTGCCAACGCTGCGCTGGTGAAGGCTTTCGAGTTACTTGCTATCGCGAAGGAACTGTTTTCAGTCACCGGCTCTTTCGTCGCTGCATCCTTCAAACCGAATCCCTTCGACAAAATAATTTCGTTGTTGTAGACAATCGCTATGGCGCCACCGGGAACGTTGTACTTCGACAAACCCTCGTTCATCTTGGATTCCAAAGCGGTGAGTTGCGTTGCGAAAGGTTTTGCGTTTTTCTTTTGCGCCGATGCGTTCAGCACGAACGCTACCGCAATAAATGAAAGGAATATTTTTTTCATAATGAATATTATCTGAATCTAACCTCTGTTGCGCCGTGTCCATATTTCTGGTAATTCCCATCGAGGAATTCGCATTGCGGATAATAGCTTTTGATGAATGAACGAATCTCTGCGCGCAAGACTCCCTGCCCCACTCCGTGAATGAAGATAACCTTCTTCACTTTTTTCTTTTCTGCAATGGCTAGCATGCGCTCGAAGTGTTCCATTTGAATGGTAACAATTTCTCCGTTCGTCATGCGCTCGTAATTGTCGAGCAACTCGTGAATGTGCAAATCCACTTCGAACAAATCGGCGTTGTGCGGAAAGTCGTTCGCCGCGCGCTCTTTGTATCTGTTCTTGAAATCTTTCGATGCCGCTTTCACGGCATGAGAATCAATGTTCCGATCGAGCATCTCTCGTGTGTTCGGCTGCACTTGATTATATTGTGAAAACTCGTGTTTCGAATTTTCAATTTTTACTAGCTCGCGCAACGGATGCTCAAAGGCAAATCCGCTGCTATCTTCAACCAAAGCAGAATCATTGTCAGAAAAACTAACAATAAAGCCTTCCCCCTCATCATTCAAAAAACGAACAAAATCGCCAACTTTAAACTTGCCATCCATACCGCTAAGTTAAAACTGTATTGTCAATATCTATGCTTCTTTAGCCTAACGCATTCAGATTTCTCAATTTAACTTGCCTTGCTTAACAATTTTCACCACAATGGTTTTTTCAAGTCTAATCTTTATCTTCTTTTTTCTCCCCCTTTCACTATTCGCGTACTTTTTGGTTCCGAGTATGAAAGGAAAGAATTTCATTGTGTTAATTTTCTCTCTTCTATTCTATGCTTGGGGTGAGCCCATCTGGATAATCCTTTTGCTTTTTTCCAGCATTGTCAATTATTTTATGGCACTTTACATAAGCAGCCACAGAGGTAATTTCCAATCAAAAATTGCACTCATTGTCTCTATTGCTATAAACATTGGGTTGCTCATGACCTTTAAATACGCCGATTTCTTTGTAGACAATACCAATTGGTTATTTGGAACGGCATTCACTAAACCAGGAATTACTTTACCGCTTGGTATTTCATTCTATACTTTTCTTTCACTTTCATATACTTTAGACGTTCATCGTGGCCATATTCAAGTTCAAAAAAGCTTTTTGAACTTCATGGTTTACGTTACTATGTTTCCTCATTTGGTTGCCGGACCTATTGTTCGTTACTCGGAAATTCAAGACACTATAAACCATAGAAAGACCTCGTGGAGTATGGTATGGAGCGGGGTGAACCGTTTTTGTTTGGGATTATTTAAAAAAGTTGTGATTGCCAATACGGCGAGCATTCTCGTGGAGAAATATCTCGACATGCAATTTACGAACCTATCTTCTCCTGAGGCGTGGTTTGGAATTACCTTGTTCTCTATTCAAATTTATTTCGATTTCTCAGGATATTCAGACATGGCCATTGGGCTTGGAAGAATACTTGGATTTAACTTCTTAGAGAATTTCAGACATCCGTATGCAGCAACTTCAGTTGGCGATTTTTACAAGCGTTGGCACATGTCTTTGGGTAGATTCTTCCGCGACTATGTTTACATTCCTTTAGGTGGAAATAGAAAGTTTCAACTTCGAAATATCATGATTGTTTGGTTGCTTACAGGCTTCTGGCATGGTGCCAGTTGGAATTTTGTACTTTGGGGTGCTTTCTTCGGATGTTGCATGATTCTAGAAAAAATTCTTCAGCGCGTACTCAATATAACTCCTCGTTTTTTCAAACATAGCTATACACTGATTCTCATCATTTTTAGTCGCGCTATTTTTTACTATGTCGATTTCGAAAAATTAAAAATATTCATCAAAACTCTCTTCCACTCTGAATTTCCTGTTTCAATAAACCTGAAAAATGATTTGTTGGGTTATCTCTTCTATTTTATTGTTGTTGTTCTGCTTTGTATTCCTTGGAATGAGATTTTTAATGCCGAGCATAAGGTGCACAAAAGGGCAACCAAGTTCTATTTCTATTTCGCTCCTGTGATAAATATTCTCTTTCTTCTTTTGGGCACCGTGCTCTTGATTGACGATACGTACAACCCATTCATTTATTTCCGTTTCTAGTATGTTTCAAAAAATTAGTATTTTTCTGCAAGCTGTTGTTCTAGTCGGAATAAGCACTGTCTTTTTTTTCACAGAGAAAAAACAAATTTCAGATTCTGAAAATCGCACGCTTGCGCAATGGCCTGCTCTTAACGACACGACATACTTCTCAGGCGCCTATTTTAGAGGAATTAGTGACTATGTGAACGATCAATTTCCGGAACGAGATTGGTTGTTGCAACTGAGTAATTCCATTCGCTATAAAATGGGGATTCATTTCGAAGATGAAATTCGCATTGTTGCTGTTGAAGGCGGTATGGAACAACAAACACAAACCACCGACAGTCTCGAAGTGGCTGCAGATGACTTCAAGGAACTCTACAAAAACGGACTTATAATTATCAACGGCGCTGCCTATACCCCGAATACGGGATCACCGGCTATATCTCCTGTTTTCGCGAAATTACTGAACGACTACGCCACTGCGTTAGGTCCAGGCGTGACAGTTTATTCGTGCATTGCTCCCCTCTCTAGCGCATATATTCCTGCCAAACAATACGCGCATCTGAATGGGAAGAACGAGCAAACGCTTAATGCCATTCGCAACAACCTGCAGCCCGGCGTTCGTTTTGCAGATGTACTAAGTGAGTTGAATGCCCATCGTAATGAGAAGTTATTCTTTGGAACAGACCATCACTGGACTGCTAATGGAGCCTACCACGCATATGTGGCCTTTTGCAAATCGGCCGGAATTCAGCCGGTAGATCGCTCGGAAATGAACTACGAAAATCGTGGTGCTTTCTTAGGGTCATTGTATGACCTTACGCGCGACGTTAGTATAAAAGAGCATCCAGACACGCTTGAACTATACAAACCACGTGTAATTACAGAAAGTGTTTACTACTCTGAAAGAGGATTCAAAAACGCGAAGAAATGTACTCTTTTCAACGGAGCTTCGGGATATGCCTGTTTCATTTCCGGCGACCAACCTTTAGAAAAAATAACCACTGGTGTGAAGAATGGACGCAAGGCTTGTGTTATTAAAAACTCAATGGGTAATGCCTTTGCGGTATACCTTGTTCATCATTACGAAGAAATATGGGTAGTGGATTTTCGCTATTCGAAGCACAACCTCATGACGCTCCTACGCGACAACGGCATTAACGACCTAATTTTCGGAATGGGTATGTATGGTGCCATGAGCAGGGGTACCATTCAAATGATGCGCAATCTCGGATTCAAAAAGGCCGTTACTCCTTCAGCAGAGACAACGCCTATTGAAGGACAATCTATAACACCAGCAGACAAACCAATAGAACCCCAAGCACCATGAAGAAGAATCTCATTAGTACAACAGCCGCTTGCTTGATCAGCTTGATTTCATTCTCGCAAACATTCAACGAGTCGATTAAACTTTTAGGAATAGACACCAGTTACTCCTTCATTCAGTTTCCAACTAAAGAAGCAGGGATGCTCTTTCAAAGAAACATGCATAAAGCCTTGAATGGAGGAAGAACCGTGGTGTATCACTACGGAGCCAGTCACATTCAATCTGAAATAGTAACGACTGAAACCTGTAAGTTTTTAAAGAAGAAATACGGCAATGCTGGACCTGGGTTCTTGTTTCCATTTTCTGCTGCTAATACCTACAATTCCGTGAACAGCAAAACCTCTCATACAGGAGAGTGGACATACGCGAAGAGCTTTCAACTTCCACCTAAAATGCCATTGGGCATACGCGGGATGACTGTGAGCACGCAGGACACTTCAGCATCATTCAGCATTACCTTAAAGAATCCCTTTCCTGCCGAAAAATATTTGCTTCAACTTTTCATGGACTTGAATGCGCTTACACCCGAATTTCAGCTGTGCATTAATGGAGATGTTTGCTACGTATTCAATCAGGACTCACTTATGAATCACTTGAATGAATCGTTTATTCCAATAAACTTTGAAGGCGAAATTAAAACAGTTGAATGGGAATGGATTGGTAATGGCGAAATTAAAACAGTTGAATGGGAATGGATTGGTAATGGCGAAGAAGGTGAAGTCTTTACCTGCTATGGGATAAACGTAGAGCATGAAAGTAAAAAAGGCCTGTTGTACGAGTCGTTTGGTGTGGGTGCCGCTGCGTTTCAATCTGTTCTATCCATTGCAAAATTGGAAGATCAAGCACCACAGTTTCTACCTGATGTTGTGATTATAGATTTCGGAACGAACAACATTTTGTATACGAATAAAATGGACAACAACATACCAAGATATGTGAATGAAACCGTTGCGAAATTCAAGGCGATTAATCCGCATGTCTCCATCATCTTCACTTCTATGCAAGATTTACATAAAAATGGAAGGTATATAGATGCGGGTATTCGTTTCAACGAAGTGCTCGATTCTATGGCGTATGCAACGAATTCGTTGTATTGGAATTTTTATGATTTATCGGGTGGTTATAAAAAAATTAAGTTTTGGAATGAGCAAGGGTATGCGCAAAAAGATTTCATTCACTTAACTAAAAAAGGATACGAGCTCAAAGGGTATCTATTGTATTCCAGCATTGAAAACACACTTTCGCTATTGAATACCCAATCGAACCAAGACTCGCTTCATATTCCAGTGAAAAAATACACCGAGCTGCGCACACAGAAGGATGAAGAAAGTCGCTCGAACGAACATTCTGAAACAGGAACTTCCGGAAAAAAAGTATACACCGTAAAAAAAGGAGATACGTTATCGGAAATAGCCCAAAAACACAAAACCACCGTTTCCAAATTGAAAAAATTAAACAATTTAAAAAGCGACAAACTTCAAATTGGTCAGAAGTTGAAACTGAAGTAAATTCACCACATAAAAACTCGTTGGAAGATTTACCATGAACAGATTAAAATCACTAGATCCGCCGCACAAAGGACTGAGAAATGCGTTGGGAAAGATTACGTTGTTGGCGGGAAAGACCGACTATACTTCGAAAGTAAGTGTAGAGAAATTGCAGGCCATGGGGAAGGAAGTATTTGCGTTGTTGAAAGACCACACTTACACCGAGAACACCTACATTCTTGCTCCACTTGAAAAAAGAAATCCGGGATTTACTGAGGACTACATGACCGATCATGGAGAGATTGATAATTTAGAGCAAAGCTTGCTTGATCGTCTGATGGCATTTAACGGAGAGCAAAGCAACGACGACGGACATCAGTTTTATTTAGACCTGTGCGATTTTCAATCGGCATACCTCGAACACATTGATGTGGAAGATGTAGAGTTGGAAGAAGAAATGCAGAAGCATTTTACTGACGAAGAATTAATGGGACATCAGATTGAAATTATGCAAGCCATGAGTTTCGATATGTTGTTGCTTTGGTTCAAATACATTGTCCCTGCAAGAAGAGCCGACGAGAATGCGCAAGTGTTAACCGGATTTAAATCTGCTGCACCTGAAGAGGCTTACGCTGCGGTTTTGAACACCATTAAGCAAGAAATAAGTGAAAGCGAGATGAATGATATTCTTTCACTCGTAAAATAAAACAGTATGGAGCGTCGCGATTTTTTAAGCAAATTAGGAATGGCGACTGTCACCTATACACTTGTTTCAGGGAAAGTTTTCGGGGAGTCTGATCATTTTCATTTCGAAAAAATTGAAGTTCCTTCTCCCCTCTTTGGTGAGGATTTGTTTCAATACATTCAACGTCAAAAAGGAAGTTTCGACGTTACCCTGTATCGCCAATTACTAGGCGCTGCGAATGAATTCAAAGAAGGCGATGAGATTGCTGGAATAGCTGCCGCAAGCGATGAAGATCGATTGAAGGCACGCATGCTTCTTGCTGAAACCACCCTTGACAACATTCGCAAACATTCTGTTTTCACCGATGAACAATCGGAATTCATTGAACAGTCGACACGCTCTTTTCAAGAAACAGAATCTGGAAAGGCCATAGGCAAGCTTCGCATGCGCGAGTTTAAAGAACTCCTCTTGTTAGCAAATGAGGCTGAAATAAAAACGCTCCTTCCCTATTTAACAAGCGACATCATTGCTTGTGTTGTGAAGCTCATGTCGAACCAAGAGCTCATCGATATAAGCAGCAAAATTTTCCATCCCCTTCCTGGAACTCAAATGGGTTCGAAGGGATACATGAGCGCGCGCGTTCAACCCAACTCTCCCACCGATAACATTGAAGATATTGTTTGGCAAGTGTTCGACGCATGGAGTTACAGTGTTGGCGATTTGGTGCTAGGTAACAATCCTGTTTCAAGTTATCCGGAATCGGTTGCGAAAATTGAAATGGCTTTGTACGATTTGCTTACCACCTTCAAACTAGAAAATACGCTTTCACATTCTGTGTTGGCGCACATTGATATTCAAGCTGAAGTAGAAAAGACCTACAACGGTCAAACCGGCATGTGGTTCCAAAGTATTGCTGGTACCGTGAAGGCCAATCAGACTTTCGATGTGACACTGGAAAAACTTAAGAACTATGCTAAGCTTCGCACTGGGAAATTCGGATTGTATGCAGAGACTGGTCAAGGTGCCGATGAAACGAACGGACATGGCGAAGGCTTCGACATGCTTATTCACGAGTCGAGAAAATACGGTCTGTGGAGAGGGCTGAAACAACAATTGAATACAGTTGCTTTTGAAAAACCTTCCGAAGGAACTTTCTCCGAACCATGGGTTCATCTAAACGACGTTGCCGGATTTATAGGTCCCGAAGTGTTCCGCACCAAAGAACAACTGGTTCGTTGTTGCTTGGAAGATCTGGTGATGGGGAAATTACACGGACTCATGATTGGCTTAGACATTTGCACCACGCTGCACATGGATGTATCGTTGGATGATTTGGATTGGTGCATTGATCAAATCATGCCTGCCAATCCGGGCTATCTCATGGCTCTTCCAACGAAGAACGATCCGATGTTGAGTTACTTAACCACATCGTTTAGCGATCACCTGCGCATTCGCGAAAAGTTTGGTTACAAAATCAATGATGCCATGTGGGCGTTTTTCAAACAGATGGAAATCATTGGTGAAAACAACAAGCCTTCTGCTCACTTCGGAGATCCTGTGTGGATGTATTATCAATATCGAAAATTGAAAGGAGACTCCCGCACCATAGAGGAAATCTATGCTGAAGGACAAGCATGCATTGCGCGTGTAAGAGAACGCGGAGTGCCTATTGCCAGCGGATATGGAGCGAGTCATTGGGATATGAATCCAGACCTTGAGCAAGAAATTCGATTGCTTTACGCCGATGCGAAGAAATGTTTGTGGGAAGAAACACCTTCTCAATTTGGGAAATTCCTTCCTCATGGAATTGCGATTAGCACCCTTTCAAAAGACCGAAAAGATTATATCTATCATCCGCAATCGGGAGAACAACTTTCTCGCGATAGTATTTATGCGTTAGAGATTTTACGCTCGAAATGGAAGAAGAGCAAACCCGATATTCAGGTAATTGTTTCCGACGGATTGAATGTTTCTTCGATCATTGACGAAGGACATCTCCTACCCTATGTGCAAGAATTAAATTCATTGCTGAAGTCAAACTACACGCTTAGCAACGATTACTCTGTATGCAAAGACCCTTTGTTCATTCAGCATGGAAGAGTAAGAGCTGGATACCGCTGCGGGGAGCTTCTGTTCGGCGATTCAGCTTCAAAGCAGAAAAAATGCATTCTTCACATTATTGGTGAACGCCCCGGAACCATGCACCACAACTATTCTGTTTACATTACAGTTGCGAAAGGTTCCGATTGGAATGTTGAAGGAAAAATTGACCACGACATTACGCGTGTTATATCCGGAATATCAGATACTGCGCTTCATCCAAAAGATGCTGCGAAAGAAACTCTCAGAATACTAACATCCGAACTTTTTAAAATCTGAGTGCCCAACCAGCATTAATGATTGGAAACGCTTTCCCTTCCTTCAACAAATCTGAATTAACGGGATTCTTGGTTTCAGCATTGTTATAAAGTAGCGGTGTTTTTCCAAGGAAATATCCGCCTTCGATGTAGACAACATTCTTTGGAGTTACATAGAAATCGAAAAACGTTTTGAATTGCAATTCATTGTAACGGACAAAGGTGTTGTTGTCCTCACCACGAAATGATCTTGTCATGGAGCGAAAGGCCAATCCTGCATTCACGCGAGAAGGAACGATCGTATATGATGCCTTGAAGCTCTGTGGAAGTGTGCCGAATAGGGAAAAGCGATCAGTTACTTTCCAATCAATTCCAACTAACGGCACAAAGAAATTACCAAAGAATTCACGGTTGTAATACAGTCCGAATTTGTATCGGAATTTTTCAGACTCGGTTACCGTGAATAATGAATACGCTCCAAATTGAAAAACATTTGAAAATGCCGCCCCCAAATCAGCACCCGCAATTTTCGGAATAATCAAGCCTGTGAATTTCCATTTCGGATTCTTCAATTGAACTTGCATTCCAACAGGAAGTGTTACGGAAGAATACGATGCCGACAACGAATCATTCTTTAAATCCAACTTCTCGTAATGTGCTCGAACAAAAAAAGTATTTCCACTCTTCAAAACTTTCGGAATGAAGGCGTTCACAAACAAATCGCCGGTCTGAGCACCAGACGGAATGTTGTAGGCTTGTCGGTTGAAAGAGAAGATATCTAAGAAGTACTGAGCTTTTGCATCAACACAAAAGGCAAGTGCTAACAAAGCAATGAATAGTTGTCCTTTCATAGCTGCAAAATACATTCAAATTGAATCCCCTCTTCTAACATTAAAAATAAATATTGTTGAAAACTTAAACTAGCATTTTGTCTTCCAGTGGAATAAAAAAAATAAATTAGTCATCATTGGTAATCCAATGGGCGATAACCGAAAAGCCAAACGAGTAGGTAACCTTAACTAAATTTTTATGGACAACAAATTTTTCACCTTCATCAGGCCTTATTTGGGCTACATCGATTCTGGCAAAATGTTCAGACAACCGATCGGTTATGTTTACTTAGCACTAGCTATTGTAAACGCTCTTCTTCCGCTTTACATATTTTACAAAGCAGCGGATAATAATATCTTCGACGCTCCAGGTAAAGTTGTCGTGATCTTCCTGATTCTATGGATAATTATTGCGATTGCCGGATGGGTAAGCTTTCAGTTGTGGTGGGATAGAAAGTCGAAAGTAAACGAGACTTCAAAGGAAGGCGACGAGTTCGTGGCAATTCCTGTATACTCCCATTTCGTTCAAACTGTTGGCGAATGGGCTGGAACATGGTTCGCAGTGGTTGGATTCTTCTTCGGCATCTTTACAGAACTTGTTTCTGAAAGCCGCATGATTGGTTCATACATTCCTGGCGGATTCATGAGAGGCGGCGGAATCGAAAGTGCTATTATCGCAGTAGTTGCAGGATACTTAATCATTGTTCTTTCGCGAGCAGCTGCAGAAATGCTTCGCGCGATTGTTTCTATTGCGAACAACACTAGAAAATAATACAATGTTATTTTGAAAGAGAAGGGAACCGAAAGATTCCCTTTTTTTATTAGCCAATCTCCAAAAAAATCACGGAGCCATTCGACCAATTGACCAATTCCCTTCAACCAAAGAATAGGTTAATCTATCATGCAAACGATTTGGTCTTCCTTGCCAAAATTCAAAATACTTCGGACGAATGATGTATCCGCCCCAATGCGCAGGACGCGGCACCGGATGACCTTCAAACTTATCTGTGAACTCTCTGAAGCGTTCGTTCAACACTTGTCGCGAATCTATAGTAGCACTCTGCGGTGAAACCCAAGCTCCTATTTGACTTTCACGCGGACGACTATTAAAATAAGCGTCGCTCTCTGGGTCACTCAACTTGTGCAATTCTCCTTCAACACGAACTTGTCGTTCAACTGTTGGCCAGAAAAAATTCAATGCCACTTTGTTATTCTGCTCTAACTCTTGTCCTTTGTGGGAAGAATAATTCGTGTAGAATTTCAATCCCTCTTCATTCACACCGCGAAGCAAAACTACACGCGAATGGGGCTGTCCGGAAGCATCAACGCTACTAACAACCATCGCATTGAAATCATGCAACTCCTCTACTTCACTCAACCAAAACTCGAGCATTTCATGCGGAGTGGCTTTCAAATCTTCAACCTCTAGGCTATGTTTTTCGTAGCTCTTTCTGTGGTGTACAATGTTACTCATAATTGCAAATGGCTTTTGCGTAATTGGTCCAACTCATGTTCTCTGTTGCCTTCGCAACGTTCTCTCTGTCTATAGGAGATTCTAAAAAGCGAAGCATTTGATTTTTCATGCTTTGAATATCTTCTGCTTCGGCCAAATAGCCGTTGAATCCATCTACAATTGTTTCTGGAAAATGTCCAACTTTAGTCGCCAAAATGGGCATCTTGAAATTGTAACTCAACGACTCAATTCCGCTGGGTGTGGCAGTTCTGTAGAACAACACCGCCGCATCGGACACTTGAAAAAACTTCGGCAATTCTTCGTTCGAAATGAATCGATTGAAGACAACGCAGTTGTCTTCAATTCCCAGTTTCTCAATCCATTCCAACGGATTGTCTTCACGCTCGTCGTCCGATTTGCGAAGCACAATTTTCTTCGCCCAACCGAATAGCATTTGCTTCACCTTGGTACTCCACTTCGAATCGTCGAGCGTCTTCCAAAAAGACTCTCCACAAATTAAAAACGAGACGTCGTCTCTTTCCTTACACAATTCAGCGAATGCTTGAATGGCTAGATCAAGTCCTTTGTATTTCCGAATGAATCCGAAGTACAAAAAGACGTGCTTCTTCAATCCCAACTTCGCTTTCTCTTCTTCCAAATTGAAATTCGGAATGGGTTTGTACAAGTCGTAAATCGGATGATACAGTTTCGCGACTTGCGTTATTGAGTTATTCGTGACATCGAGTGAATCTACCAACCCGAACGAACGTTCGGGAAAGACCATCTTCAATTCTTCAAACGTATGCAACGCGTGCACCACAAAAGACGAAGCGTGCTTCAAGGCATACTTCGTCAAAAACTTATCTATTGAGCTGTGCTCTTTCTGAATAACAAAGTGAATATCAAACACCACATGAATCCCTGCCTTGCGCAAACGCTTCGCAATGAAAGCCATGGGCAATCCTTGAAGGGCAATGCTCCATTGAAAGGTTACCATTTCTGGCTTCAATGAAATAATGTAATCGGCTGTTTCCTTCCAACTAAACGGATTGTTATAATTCGTTATGTAAGTCACTTTCACACGACTTCCTTGAAGCAAGTCTGTTGTGCTGCTCTTGTCAACGAATTCACGTGGGATGATTGCCGGATACTGTTGTGTCCAACTAACAATGTGCACATTGTTTCGCTCTTCCTTGTCCAATGCCAACGCCAACGAAGTGTTGTAGTTCTGCATACCGCCTTTGAAGCGAGGACCCGGACCGAAGCAAACAATGGTTCTGTTTTCCATTTACTGCTGTGCTGCTAGTTTTTTCACTGCTGCTTCGTACACACGCTTCATTCCTTCCTCAATGGAAATCTTCGCCTTCCATCCTAATTTCTCTTGAACAAAAGTCATGTCGCAATAGCGCGAATGCACTCCTACCGGCTTGTCCAACAACGGTTTGATGGTAGGCTCGTATCCGGCATAGCCGCAGAACACACGAATAATTTCATTGAAGGAAGTGAGTTTCCCCATTCCAATATTAATGGCTGTTCCGTCGTGAATGTGATCCATGGCTAACAAGATGCAATCGATCACATCGTCGATGTGAACGAAGTCTCTTCCTTGATTACCACTTCCCCAAACTTCAAACGGATCTTCTTTCTTCGCTGCGCGAGCTGCAATAGCAGGAACAGGATAAGTTAGATCCTGATCTTCTCCGTAACCGCTGAACGGACGAATGCACGTGACCTTCAATCCGTAATGTGAAGCAGCAATTTTCGCAAGGAACTCACCTGTTAGTTTGCTCCATCCGTAAGTCATATCGGGCTCGCCCATTTTCTTAAAATCAATGTCAGACTCTTTCAAAGCGATGGCACCGTCTACTGTCTGAAGATCGATTGGATAAGCGGCTGAAGAACTTGGATACATAAGCCTTTCCGGCTTGTATCTGCAGGCCCAGTAAAACATTTCCGCATCAATGGCTAGGTCTAATGCCACTGCCATTGGATCTCCGTCTATCTTACTTCTTCCACCTACAATAGCTGCGAAATGGAAGACATCGTTGATGCGATTTATTTCAAACTGAAAATTAGTTTCGAAGTATTTCTCGTCTTCTGAAAACGCGCGCATCACCTTCAGCGCATCGGCATGAATGAATAGCAATCTTCCGTTGTAAACCGTGAAGCCTTCGCCGTAGTTCGTTTTCGTGGCATTGAGCCAAGTATCAGGGTGTGTTCCAACCGATAAATCATCGATGAAAATCAACTGCGCCTCGGTGGTGTTGAAGAGTCTCTTCACCATGTTTCTTCCCACAAAACCACAACCGCCGGTAATTAAATGCGTAACCTTATTCATGTTGTAAAAATACATCAATCATTCCAAGTGCGGCACTTTCCGATTAACTTCGCAACAAGAGAAAAATCAGATGCAACAACTTCAAAATTTCGCCCTTGGGCAATGGATTTCCGGTAGCGGAAAAGGAACCGAACTTTTCGATGCAGTAAATGGAGAATTGGTAGCGGTGGCCGACAGCTCCGGACTCGATTTCGGCGCTATGCTGAACTACGGTCGCGAGACGGGCGGTCCTGCACTTCGCAAGATGACCTTCCAAGAACGCGGCAGAATGTTGAAGGCATTGGCCCTGTATTTAACCGAGCGCAAAGCCGCGTATTACGCTGTGAGTGTGAAGACGGGGGCTACGAAGATTGACTCTTGGATTGACATTGACGGGGGTATTGGAAATCTCTTTGCTTACGCTTCGTTGCGCAAGCAGTTCCCGGATTCTTCGTTTTATGTAGACGGAGAACTAGCCAAACTTTCAAAAGAAGGCACCTTCATTGGTCACCACATTATGGTTCCGAAGGAAGGTGTTGCGCTTCATATTAACGCATTCAATTTCCCGGTATGGGGAATGTTGGAAAAGATTGCGGTGAACCTCTTAGCGGGTGTTCCTGCTGTGGTGAAGCCCGCAACATTGACCTCTTATGTAACAGAAGTGGTGGTTCGCGATATTCACGCTTCAGGTATTCTTCCTGAAGGCGCCTTGCAATTGATTTGCGGAAGCGCTAACGGCATTTTCGATCATTTGGAAATGCAAGACGTAGTAACTTTTACAGGTTCTGCTTCAACTGGAAAAATGTTGAAGTCACATCCTCGCCTTGTCGATCAAGCGATTCCGTTTACGATGGAAGCCGATTCGCTGAACGCCGCTATTCTCGGACTAGACGCAGCACCAGGCACAGAAGAATTTGATTTATTCGTGAAGGAAGTTCGCAAAGAAATTACCGTGAAGTGCGGACAAAAATGTACCGCAGTAAGAAGAATTTTAGTTCCTGAAAAATATTTGTCAGACGTTCAAGAAGCGCTTGTGAAAGCACTTGGACAAACGGCTATTGGAGATCCGCGCAACGAAAAAGTTCGTATGGGATCGTTGGCTGGAATGGCTCAGCGTGAAGACGTGCTTGCTGCGTTGAACGAATTGAAAAAAGAAAGTGACGTTGTATTCGGAAACGATGCGCTCAACCTTATTGAAGCAGAAGACTCGAAAGGCGCATTCATGTCGCCAACGTTGTTGGTGAACGACAAACCTTTCGAAAAACTAAGCTCACATAACGTGGAAGCGTTCGGACCTATCTCTACGCTTATGCCTTATTCGACGACTGAAGAGGCTGTTGCTATTTCGAAATTAGGAAAAGGAAGTTTGGTATGTAGCATTACTACAAATGATACAAGCATTGCTCGCGATTTCGTGTTGAACGCTGCATCGCATCACGGAAGAATTTTAGTCTTGAACAGAGCTAGCGCGAAAGAAAGCACCGGTCACGGAAGCCCAATGCCTATGCTCGTTCACGGAGGACCGGGTCGTGCTGGAGGTGGAGAAGAGATGGGGGGGAAACGTGGTGTTATGCACTACTTGCAACGCACGGCTATTCAAGGATCGCCAACTATGTTGACAGCCATTACCGGAGTTTACCAGCAAGGCGGCGAACAAGCCGAAGCACAACCGCACTTGTTCCGTCAGCACTTCGAAGACCTTGTTGTTGGAGACACCGTCTTCACTCACAAGCACACCGTATCTGAAGCCGACATTGTGAACTTCGCGAATGTGAGTGGAGATAATTTCTACGCGCACATGGACGCTACCTCTTTGGAAGGAACCATCTTCGAACGCAGAGTGGCTCACGGATATTTCGTGTTATCGAAAGCAGCAGGATTGTTTGTTGACCCGAAGAAAGGTCCAGTCTTGTTGAATTATGGAATAGATGAAGCGCGCTTCACAAAACCTGTTTATCCGGGAATGACCATTGCCGTTCGCTTTACTGTGAAGGAAAAGATTGCGCAAGAGAAACGCAGCGAAGACGATATTCCAAAAGGAATTGTGAAGTTCTTGGTTGACGTTTACGACGAAACCGGCGAGACGGTGGCGTTAGCAACGATCTTAACCATGGTTAAAAAACGCAACGACGAATAAGTGCGTCAACTTTTTTCGTTCGTCTTTCTTTTAGCGGCTGTTCAGCTATCTGCGCAGTCCGACACCTGCTTCGATCCGAATTCAAAAGCGTATTATCGCTGCGAACGAAATATTGAACGCATTTGTGCTGACTATTTAGTCGACGACCTTATTGAACTCGAAGAAACTCTTCTATCTGTTCATCCTGATCCATACGCCTATTGCGGCAAACAGGCCTTTAGTGAAGCGTTCAAAAAAGCGCTTGACTTCTACTCTCAAGATCGGACAATGATTGAGCATGCGCAGAATCTAAATCGATTCATTCGCGTTGTTCAAGATTCACATTTGCAGACACACGTGTTTCGTTTGATGTTCGAATCATGCGGATACAACTCTGGCTTTTTGCCATTGTTCATTCAACCCATTGACGGAAAATTTTACGTTGAAGAAACATACTCCGGCGGACCTCCCTTTGGAAGCGAAATTATTTCAATTGGAAAATTACCGATGAAGGAATTGCATGCTTTGGCAAAACAATGGAGCGTCGACGAAGGTAACGCCATGCAAGCCAGTGACGAAGCGGCCGCCTATTATTACACGCCCGCTCAATTCTTCGCAAATCCTTTGCAAAGCGATTGGGATGTTGAAACAGTTGTCTTCCGAGTAGATAATAAAATAGACAGTATGGAAGTTCAACTGTTAGACGCAAAGCATCTTCAAAAAATAAGACGAGAACATTTCAACCAGAATAAAAAAAATGTAGAAGCAACTTTTTATTTGGATGAGGGAAAAGCTGTTTTAAAAGTTCATTCCTTCTCTTCCCGACCTTTTCAAAACGACGTCAAAAAAATTAGGAAGTTCTTTCAAGCCGTGCGAGAATTAGGCATTGAAGAAATTGCCATTGATGTGCGCGACAATCCAGGTGGATCAAGCGCAATGGTTGAATACCTCTGCTCGTTTTTAATGCCGAGTGGATTGAATACGCCAAGCAATATCATTTGGAAAGCGAGCGACTATTCCTATCAAATCGTTTCGAAATTCAGACTCAAGCATTTTCCAAAATTCACAGAAAAACAGTTCAAGCGAAATGAAGACATGTATAAGTACTACATGTTAAGTCAGACACCGCTCGAAGAATCAGACACCGCCTTTTTCAGTATCCCTCAGCGTCAGCGCAGAGAACATGTGTACAATAGAAAAGTGGCAATTTTCATGAATGGAAATACGGTATCTGCTGCTTGCGACTTCGCGCAGTTGATGCAGACCAATCACAGAGCAGTTCTTATTGGCACACCGTGCAACGCCACCGCCAACGGCACCTGGGGCAACGCAACCACTGTTCAACTTTCAGAATCCGGAATTTCTTATTCGGTTCCAACCATTCGCTACAACTACAAAAACACGTTCAGTTATTCGCGAACGCCTATACTTCCAAATATTCCTTTGGAACAAAGTTTAGAAAATTTGAAATCTGGAAAAGATACCGTCTTAGAATATTTCCTAGAAAATTAGTTAATCACGAAGTGTCATCCGCGAAGTGGTCATCACTGAAAGTGTCATCACAAAGTGTTGTGTCATCCGCGAAGCGGTTACACCGTTCCCAACTGAACTTTGTACTTGTCGCAGAATGCCGACCAGTCCCAAATGAAGTTACGCATAATCTCATCCAAACTCTTCAAGAAGATTGGATTCGGCGTATTCATGTTGCGGAAGTACTCGTCTTGGTATTGATTCAATTCGTATTTGAAGAAGAACGCCTTCGACATGCTGTACAAAATGTTTTTCGAAGGGAAATTCACGTGAGCCATGAACTTCTTGTAGTCGTTTAATTTGGCTTGGAAAGCAACTGGAGATAAATCGAAAACAGGAGCCAATTGATCTACGCAATGCTGAACAATTAAATCACCTTCTCCATCGCGGAAGTGTTCATTCAAATAATTGAAATTCCCTACAATCGCGATCATTAAAAACTTACCGTATTCATCGTCACTAATTTTTGGAGTGCAAACAAACTCAGGGGTATCGCGAATAAATCCAGCTACCTCTGGAAATCCACCTTCAACAGAATCTAGCAGCGTGTTCACGAACATGGCTGCTGCGCGCTCTGCTGAGATTTTCTTCTTTCCAAAAAATGTAATCATATGCCTTAACGATTTTTTAACCTTTCGATTTCATCAAAAATAAACGGCATACGCAGCCTTGCGACGAAAGTGAAATTCACACATATCAACAGAGTTATTCACCAAAACCGCGGAGCGGATGACGGCGAAGCCGATGACACGACACTTCGTGATGACAATCTGCGATTGATGACGGCGAAGCCGATGACCGCAGAGCGGATGACACCGAAGGTGATGACAATCTGCGATTGATAAATGAGATGATGTATTTTTGCAGCATGTATAAGCTTCTGATTAAACCTTTCTTTTTTCTTTTTTCTCCAGAAAAGGCGCATTACTTGGCCATGGATTTATTGAAAATTTCTTCAAGAATTCCTGGAGGGAAAATGATTTTAAAATCAATTTTCAAAGCGAAAGAAAATAAGATTGTCGTTGCTGGAATTGAATTTCCGAACAAGGTTGGATTGGCCGCAGGGTTTGATAAAGATGCCCGTTGGATCGATGAGTTGGCGTTGCTAGGATTCGGACATGTGGAAATAGGAACACTAACGCCGAAAGCTCAACCGGGAAATGATAAGCCGAGGTTGTTTAGACTTCCATTAGACAATGGTTTAATCAACCGCATGGGATTTAATAACGGTGGCGTTGAAGATGCTGCGGTTCGCTTGAGAAAACGCAAATCAAATATTATTGTCGGAGGAAATATTGGGAAGAATAAGATCACTCCGAACGAAGATGCATTAAGTGATTATTTAATTTGCTTGAATGCTCTTCACGATTGTGTAGATTATTTCGTGGTGAATGTGAGCTCTCCGAATACACCGGGGTTACGGGAGTTGCAGGAGAAGGAGCCATTAATGAAAATTCTTTCTGCTCTTGCTGAAACAAATAACACGTTTCCAAAACCGCGTCCAATCTTTTTAAAAATTGCTCCGGATTTAACAGATGATCAATTGAATGACATTGTTGAAATTGTTCTTCAAACAAAAATTGCTGGAGTCATTGCAACGAACACAACCATTTCAAGAGAGCAATTGCAAACGAATACACAAACCATTGAAAGCATTGGAATGGGCGGATTAAGCGGCGCTCCTGTGCGTTCGCGTTCAACCGAAGTGATTCGTTATTTGCATTCAAAATCGAACGGCGCATTTCCAATCATTGGCGTTGGAGGAATTCACACTTCACAAAATGCGCAAGAAAAAATAGATGCAGGTGCTTCTCTGGTTCAGGTATACACGGGCTTCATCTACGAAGGCCCTGCAATCGCTCGCAACATCGCAAACCACATTCATTAATCCGCTCCGCGGTCATCGGCTTCGCCGTCATTCACGAAGTGGTCATCAATCGCAGATTGTCATCACAACTAGTTGTGTCATCACGACGTGTCGTGTCATCACCGAAGGTGCTAAGCGCCGTCTCTCCACCGAAGAATCGGCCTTTCCACCATATAATAAAGCGCCGAAGAAACCGCAATCACAATTGCCCAATACCCGAGATACTTCATTATACCATCTGCATTTCCTTGAACTGGAAAATTCAATCCGATGACTTGAGCAACCAACGCAAGGTTAATTAAATACATCGAATACGAAATCTTACTGATGTGCGTCACTGCACCAACCAGACGTTTCCATGAAGAAGTAATCCCTTCAAACCAAGGAAGGATGAGTGCTATAGCGAAAGGTGTTATGCTGAAATAAAATACTTGGCGATAAAACGTCGCGTTTGAAGCGCTGTTATTCAACAAGAATAAAACAATGGCTAATCCAAAAACAAGCGCAACGTTTTTCCATTTGTCCCAAAGATTTTTATAGAAAGAAAAAATCCAAGCGAGTAGCAATCCAAATGCAATAGCATCGAGTCGAAACACGACAATTTTTCGAACCTGCACATCGAACCAGAAATCGTCGAGTTTGGGATCAAAGGAATAAGCGCGATAGATCAAGGGAACAGCAATCATTACAAGTGTAGCAACGAGATAAGCCCATTTCAACCGAAACGCTTTCAGCAGTCCCCAAAGCATAACTGGAGTGAAAATATAGAACCACTCCTCCACTGCCAAGCTCCACGACTCCCAGAAAAATCCTATGAGCGGCTTTGAGAAATTTTGAAGGAAGACAATAAACTTCCAACCGAAAACAGTTAAGTCTCCGGAAATAATTCCACACGAAATGAAAATGAAATTCAACAACAAGATCAAATAATAATTCGGCAAGGTTCGTAACCATCTTCTCTTCCAGAAGTGCGCAACACCTCGCCAATTCAACCCTTCAGAGGAAGACTTCAACAATATTCCTCCAATTAAAAATCCGCTTAACACAAAAAATAAATCGACGCCGTCGAGCATTTTCACGAACGGAAAATTCTCCAGGACCGTTCCATTCAACAAAAATTTTCCGTGAGACAACACAACCAACAGAATGGCCAATGCTCGAAATAAATCGAGTCCAAAGTTTCGTGTTGTGATATTATTCATTCGTCCCCCAGCGTTCTTGCAGCCATTTTAGAATGGCCGCTTCTTTCGGATTGTTGCCTGGTGTATAGAATTCTGACGATGCAATTTCTTGTGGAAGAAATTCTTGACGAACGAAATTCCCTTCGTGTGCATGCGCGTATTCGTAGTTCTTTCCGTATCCCAATTCCTTCATTAATTTCGTTGGCGCGTTGCGAAGATGCATGGGAACAGGTAGATCACCTGTTTGTTCCACCAACGCCAAAGCCGCATCAATAGCGGTGTAGACAGAATTGCTTTTCGCGCTGGTTGCCAAATACACTGTGCACATGCTTAGCGGAATGCGCGCTTCAGGCCAGCCTATATTTTGAACAGCGCGAAAGGTTGCTTCCGCAATCAATAGCGCATTCGGATTCGCTAAGCCAATGTCTTCTGAAGCCAATATGACCAATCTTCGCGCTATGAATAGCGGGTCTTCCCCGCCTTTAATCATGCGCGCCAAATAGTACGTCGCTGCTTGCGCATGACTTCCGCGCACGCTTTTAATAAACGCTGAAATAACATCGTAATGCATTTCTCCCGTCTTGTCGTATCGTGCAGCGTTTGTTTGAATGACGTTCTCTACCGAAGCGTTTTTAATGACGCAAGGCGTCTCTGAAATGGATTCAACAACTAACTCAAGCACATTCAGCAATCGGCGAGCATCGCCGCCACTGTATTTCAACAACGATTGTGTTTCTTCTAATTGAATATTCTTTGCGCGAAGCGCCTCATCGCGAACAATGACGTCTTTTAATAACTGATTGAGTTCATCTTTGGTGAGCGCATTCAGGGTGTACACCTGCGAGCGCGACAACAAGGCACCGTTTACTTCGAAGGAAGGGTTTTCTGTTGTCGCGCCAATGAGCGTTACAACTCCCTTTTCAACCGCACCGAGTAACGAGTCTTGCTGACTCTTTGAAAAGCGATGAATCTCGTCTATGAATAAAATCGCACTCTTCTGAAACAGTCCGCCCTTCCCTGCTTGATCTAACACTTCACGAATTTCTTTCACTCCGCTATTGATTGCAGAGAGCGAAAAGAACGGACGTTGTTGCGTTTGCGCAATGATGTTTGCCAAGGTTGTTTTTCCAACACCCGGAGGCCCCCAGAAGATCATGCTTGGAATATGTCCGCTTTCAATAATGCTGCGCAACACGGCGCCCTTGCCAATCAAATGCGATTGCCCTACGTATTCATCGAATGTCTTCGGACGCATTCTTTCCGCAAGTGGCGTGCTCATAACAAGTCGGGTCTTCTTGTTTTCGTTTTCTCAAACGCTTGCTGCATGCGCCAGTCCTCAATGGCTTTGAAATTTCCAGAAGTCAAAACATCTGGAACCTTCCATCCGTTGTATTCAGCTGGACGCGTATATACAGGAGGCGCTAATAAATTATCTTGAAATGAATCGGTCAATGCACTTGTCTCATCGTTCATCACACCGGGGATTAATCGCACAATCGCATCTACCAAAACAGCAGCCGCTAATTCTCCTCCACTTAAAACATAATCTCCAATTGAGATTTCGCGTGTCACATAGTGATCGCGCAATCGCTGATCTATACCCTTGTAATGTCCGCATATCATGAGCAAATTCTTTCCCAACGAAAAGGTATTGCACATGCTCTGATTCAGTCTATCTCCATCCGGAGTCAAATAAATAATCTCGTCGTATTCGCGCTCGACCTTCAACTTATCAATACAATCTGCAATGGGTTGAATAAGCATCACCATTCCCGCTCCACCGCCAAACTGATAGTCGTCGACACTCTTGTGCTTATCTGTTGAATAATCGCGAATGTTGTGAATGTGAATTTCACACAGACCGTTCTTCTGCGCGCGATTCAAGATCGAATCTGCAAAAGGCCCGTCGAGCAAACGAGGTAGAATGGTAAGTATGTCTATTCGCATGCTAGAGTTTTTTAATTACAAATTCTGTTCTTCTGTTTTTCGCTCTTCCCGATTCAGTGTCGTTAGAAGCAACAGGTTTCGACTCTCCAAAGCCCTTTGCTGAAAGCTGCTCCACCTTCACTCCCCTCAAAACTAAAAAATCTTTCACTTGATTCGCTCTTCCAAGCGAAAGCGCTTCGTTCGATTTATCGTCGCCAATGTTATCGGTGTGTCCGCGTATTTCAATGATCCACGACGGATGTTCCTTCAAGTAATCTGCGAACTGAATTAAAATCAATTTCGATTCTTCGTTAATTGAAGTTGAACTGGTTGAATAATAAATGTCGTTAATGACAAACGGTTTGTTCTCGGCAACAACAGAGGTTTCTAAATTCAACTTTAAGATTGCAGCAGGATCGCTGTTTTCTTTTTTCGAAATGACATGCGCATTGAACGCAATGTTTTCCCCTTCCACTTTCAACACCACATCTTCTTTCTTGTTCGTACGAACAATAGCTGCATAAGACCCATCGTCGTTGTTCACCTTCACTTGCTCTTCACTTCCAGACTGGGCGTATTGAATAGTTACAGAAGCATTCTGCGCAGGCGTTCCATCGTCGCCTTTCACCTCTCCCTTAATAATGGCTACGCGTTCAGGCTTCGCCTTTTCCGGCATATTGAATTGAAAAATATCGTAGCTCTTCTCTCCCAAATAACGATCGGCTCCGAAGTACGCCAATTCACCGTCGCTGCTTACAATAATTCCAATCTGATCGTTCTCGTCGTTAATCGGAACACCAATGTTTTCAACTTCGCTAAAGGTTCCATCGTCGTTCATTTTCGCGTAAAAGAAATCCATTCCTCCTACACCCAAATGTCCATCGCTTGAAAAATAAATCGTATGACTATCGCTGTGAATGAAAGGTGCTTTCTCTTGTCCCTTTGTATTGATCGAAGCTGGAAGTGGGGTGCACTTGCCCCATGTGCCGTCGGATTGTTTTCGAGACATAAATAAGTCATGACTGAAATTTCCTGAATTGTCTTTTGCGCACTCTGGGCGAACTGCCGCAAAGATGAGTGTTTGTCCGTCACCACTCAATGAAGGCTGCGCTTCCCAGCCGTCAGGTGTATTCACTCCTTCACCCAAACTCACCCAATCACTCCATACATAACCAATGCTTCCGTCATCTTTGGTAATGCATTCGAATCGGGTTGAAAACAAATCGATGTTGTTTGCGTTTTTCGCATTCGGATTAGACTTCGCAATAATGAGTTCTTTGTTATCGATTGAAAGTGTTGCTCCACCGTATGAACCACCTTTGTTGAAAGGTGGAGGAAGCGCCAATCCGTTGTCGAATTGCGCATTGATATCAACGCGCTTGCTCCATGTGAATTCCTCAACTTCCTTGCTTGTGAAATCACCTTTCGCTTGTTTAATAAGCAATCGCGTAAAGAATAAGATTTCACCATCGGGCGAGATCATGGGAAGGTATTCATCGCTTGGTGTTGAAACACCTGTTACCTTTTTCGGTTTGAAGACATAGCCTTTGTTTCCGTTGTAGATTTTGTTGTAGGCTTTCACAGAGATTAAAGCCTCTTCCACTTCCTTGTATTTCTTGTCGTAGTTTGAATTGAATTTCGAAGGATCACTGTCTGGAAAACGTAAGAATTTTTCGAAGCTCTCTGTGGCTTCGTCGTACTCTTGATTCGCGTAATGCATAGCACCAAGGAAGTAGTACATTTCCGAATGATACTCTTCGCATTTCGCTTTTAGTTCTTCGTACAAACGAATGGTTTCTTCAAAACCGGAACCTTGTCTTTTCGCACGAAGGAATTTCATTTCACCCAATTGCAGCATACACGGTAGACATTCCGCGTCTTGCTCTAAGGCCTGTTCAAGAAATACAATGCGTTCATCGCTTGTGTACTTCTTTCCATCTGCCGCTTTCTCTAGCAACTTCTGAATATTCTTCGAAGGAGTGTATTCGCAATTCTGTGCATTCACAAATCTGAATGAGCACAAGATTACGATGAGTATGAATAAGCTTTTATTCATGTTGAAAGAATCAAATTTGATGTCCCATTTTCTCGCGCTTCGTACTCAAATAATTTTTATTTGAATCGAATTCTTCGCCTTGCAGGGGAACACGTTCAACGCTAACAAAACCTATGCCTTCGAGTGCTTCCATCTTTAATGGATTATTCGTTAGCAACTTTACGCGTTGAACTCCCAATTCCAAAAGTATTTCTACCGCTTGATCGAACGAACGTAAATCAGCATCGAAACCCAAAGCCTCGTTCGCTTCAATGGTATCCATTCCCTTTTCCTGAAGTTGATAAGCCTTGAGTTTGTTTACTAAACCAATGCCTCTTCCTTCCTGACGTAAATAAATTAAAACACCCTTTTCTTCTCCGCATTGTTTAAGCGCCGCGTGCAGTTGATCTCCGCAATCGCATTTACGCGAACCGAAGACATCTCCTGTCATGCATTCCGAATGAATTCGAACAACAACAGGTTCAGATAAATTACACGCTGGATGAACCAAGGCTAAGTTCGGAAGTTCGGCATTGCCGCTATCGAACGCCTTAATTTCAAAGTCGCCGTATTGTGTAGGAAGAAAAGTTGATACAAGCTCCACTATCGTTTCGAATTAGAAATTCAAAGATAGTTCTAAGAGTTCTTGGTCTCGCTAATGCGCATGGTTAAAATTCCTGCTAAAATCAACAAACCTCCGCCTATTGAAACAGCTAATACCCTGTTGTTATCCAAAAAAGTATCCATCACCCATCCGAAAGACAGAGCGGCAATAATTTCAGGAAGCACAATGAAGAAGTTGAAAATACCCATGTATACTCCGATTTTATTTTCTGGAAGGCAATCTGCTAGCATTGCGTATGGCATTGAGAGAATACTTGCCCATGCAATACCTACTGCACCCATTACCGCGAAGAAGAAAACTTGGTTTTGAGCGCCGTGAATCAAGGAAAGTGAAATAAGACCAAGACCTCCAACCGTAAGACACAACTGATGTGTGAATTTTTGTCCTAACGGTTTAGCCAATACTGGAAGTAACATGGCAAACAAAAACGTAATCAAGTTTTGGAAGGAATAAGTCAAACCAGCCAACTCAGTTCCTTGCTGATACAATGTTCTTAAGGCTGGATCAGAGGTGTCCGAGGCACTTCCTCCAAAAATATCGGCACCCACGGCAGGGGTGTAATAAAACCACATTAAAAACAATCCAGGCCAAGTAAGGAATTGCACCAAAGCCAGTTGCTTCATGCGTTTCGGCATATTCAAAATAGCTTCAATTATCTCATTCAAACCCTCCTTGACACCTACTTTCTTTTTCTCATCGCGCTTTTTATCTTCAACGGGCGGATACTCTTTCGATGTAACTACGGTATAGAGAACAAAAAGAAAAAACGCGCAAGCCCCAATGTAAAAACTCCATTTCACATTCGAAGGAATACCCACGTGACCGACTTCGTCTTTCATTCCAACCCAATTGGTGAAAATCCATGGTAACGCGCTTGCTACAACAGATCCTAATCCAATAAAAAGCGACTGCATGCTAAAACCAAAAGTCCGTTGTTCTTCCGGAAGGTTATCCGCAACAAAGGCGCGAAACGGTTCCATTGAAATGTTAATGGATGAATCAAGAATCCACAACAATCCCGCTGCCATCCATAACTCACTGCAATTCGGCATAAGCACCAATGCAATAGAACTTAGAATAGCTCCAATCATGAAATAAGGTCTTCGTCTTCCAAAAGTTGGGTGCCACGTGCGGTCGCTCAAGTAGCCAATAATGGGCTGGACAATAAAACCGGTTAAGGGTGCTGCTAACCAAAGAAGTGGTATTTCACCAGATTTCGCTCCTAAGAATTCATAAATTGAACTCATGTTCGCCATTTGAAGCGCCCATCCAAACTGAATTCCCATGAAGCCAAAGCTCATGTTCCAGATTTGCCAAAAACTTAATCGTTGCTTATTCATACCTGCAAGATATAGAAAGTGTACGAAATACACTCACTCGCAGAAAAGATTTTTACAGATCGAAAACAACGCCTTCGTTGGCAATGTCTGTGTTCGGAAATACAGTCATAGCCTCTGCCTTGAAGAGTTCGTCGTCACTGTATCGACTGCTATAATGTCCAACGACCAATTTCTTCGCATTTGCCATTTTCGCTATAGTCGCCGCTTGAATAGTTGTGGAATGAAAGGTCTTCTTCGCACGTTCAGTATCTTCTTGCAAAAAGGTGGTTTCATGATAAACCAAATCCGAATTCAAAATATTCGGAACAATGCGTTCGTCGTAAGCGGTATCTGAACAATAGGCGTATCTGCGAATCGGGACAGAAGGACTGGTGGCTTTTCCATATGGAATCACTTCGTTCTCACGTTCGACATCGATTCCCTTCTTCAACAACAATATTTCCGAAGGCTGAAGTTTGAATTCAATAATGGCCCACTTCTCAACGTTTAACTTACGTTCTTTTTCCTCGAATACAAATCCGGTGCACGGCACGCGGTGTTTCAACGGAAATGAATAAACTCGAACCGTATCGTCTTCAAAAATGAGCTGTTTCTCTTTGTCCTGTGTTTCAATAAAATTCAAGTCATATTCGAAATAAGATTCCGAAACTTTGAATTGAAGACGAATGACTTCTTCCAAACCGGGAGGACCGTAGATAGTTAAAGGAGTTTTCCTTCCCAATAAATTATAGGTACTCAGCAGTCCGATTAGGCCGAAGAAGTGATCGCCATGAAGATGTGAAATGAAGATGGCTTGAATGCGCTGCATCTTCACCTTATACTTCCGCAATTGCATTTGTGTTCCTTCACCGCAATCGATCAAAAAATATTTATCGTGCACATTCACCACCTGCGCCGTAGGCTTGTGGCGCGAGGTTGGCGTTGCGGCGCCACATCCGAGTATGGTAACTTGAAACAGCATAAAAAAGAAAACCGCCTCGTGTAAGACGAGACGGTTTCAAAGGTCGTGAATAATTTCTATTAGTGTTGAACTTGAATCAACTTCTCTGCAACATTCTTCCCTGAAACAAGACGAGCCACGTAGTTTCCTACTGGAAGGTTCGAAGTGTTCAAACGGTAAGTGTTAGCACCTGGAGTTGTCATTGTTTTCTCAGAGAAAACCAATTGACCCATGGTGTTGTATACAGAAACTTCAGCTTGCTCGTTAGCACCCATTGGGAAAGTCACCAAAGTGAATTCGTTTGCTGGGTTAGGAGAAACTTTAACTACGTCGCTGAAAGAAACACCTTCAGTCACGCTGTTTCCAGAGAAGTCAAGGGTGTAACCTGTGAACTCATAAGGAACATCACCTAACAAAAGTAAGTTTGCAGTAACTACAATCTTAACTGGGAAAATACCTGTTGCGTTTGGAGTTCCTGTAATGTCTCCGCAGTAACCTGCACCAGCACCGAACATACAAGGATCTGCATATTCACCGTTGTTGTTGCAAGAAATAGAAAGACCCAAACCAGACAAATCTGCCCAAGTTGTGTCTACATCTGAAACGATACCGTAAAACACAGCATCCAAGTGAATGCTATTTATCGAGATCAAGGCTGGGTATGTTGGATCAATGTCAGCAGCAGTTGTTGGAGTCCTTACATAAAGAACGTCAGCGTATGGCTGACCTTGAAGACCTGGAGCAAAGTTTTCTCCTAGAGCAGGGTTTGGACTTACACCAAAGGTTTGTCCTGCCCAATCGTAATCGTTAGAGTTACATTGTGCAGCAGCAGATAAAGAAAGCGCTACAAAAGCGAATACAGAAAGTAATTGTTTATTCATATAGGGTTTAGATTTCACGTTCAACTTCTTCCATATAAACCAAATCAATGGCCTCGTTTAATGTTGGAGTGATTTTAAATACAGAGTCCAACTGAGAAATGGAAATTAATTTTTTAACTGTTTCTTGGAGGCCGCAAACGACGAATGTCCCATTGGCATCGCGACACAAACGCTGTCCTACAAGCAATGCAGACAATCCAGAAGAGTCGATATACTTCGTAGCAGAAAGATCAACAATGATGTTTCGTTGTGTGTTTCTGTTTTGAAGCACCAACTCGGACTTGAGCTCAGGAGCATAAATAGCATCCAACTTCTCGACGTTCGAGGTGATGTAAACTAACTTTTCTTTTTGATCTGAAACAAAATTCATAAAATGCGTTTTGCCCAAATTTAGTTAATTTCTAGAAAGAAAAACAAAAAAAGACATGGAAGAATTAACTTACTCTTTTAATCCCTTGAGCTAGAAGAAAGATCGTTGCCATTCTTACGGCTACACCATTTTCAACTTGATTGAGTATTATGCTATTGTTGCCATCTGCAACTTCGCTAGAAATTTCTACTCCGCGATTAATTGGTCCAGGGTGCATGATTACGATTTCTTTACCCAAAGCATTTAATCGATCTTGTGTAAGTCCGAATAATTCTGTGTATTCGCGAAGGCTTGGAAAATATGGTATTCCAGCGTCTTGTCTTTCCAACTGAATACGCAACATGTTCGCCACATCGCACCATTCTAACGCGCGTTGAAGATTGTGTTCAACCTTCACTCCTAGTGATTCAATGTGCTTCGGGATTAACGTTGTTGGTCCACACACCATAACTTCCGCACCCAACTTCTGAAGGCAATAGATGTTACTCAATGCAACACGACTGTGTGTTATGTCTCCGACTATAACAACCTTCTTCCCTTTAACCTCTCCTAATTTTTCTCTGATTGAAAACGCATCGAGCAATCCCTGTGTTGGATGTTCGTGGGTTCCATCACCAGCGTTTACAACGACAGTGTTGGTTCTTTCAGCCAGAAACTGACATGCACCGGGCGATGCGTGACGCATAACCACCATGTCGACTTTCATAGCCAAGATGTTGTTCACGGTATCAATGAGCGTTTCACCTTTCTTCACCGAAGAAGTAGATGCAGAAAAATTCACTACATCGGCACCCAATCTTTTCTCTGCTAACTCAAAACTCAAACGCGTGCGCGTTGAATTTTCAAAAAACAAATTGGCTACTGTAATATCTCTTAACGAAGGAACCTTCTTAATGGGTCTATTCAAGACTTCTTTGAACTCGTCTGCTTGCGAAAAAATCAAGTCAATGTCCGCTTTTTTCAGCGGCTCAATGGCAATGAGGTGTTTGGTGCTCAGCTTCATTTTAGTCGTTCAAAAAAATTACATGATCTTCCTTTTCTCCTTCACTCTTCCACATGACTCTTACGCGTTGATTATCGAAACTCTCCACTTCCTTCCCGATATATGTCGCTTCAATTGGAACTTCTCTTCCTTTCTTCCGATCGATAAGAACCAACAATTCCACAGACTTCGGTCTTCCGTATTCCATAAGACCTTCCATACCCGCGCGAATGGTTCGGCCGGTATACAAGACGTCGTCTATGAGCACTACATTCATTCCTTCAACACTGTGCTTCATGTCTGTAGACTTCGCTAGTAGCGGTTTGTCGTGAATACGAAAATCGTCGCGATAAAAAGTTGGATCTACAATTCCCCACTTCACTTGGTGTCCAGACTTCGCTAATTCTTCCACAATGCGCTCCGTGAAAAACACACCGCGTGGTTGAAGTCCAATGAGTACTGTTGAAGAAAAGTCTTTGTGATTTTCGATTAATTGACGACACAACCTTTGAATGATCATATTCAGCAGTCCGCCATTGATCAAGGTAATTTTCTTTGCCATCGAGTGCAAATATAGTAGAAAATTGAATTGACTACTTTTGCAAATCATGATTGGAACGGAAATAGAAAAAGCGCGAGACCTTCTTCTTCAAAACGAAGTGGTTGCTATTCCTACGGAAACGGTATACGGATTGGCTGGAAATGCCTTGAGTGAAATTGCAGTTTCGAAAATTTTCGAAGCGAAAAACCGTCCCCATTTCGACCCATTAATTGTTCACGTTTCAGAGGTTTCAGAAGTTTCAAATTATGTGGAAGAAATTCCTGAATTGGCCTTCAATCTGATGGAGCACTTTTGGCCGGGGGCACTAACGGTACTTCTTCCAAAAAAAACATGCATTCCCGATTTAACTACTTCCGGATTGAAAGAAGTTGGAATTCGAATTCCGAATCATCCTGTTACGCTTGAACTTTTAAGGAGTCTTCCCTTTCCGCTTGCAGCGCCAAGCGCGAATCCGTTTGGATACATTAGCCCTACAAGTGCTCAGCACGTTTCCGACCAATTGGGCGAAAAAATTCCATACATACTTAATGGTGGAAATTGTTCTTTGGGAATTGAATCGACTGTCTTGCGTGTTCAACATAACGAAATTGAAATACTTCGTTTGGGGGGAATCTCGGTGGAAGACCTTCAACGTTTCAGTTCAAACATTCACATTCAGCAACATTCATCGAGTTCTCCTGCTGCACCTGGAATGCTCACGAGTCATTACGCTCCGCGCAAACCGGTATATATTGGAAACATTCGAGAGCTCATGCATTCCTTCGCTTCTCAAAAAATAGGAGTACTCAGTTTTAAAGAAGATTATCAAATTGAAGCGCAACGTATCTTAAGTAAATCTGGAAGTTTCACAGAAGCGGCATCCAACCTATTCGCTTTCTTGCGCGAACTTGATCAGTTAGACATTGATGTTATTCTAGCGGAGTTCCTTCCGAATGAAAATTTAGGTCGTGCCATTAACGACAAATTGAGGCGTGCTTCGGCGAAGTAATTCAGAGTTCGAGCAGATGGAAGTAATTCAAGAAATCCATCGGAGCTACAACCAGATTTTGATTGGCCTCGCGAATCTCTATCTGCGAAACCTCCATGGCTCCGAAGACTTTCATCCAAACACCCCAGTGCACACCCTCTACAAAATTTAAAGTCAGTTCGTTTCCATCAACTTGCACCTTGAAGTATTTAGGATTGTTCTGAACATATTGCAAAAGCCCTTCTACGTTTGCATTGGATCCTTCAGTCAACTGGAATTTCACTGGATGAAATCCATCTTCAACAATTGAGAAATTTGTGGTTGATCCAAAAGTAACTTGGGCATTCTGTGCATAAACATATGCGCCGCAAAAAAACACAAACAAGAATAAGGTTAGGACTTTTTTCATTTTATTAAGGTTTAGCGTACGCAATATAAGACTGAAATAGGCTTCAAGAAGTTGCTTTTCCACTCGTTTTTAACCTCCAAAACAAATATTTCTGATTCCTAGTTTTGAAAAGTACCTTTGCGCCGCAAATGAACTTTAGCCGTCATCTACAAAAAACCGTCTTTCGAGCCGTGCAACAAGCGGCCGTTGAACAAAATGCCGAGGCATTCGTCATTGGCGGTTATGTTCGTGACCTCATGCTAAAGCGATTAAACAAAGACATTGACATTGTTACCAGTGGCGATGGTCCTGCGTTAGCTAATCGAACAGCCGAATTACTTAACGTAAAACGTGTTTCCATCTTCGCGAATTTCGGAACCGCACATTTCGTGTACAAAGGAAGCGAAGTCGAATTCGTTTCGGCCCGAAAAGAATCGTACCGCGCCACCAGCAGAAAACCCGATGTGGAAAAAGGAAGTTTAGAAGACGACCAAATGCGCAGAGACTTCACCGTTAATGCCATGGCACTCTCTCTTCAAGAAGATTCCTTCGGAGAATTGGTTGATCCGTTCAACGGATTACTCGATCTTGAAAATAAAATTCTTCGCACACCGCTCGAACCTGCCATTACATACAGCGACGATCCTTTGCGAATGATGCGTGCTGTGCGATTCGCCTCACAATTAAACTTCACCATTGAAGAAAAAAGTCTTCATGCCATCAAAGAAAATGCTGCTCGATTGGAAATCGTAAGCGTGGAAAGGACCATGGTTGAATTCAACAAGATTCTTCTTTCCAAGAAACCTTCAGTTGGAATGAAACTTCTTTTCGACACGGAACTGCTTCACCAATTCTTTCCTGAAATGGTGAAACTTCATGGTGTTGAAAAGAGAAACAACAACGCGCACAAAGA
>JANQWV010000008.1:863-9264 GCA_030729695.1 Flavobacteriales bacterium | reverse complement strand
TTGTCGCCACCGGCACGCCAGAGCAAGTCGCGAAGAATAAGAAGTCGTTGACGGGTTTATTTCTGAAGAAAGAAATTTAAGTCTTTAACATTCGTCCGAAGGGCATTCGTGCTTCAGCACATTCTTCCATTTTCAATGGAATTGTTTCCTATTTTTATAAAAAAATATCCGTGAGCCAGATTAAAGACGCAGTAAGGGAGCTACTCATATTTCTTCATTTCGATTTGACGAAAAATTTGAAGTACGACAGACTTACGCGTAGAATCATGAAAGACGGAATTCAAGCCAACTTCAACTGCATTGATATTGGATGTCACAAAGGAGAAATGCTCAACTACATGCTAAAACTTGCTCCGCAAGGAAAGCACTTCGCGTTTGAACCCATTCCTTCGCTATTCAATCAACTCAGTTCGAAGTACAAGAACAGAGCAGCTATTTTTCCTTATGCCTTATCTAACTCATCTGGAGAAACAACTTTTCAATGGGTGAAGAACGCTCCGGCATATAGCGGTATCAAACGTCGCAGATACGACATCGACAATCCGGAAATTGAAGAGATCACTGTCGAGAAGAAATTGCTCGACGATGTTATTCCAACCACAACGCCCATTCACTTTGTGAAGATCGATGTGGAAGGTGCCGAGTTCGGTGTATTGAAAGGAGCAAAGAATTTGCTTGCTGCCCACAAGCCAACCATTCTCTTCGAATGCGGAAAAGGAGCAAGCGACTTTTACGACACCAATCCACAAGAATTACATTCTTTTCTCTCCAATGAAATAGGTTTGGATGTTTTCACGTTACAAGATTTCATTTCAAACAACAAACCCCTGTCTGGACATGATTTCGAAAACAGCTTCAACAACAACACCGATTATTATTTCATTGCCAGCGCACGGGCTTAATATGGGCGAAAAATATTTCGCCCCTAAAATCTTCCCTTTTCTTCCTCTCTCTTAACATCTCTTACCTTTGCACCATGAAGAATTTCCATCAAGTAGCCATATTTATAATTTTCACAGTCTTAATGTCCTTCAGCGCAACAGCCCAAACCCCTTACAGACAATTCGGGATTAAAGCCGGGATGAATATTTCCAATGTGAAAACAGATATACCTTCTTACACAACTAAAGATATCATTGGAGGAAATTTAAGCATTACATACGATCGTGTGCGTATGCGATTTTTAACCATAGGTGGTGAGTTCAATTGGGTGCAACGAGGGTTCACCAATCCAATTACTATAACCGATTCGGCTGGATTAGCGATAGGTGTGGCCGATCTGCGGAATAAATTCAATTATTTTTCTGTCCCTGTGAAATTAGGTGTTCAATTCGGTAATCGTGTTTATATTTTCGGAAACGCTGCATTCATTCCTGGTTATTTATTGAAAGCGATTTCAGAGGTTCCTGTGGTGGATGAGAATGGGCAAGTCATTGACTACACATGGCAAGACGCTACCAACAATGCGGCGCAATTTGATTTATCTACTCAAATTGAGGTAGGAATAGGAGTTACTAAAGCGAAACGCTATAAATTCTATGTCTCAGCTGCCAAGCAACAAGCGCTGCTCAATATTTTCGATGACCCACAATCGACATTTAACATAAAATCTACCGGTATCATTATTTCAACCGGAATGAAGATTGAATTCGGAAAGGGTCTCTTTAGATAAACTTGCGAATTCCTGCATGCACCGCGTAAATCAGCGGGGTTAATGCAACGGCAATTCCCATCTTCAACAAATAATTCGTTGGAGCCACTTCAGCAAAAGTGTTCCAATCCATTTTTCCAGGAAGGACGAAGCCAACGTATAACACCACAACGGTGTCTATAATTTGAGATACCACCGTACTTCCCGTACTTCGAAGCCAAATGTATTTGTTTCCTGTTTTTCCTTTGATCCAATGGAAAATGGTAACATCCATCAACTGCGAAATCAAAAACGCGGCAATACTTCCGACCATAATCCAAGGTGCTTGTCCGAACACCGCACCGAATTGAACGTCGGTCACACCAATTCCAGGAACAGCCGGAATTTGAAGAGCAAGTAAAACTATGATGAAGCAATAGCCAATAAGAATGGTGGTGATCCAAGACAGTCGTCGAACGGCTTTTTCACCATAAAATTCATTCAACGTATCGGTTAGCAAAAACACAATAGGCCAGGGCAGAACCCCAACTATCGTGATAAACGTGTGCTTCCAATTTCCAATTTGAATGGGAATTTGAATGAGTTTACTCGAGATTAACTCTGCAGTTATTGCATTCGTAATGAAGAGTCCGGCTAGAAATATAAAGAGCCATTCACGGCGCGTAGAAAAAGATGCAGGTGATTCCATATTATTTCAAAAACACTTTATAAGTCACACTATTCAATTGAAGGAAATAGATTCCAGATGAATATTCCGAAACATCTAATCGCAAGCTTTCGGTAACTTTTCCCTTCAACAATTGCTGTCCGTTCGCATTCGTTAGACTGTACTTTCCGCTAAATTTTGTAGAAGTTATTTCGTTGTTATTTATGTTGAAGGGTAAAGACGGATTTTCAATTTCATCTACTGATACAATTCCCGAATGAAAGGCGAAGGCGTAATCTCCGGGGCGAGGATTCAACACTTCGAAGCGACCGTTCCAATTGGTGTTGCTGCCCGATGTAAACAAGGTTGCATTCGGAATTTCCATCCACGGCTCGAAAGCATTCCATCTGTGCAACAACACCAAATTGCTTTCATCCATGCCATATTGCTGAACCAATTGAAAAAGAGAAGTATCCAAGGCACTTGTGGCTGTTGCAGATCCGTTAAAACGCAAGGTCATTTGTGTTGAAGTCGTCTCATTGGCGTAGGTGTTCACATGCCAATATCTATCAGGAGAAATCACATAGTCCGTTAGCGGAATTGCGGTAACGCGATCTGCCGCGGTCAAATGCATTTCAGCTCGAACGAAAATGCTGTCCATGTTTCCCATGTCATCAATGTCGTATTCAAAATTGGCGAAGGTTAAATCGTGCCCACCCGTTGTTGAATTCCAAGCTTCATCAGCAAGCGTGGCGTAGTGCAATTTATCTGCTCTATTCAACATAACATGCGCGGGTTCGAACAAGACAGTGGCTGTCGCTGTGCTCGATTCTCCAGAAGTGTGAATGAGCACCGTGTCTGTGTTTCCTTCAAAATCCATGACTGTCACTTCAAGGGGAACATTGTTCAAGTAGTCTGTATTGTGATGAAGGTATTGGTCAATGTGAACATTCAATTCATATCCCACAAATTGCGATGAATAGCTATATCCCGTAAGTCGAAAATCGGGATATCCCGGCTGAAACACCCATCCGTTAAAGAACTCAGAGAGATCTTCTGTTGTATAGGCTTGAAAGAAATCGCGCATCTGAACCGAGTTCAAGGTGTTGAATTGATATTCAGTCATGATGTCGTGAATGGCCTGAAAGAAATTCTCATCGCCCATGAAGCCTCTTAACGTATGCGCCACATCGGCTCCTTTGTTGTAAACGGTTTCGCCATAAGTAATGTTCTCAGGTATGGCATTCAATGGGAAATATCCACCATCGTTGCGCGGTGCATTTAACAAGACATTCCTGTGATTGTTTCGAATGGAAGTATTATAAGCATCGCTACCATACAACCACTCTGTGAAAATTCGCTCACTAAAAGAGGCCATGCCTTCGTTAATCCACATATCTGCTGCCGTCTCGCAAGTAATCAAATCGCCCCACCAATGGTGACTGAGCTCATGCGCATAAAGTGTTTCGTAAGCCGTTGTTCCATCAATAGCAAAGAGCGGATAGGCTACGTTGGTAGCGTGTTCCATAGCTCCACCCGTGAAAGGCACGGCTGTGAATCCCACCTTGTCGAAGACGTAATTGCCGTATTTCGTTTCGAAGGCTAGAAGCGCATCGTGTAAATGCACAAAACTGTTCTTCATTTCTAACGTGTCTGCAGCCCTTGCTGCAAGCCAAATTGGTCGTGTGTAACCGCCAAGAGAAGTGAACTCATCTTCCACATGCGTATAATTCGTAACAGCAACACTAGCCAAATAGGAGGGAACCGCTTGCAACAAATTCCAGGTAGTTAGCAGAGAATCTCCACCTACATTTTCCACCGAAGAGCGAAGCCCACCGCAATATGAAGTTCTTCCTCCATCTGTTAAAGTCTGTATCGTATACGTGCAACGCTCTCTGAAATTGTCGAAACACGGGAACCACACTCTACCAAAATTGTGAGGAAGCGCATCCATTCCAACGCCCATGTTGTAGGCATAACCACTGCTGTAATAGAAGCCACCCCAACTCGTATCGTTAATAGGACTGCCGTGATAATAAACACGAACAGTGAAATTGACCCAAGAGGCTAGGTTTGGAAGATCAATGAATAAATCTGGACCCGTATGATTGAAACTTGCTGAAACAGAATTAACAAAAACAGAATCGGTGGTCAATCCTTCAAGGTCTAAATGCAATTGTGGAATATTCACCATCAACGGAGAAACCACGATATCTGCATATCCGCGAAGATTATTACTCGAGAAGTTCGTGAAATCGAGGTATATGTATGTGTCTATAATGTCTACGGTATCACAACGACTATTGCTGTTGGAAATGTTTTTTAATGAATGAGGGTGATTGCATTTTGGATTGGTAATCCCTTGTCCGTTAGAACGTAACGCCTGAATAAAGCAAAGGGCAATTAATAATAGATGGCGAAGAAAAGAGTGCTTCATGACTGCAAGATATTCTAATTTCATGAAACAACCTTTTTCAAATTAAAGGAGTCTAAAGAATTAGCCATAAAGAATTGAAACCACTTTAAGGCAACCAACCAACCAACCAAACTGCAAGTATGAAACCAACCCATGATCTCTTTGATCTGGTTCATTCTCTGACCAAGAGTGAAAAGCGTTTTTTCAAGTTACAAAGCTCGTTGCAAGCGGGCGAGAAGAACTATGTTCGACTCTTTGACTTACTTGAAAAAATGGATCATTACAATGAAGATTTTGTGAAAGAAACGTTCAGAGGTGAATTGTTCTTAAAGCATCTTCCTTCGGAAAAGAATCACTTATTCAAATTAATACTGAAGTCATTGCGCTCATATCATGGAGAAAGCAGTGTTCGAAGTGTTTTGCAACAATCGTTAAAGAATGTTGATATACTTCATAAAAAAGGTCTTTTTGAAGAGTGTAAGAAGGAATTGAAAAGAGCGAAAAAACTAGCACTTTCTCAGGAGTTCTTTTACTTCTTGTTTGAAATAATTTCTTGGCAAAAGACGCTACTAGAAGAGGATTATGAAAATGGAGAGTTTACCCAGTCTGTTGATGAAATAGCTGAAGAAGAGGCCCACGTTTTATTGCTTCTTCAAAATCTAGCGCAGTACCAAGTTATCTATGGTAAGGTGAATGCAATTTTCCGTTCAGGTGGATTCACGCCTTCCAAAGTGCACGAAGATATGCTTCGTGAAATTTTAAGTTCGAAATTATTAGACGACTCCTCATTAGCTAAATCCATTCGTTCAAATTGCATTCGTCTCTATTCTTTAGGCTTTTGTGCATTAGCAAATAGCAACATCGAATTGGCATCAGATCATTTTACCGATTTATTGAGTTTGTTTGAAGAAAACGAATGGTTGCGTGAAGACAAGGGAAAAAGATACTTAAGAACTTTAGGACAATTATTGACTTGCCGAGTGCTGTTGAACGATAGAGCAGGAGCGACCGAATTATTCAAAAAGTTAGACTCATTGGATGAACTTGAAGAATTCCAAAGTCCAGATTTAAACACTTTTCGATTTAGAATATTGAAGCAGATTCAGGTTGAAATGGCTTTGATGTTCGATCAGAAGATTCAGTCAGACGAGTTGTTTGCATCGATTCAGAAGACTAAAAATGTGTTGAGCAAGGAGTTTGAAATGATGATGCATTACAGACTTGCGCTTTATGAATTCTCATGCGGATTTCACCAGAGAGCCTTAAAGCATGTCAATGAAATTATCAATAATTCTGACAAAGAATTGCGTCAAGACATTTACGGACATGTGCGTGTTTTGAATATTCTCATTCACTTGTGTTTGGGAAATACTGATTTAGTGGAATATGCTTTGAAGTCAACCATTCGATTCTACACTCAACGCGAGCGTGATCACGATGCCGATATTCACTTCTTGAAAACGCTTCGTCTCTATAACAAGCTAATGCCATTCGAGAAATCAGACTTTTTGAAAGAAGGTAAAATCATGAATGCATTCCCTTCGGTAAAAAATATGGAAGACCGGTTCTTAGAATTGGTCATTAAAAAAGGGATGATTTAATCATCCCTTTTTTCTATCTTACCCTTTCTTACCCGCTCTTAACTTCTCTTACCAAGTTAAATCTTCCCCTCTCTTAATTTCTCTCAACTTTTCACTTAGCCATTTCCTTCTGAAGAACTTCTTTAAATTTCAATTCTTCTTCGTATGCCATTTCCTCATCTACTAAAATGCGTCCACTGTGCTCATCTGTGATGATACGCTTACGTAAACGAACGTCCATTTGAACTTGAGCAGGAATTTGAATGAATGAACCAGCAGATGCATCGCGCTCAATTGGAACAACAGCCAAACCGTTTTGAGCTGATTTGCGCATACGAACATAACGCTCCAACAAGTGAAGATCAATGTGCTTCTTAGCTTCATCGCTGCGCTTTGAAAGAAAGTCTTCTTCTTTCTGCGTCTCACTCATCAATTCAGTTAACTCAGTTTCCTTTAGATTTAAATCGTTAGTGCGCTCAGCTAATTTTGTTGAAGCGTTATCAATTTCAGCTTGCTTTGTCAATTTCAATGAATCGGCAGTGCGAATGTGCTTCGATTGCAATTCAATTTCTAATTCTTGGAATTCAATTTCCTTATTCAATGAATCGAACTCGCGATTGTTTTTCACTTTGTTCAATTGCTCCTTATACTTTACTATTAAAGCTTCGGCCTCCTTAATGGAAGACTTGCAAGCCACAATACTCTCTTCTGCACCTTTAAATTCACCATTTAAACGAGCCAAGCGAGCCTCCAATCCTGATACTTCGTCTTTCAAATCTTCTACCTCGTATGGTAATTCTCCGCGTGTCGAGCGAATTTTATCAATGCGAGAGTCAATGAGTTGAAGGGCAAATAAATGTCTCAATTTAGATTCAACAGAGATACCTTTTTTAGCATCTTCGCTGTTCGACTTGTTCATTTGATTAATTGAAATCATAGTTTCTGTATCGTTTGTTTGGTTTTTCTCGTGTTTTTCGGGTTTAGCAATCGGAACGAAAATGGCCTGTTTAGGATCCATTTCCGAAGCCACATGGATAGGGTTCGCTACACGTTTTTCAACGAGTGCTGGCGCTATACCAATTTTGAATGTTCTTGGTTTTCCATCTATAGGACCTTCAGCAATAACTTCCTTGCGAACTTTTGCCTCTCGCTTTGGTTTGGCAATGGTTAACGCCTCAGCAAGAATGGCTTCATCTTCCGGAGCTAGAACTACTGGAACTTCAGCAACGTCTTCAGCTTTCGCCGCTTTACCTTTCTTTACAGGTTTTGCAGGTGCTACAGGTGCAGCCTTCTTAGATGCGGTCGGCTTTGCAACCGGTGCAGACTTCTTAGATGGAACTGGTTTTGCAACAGGCGCAGCTTTCTTCGTTGGAGTAGGCTTGGCAACAGGTGCTGCCTTCTTCGTAGGGGCTAAAGCCTTTTTGGGCTCTACCTTTTTTACAGGGGCAGCTTTCTTGGTTACTACTTTAGATTTCGAAGCTGGTGTTTGTTTCTTCGCAGGAACAACCGCCTTTTTCACTTCAATTTTTTTCGCAGGAGCAGCTTTCTTAATTACTGGTTTAACTGCCTTCTTCACTTCTTGCACTTTCTTCTTTATCACTACTTTCACAACTTTTTTTGAACTTTTCACTTCCTTCTTCACTGCTTTCGCAACTGGCTTTACGACCTTTTTTGCAACCGGTTTAACAACCTTCTTCGCAATAGGCTTAACTACTTTTTTAGCAACCGCTTTAACAACCTTTTTAGCTGCGGGCTTAACTACTTTTTTTGCGATAGGTTTTATAACTTTCTTCGCAACAGGTTTAGCAGTCGGTTTTACAGCTTTCTTTTCTACTTTTTTCGCAACAGGTTTCTTTACCGCTTTCTCCTTTCCCTTCGACACAACTGTTTTAGCTGCTTTCTTAGCAGCAACCTTCGGCTTAGCTGGTGCCTTCGCTGTTGGTTTTATTGCTTTTTTTGCCATAATGTCAGTAATAGAATACAGGGTTCGTTAGTACACCCGTTTTGTGGACCGCGAATGTACGAAATTTTTCAGTGATTTTTGCATGAATCAACTCAATTGTAAACTGCTCACTTTCAAAATGTCCAATATCAATAAACGACAACTG
>JANQWV010000008.1:0-853 GCA_030729695.1 Flavobacteriales bacterium | reverse complement strand
CCTATTCTCTGCGTCGAAGAACTCGTGGTATTTCACATCAGATGTAATAAATGCATCAGCCCCTTGAGCTTTCGCCGCCCCCAATAGAAACTGACCACTTCCACCACAAACGGCAATTTTCTGAATCGACGGTTTGTTTGTTTGAGTATACTTAATGCTTTGATTATTAAACTCTTTTTTCAAAATACTTAAACAATCACTTAACGCAATAGGTACTTCTAATTCTCCAATTGCTCCACTTCCAAATTGATGAATGGGGTTCTGAAGAGATTGCCAATTGTGTGCAATTTCTTCATACGGATCTGATTCGAAAAGTGCTCGCTGAACATCCGTTTTTTTCCAGCTAGGCAATATCACTTCAAAACGAATTTCTTCTTGTTCGGTTCGAATTCCATGTTCTCCTTCAAAAGGTTGTGCGCCTTCATCAGGTTTAAAACTTCCATTTCCAACTATAGAAAAACCACAATCGCTGTAATTGCCCAAAGATCCAGCTCCTGCCTCGAACAAGGCCGATCTAACTTTTTCAAAATGATCATTCGGAATGAAGACAGTGAGTTGGAGCAGATGTCCGTTTAATGGAACAAGTGGACGAACATTCTTCAATCCAAGTCGTTTCGCAATTTCCCCATTAACACCTTCAATGGTGTTGTCGAGGTTCGTGTGAATCGCATACAACGCAATGTTGTTTTGAATAGCCTTTATAACAGTGCGCTGAACATAATCGGCGCCAGTAAAGCGTTTCAAGCCTTTGAAAACAATCGGATGGTGCGAGACAATAAGATTGCAATTCTTCGAAATGGCTTCCTCAATAACGTCTTCCGTGCAGTCGAGGCTCACCAATACGTTGGTGATT
>JANQWV010000007.1:11663-42708 GCA_030729695.1 Flavobacteriales bacterium | reverse complement strand
AGATTTTATTCCTACTGCGTAATTGGAACTTCGTTGTTAAATAATCGTCGAAGACTGTCGCCCGAAGGGCATTCGTTGAAAACATTCGCCTCCGGCATTCGTGCTTGCACATTCGTCTTCGACATTCTAAATAAAAAAATATTTGCACCGCAAATAATTTTTTATTTATGTTTGCACCGTATTTCGAACCTTAAATGGTACCAACCGAGTGAAGACACCACGGTGGTAAAACAATACGGGCCTCAAGCCAAAAACAAACGTATCAATCCTTTTTTAGATCGAAGTACAAAGAAGTTTAATGTTTAACTAAATACTTTTTTGTATGGAAAAGCAACTCATTGTTCGCTTAAAGTCGGGACTCGAGCTAACGTTCGTCCCGAACGAGGTTTGCCTCGAAAAATCATTCGTCGATGTGAGCGCTCTGCTCAACGACAATCCCTTTCCGCTGCTCATTCACTTCACGCATGAGCTGCTGGTCTCTAACCTGTTTCTTTCCAAAGTGCCCGACTGCGTTCTGCTGCACCTGAAAGACAACTTCGAACCGAAGAGCGCTTCGTTTTGCGTAAACAGAGATGAAGGCGACTTCACGCTGCAATCGCAATGCAAGTTCGTGCTCATCATTCCCTTCCCTATTCCCTTTCAATTACAGGAAATTCAAACCATTTATTCAAAATCAAAAAATTAAAATCATGAGTCAGACAGATAAAAACGACATCGGAATATCGCTTTCCGCGGAAGACATAGCAAAAGGGCACGGACAATTCCCATACGTAATAGTGCGAATGTATTATGCGTTTTACATGCAAATGCCTATTCATTTCGTTTCCGAAAAAAAGGAAGGTTTGAAAGGAATTAAGGTACTAACAGATGCGGAAAACTTCATCGAAAACTTCCCTTACCTCATCGAAGTGGCTTCCAATTACAAGAGAGATCTCGACGCTAAAAACAATTTAAATCACAGGTTGTGTTTGGTGGTTGGAAAAGACCAAGCCTATTACTTCGAAGAAGATGAGATTCGTTTCAACACCTCTATTCCAACTGGCGGAGTGCTAGTGAACAGTGAGCAGCAGATCATTGCCATGGCACACGATCATTTCATTCAATAATTAAAATTTAAATAAAATGAAAGACATTCAAAATAACACCTGGTTTAAAGACAAATTGAACACTGAATTCTTGAAATTGCAGCACGAGTTCAATCCCATTGAATGGGTGGAAACATATTTCCTTTTTGAAGGCCCAGAAGGATTGGGCATCTATTCGAAATGTATTGAATTGGAAGGCGCGCCTCACAAAGACGACAAGTTGAACTTGCGCAAGTTGCTCACGGAAGAAGATTTGGTTAATCCGAATTTGCTTCAAGACTTCTGCGCCTACTGGGCCGAGAATTGCGGAGGATTCAATGGGCAAATTTCCTTCATCAGCAGCTCCGTTATTTCTCGTGAAGCCTTTCAGTTTTTCATTGAAGAAAAGAAACGCAAAGAGGCGCAGATTCGATTGGAAGCGCAGCGCAAGAACGCGCCCCTTGTGCATGAACTCGTTCGCCTTGGGCTTACGCCTTTCCCTTCAAGTCACAATTCCGAAACCTGGACAGCCTCTTGTCTTTTCCATAACGGCAGACACATGATGTGGGTCGACACGAAGAAGAATGAATGTCGCTGCGCTTATGGTTCGGGGATTATTAATTACGACGAATTGAAGAATAAAATTTAAACATTATGAGCGCAATGAACTATCACGACTTCCCCATTGACCAGCCCATTGAAGTCATTGTGAAAAATTACGCGGGCATAGACCTTCATCAGGAGACGCTTGAAAGCGCCTTGCACTTGCTGAATCAGAGTTACGAGGTTGCTCGTTCCAGGCTTAGCCCAACAACAGCACCGTTGGGCAACCTAAAACTACAAGTAAAATACAGCTACCTCCGCAAGGAGGTGGTTGCATTTTTTGGAACTTCGTAATTCCAACTATAAATCTTCTGCTCTACACCGAAGAACATCGATTCTGCCAAGCGAAAGCCGACATCTGGAAGACGCTTTTTGTTCTTGAGGTATTCAACGTTTATGTAATTAAAGTTGGGGTTCTTGGTGTATATGGAATTGTTGTCGATGTATAATTTGTCTTGATCTGGATTGCGGTCGGAGAATGAATTCCCTTTTATGATTTGATAAATTCCATGAGGATAGTAATACACTTCATAGAATTCTTCAAACACTAAATTGAACTTACTGTCTTTGTCCATGGTGTATTCGGCCACATTTCCAGCCATGTCATACAACCCCAACTCATTCGGAAACAACTGCCCTACCTCGTGCGTTACCCCATCTGAATTCGAAGCGTTCCATGCCACACTGTCGAGGCAATAGCCACCCGGAAAAGTATAATGCCTACTTAAATTCCCTCCCTTCGCAGCGTATTCCCATTCCGACATCGTGGGCAAGCGATAATTGTGTCTAGTTAACTTATTCAGTTCTCTCAAAAAATCGAGTGCTTCGTAATAGGTAATGTTTTCAACCGGACATTCAGCGCATTTGTGTTTGCTCGGATTGTATTTCAAAACCGATTCAAACAAAGACTGTGTGACTTCATATTTCGAAATAGCAAAATCGAACAATTCAATCGGCGTATCTGTCGGATCATACTTGATTGCATGTCCCCAATTCTCGCCAAGATTGAATGTCGCTTCCCTGACCGGAACCATTTCAATTTCCAATTTATTCTCTTGTCCGAAAACATTTCCCATGATCGAACAAGCAAGCGCGAATGCGCATGTCCACTTGATTTCCATAAGTTTAAGATTTAATGAACGAACGGAGAATGTGATTGGAAAATTGTACATTTGCCCCCAATCGAACAGCCATGCAAAAATTTATTCCCGCTTCAGTCTTTTCATTCTTGGAAGAACTCAAAGAAAACAACAACCGCGAGTGGTTCAATGAGAATAAAGAGCGCTACCAAGAGCAACACGGTTTGGTGGTGCAATTTGCAGATGAGCTGCTGATCAAGATGAAGCAAGTAGACAACATTGAAACGGCAAGCGGAAAGAAATCGATTTTCAGAATTTATAAAGACGTTCGATTTTCAAAAGATAAATCACCATACAAAACCAACATTGGCGGAGCGTTCACGCGTGCGACGAAAGAACTGCGTGGCGGATACTACTTCCACATAGAACCCGGAAATTGTTTTTTAGGCGGTGGTTTCTGGGGACCTTCTCCGGAAGATTTGAAACACATTCGCATGCAAATAGCCGCCGATCCGGAGCCGCTTCAAGAAATACTTTCTTCGAAAGAGTTTATTTCCACCTTCGGAAAACTAGAAGGTGAACAACTGAAGACCGCTCCGAAAGGATTCGACAAAGATCATCCTGCCATTGATCTGATCAATTACAAACAGTTCTTGCTCGTAAAACGCTTCACCGATAAACAAGCGCAATCAAACAACTACCTCGAAAACGTCTTCACCACTTTCCAATCCATGCGTCCGTTCTTCGATTATATGAGCGAGATTCTTACGACGGATTTGAATGGAGAGCCGTTGTGAACTGCGTAATTGGAACCTTGTTATTAAAGGACAGAAAGAATTTTCCCTTCTTGAAGATTCCAACGGAAAGCTTCTCCTACTTTCTTCCCAAACAGTGCTTGTCCAATTGGAGAGGCAGCACTTATGATGAAACAATCTCCCGATTCAGTAGTTAGTTTTCCGAAAGAGGTTATGATATAAAACCAGCCCTCGCTGGTTTCAACCAACGAGCCACCTCGAACGTGGTTGTTCGATTCTAGTTTAGACGGATTGAATCGCTCTAACTCTTCGCATTTGCGATTGTGCTCTTGTATTTGCTTTCCCATCTTCTCCAATTCCAAATGCACTTGCGCCGCAGCAGTCTCGTGCTTATCTCCAGCGGAACTCTTCCCCTCTTGCTTATTCGATTCCATGAGTTCATTCCACGCCAATTGCATCTCAGCCCCTCGCTCCTGAATCACCTTCACCAACGCTTCATAAACTTCTTTCTTGTTCATTATAGTATTTATCACTATTCAAAAAAAAAGCGGAAATATTTCCGCCCCGAATAGATTTCTCTTCCACTAATTAGGGCGAATGATTATTCGCCCCGAATTATTTGTCGCAATTAACGTCGCACCATCTTCGGACTGGCATTCAACATCTTCTTCACTTGCTTGATGTCGTTTTTCAAATAGCCTTTTGAATCCAACGCTTCTGCTTTTTTCAAATGCATGGTCGCTGTCATCTTATCGTTCTTGTTTCCAGATAAAACAGCAAGATTCAAATACACTGCAGCTTTGTCAACGTCTTTCTTCAAACCAAGACGCAACGCTTCTTTGAACAAACGCTCGCTTTCAGAGAACTTGTTGGTTTGAACATCCATAGATCCTTTGATGAAAAAGTAGTATCCGCGTTGATTCTTCCACAACTGATTCACCTTAATGCGATCTAACCACTTGCGAGCCTTTTCAATTTTTTGAACTTGCATGTAATAAAACACCAATATCATGCGAACACTGCGTGTGCACATGAAAACCAATATGGCCGTAGGTATAATCATGGCAATACCTCTTCCCCAATAGCCTTCGCTAAACAATAGAACGGTCATAAACACGCTCGATAGCGCAAACAAAAACTTCAGTGCATGATTCATAATTCAAGATTTGAAGTGCAAATGTACGAAACACATTGAAGTATCTTCGCACCACTGATTTTAATTCGGCACTATGAAAACAAAACATCTCCTGTTAACTGCCTTCGCGGCCATTGCAACATTAAGCACTTGGGCTCAGCCCGGTAACGATTCTATCAAAGTCATAGAAGGTATTCACCAGCCTAGACCTTATGTTATTCCCCAACCTTACCCAAACCTTCCGACCATAGAAACCTATGTGCTTGTTGGGACAAGCATTCAAGAGAAACGTTTGAACGGAAACTACGCAAGAGATGTGCAAACCATTTCGAAGAAAGACATTCAATCGCTTCCAGTGAGAAGCGTGAACGAATTGTTGGGTTATGTATCCGGACTAGACATTCGCGAGCGCGGGCCGTTCGGTGCGCAAGCAGACATCTCCATGATGGGTGCGGGATTCGAGCAATGTCTTATTCTAATTAACGGTGTTCCCATGCGCGACCCGCAAACCGGACACCACATGCTGAACCTTCCGGTTGACATCTCGCAAATTGAACGCATTGAAGTCATGAGCGGAACTGCTGGAAGAATCTACGGTTCAAATGCCTTGGCTGGTGCCATTAACATTATTACTTCGTTGCCTAGAGCAGGCTCATCGTTTGTTGAAACCTTCAACGCAACAGCATCTTCACAAGAAGGTTATGTTGCGAACGGCATTCAAGCCATGGCCGCATTCGGAAGAAACAGATCGCAACACAGTATTTCTGCAGGTCAATTCAAAACGAACGGATACCGATACAATTCTGCCAATGACCAACAACGCATCAGTTACCTCGGGCATTATCAGTTGAAGCGAAACAACACCTTGGATATCATGGCCGGACATTTCAAAAACAGCTTTGGAGCCAACGGCTTTTATGCCTATCCTTTCGACAAAGACGCTGTTGAAGACGTGAATACTTCGTTTGTTTCAGCCAAAGCAAATTTCACAGACAGGAGAGGCAAGTGGATCTTCAAGCCCATTGCCTATGCGCGTTTCAACAAAGATCATTATGTGCTTGTTGAAGACAATCCGAGTCTCTATGAAAACACACACAACAGCAAAGCGGCGGGTCTTGAGCTTCACGCGACAAGAGGAAATAAGTTTGGTCAACTCGGTTTAGGTGCTGAAGCAAGAACGGAAATCATTCAAAGCACCAACCTCGGCGATCATTCACGTTCGTTCTTCAACATTTATGGCGAAGAAAGATTTATGCTTGGAAAATTCAACACCACCTTCGGTGTGAATGCGCAATACAATACGGCCAATGGGGTTAGTTTCTTCCCAGGCATTGAAACGATTCGTAACCTAAGAAACAATTACGCCATCTTCGCAAATGCAGGAACCGGAAATCGACTTCCATCCTACACTGAATTGTATTACTCCGATCGTGCAAACACAGGTAACGATTCGCTGTTGGAAGAAAAGGCAGGCAACTTCGAAGTGGGCTTCAAGAAATTTGGGAGATTGAATTTCACTGCAAGTGGATTTTATCGCAGTGTGTACAACGCAATAAACTACACACGAGTAAGTGATGCCGATAAATGGACGCCTTCCAACTTTACTACTGTTAATTTCTTAGGGGTGAATGCGAATCTGCATTGGCAAGTTGGCGATAAAACAACATTGAAATTGAACTACACCTACCTCGATGCGCAACTCGGAACGGAAAACGATGTGCAAAGTAAATATGCGTTGTATCACGCAAGACACCGCGTTACTTTTCAATACCGTCAGCAAATAACAAACTCATTTAGCACGAACCTTACGGTGCGTTACACCGAGCGCTTCACCGGGACAAACTACACCGTTTTAGATTTTCGTGGTATGTGGAAGTTGAATGAAAACATCACGATGAATTTCGACGTGACGAATTTGCTCGATAAAAAATACATTGATCAAGGATTCATTGAAATGCCAGGACGTTGGTTCCGTATTGGGTTTCGTTTCAACATAAACTAAATCAACTGGAGCGATTGAGTTATCTTAGCAAACAAGAAAATAAGGATGTCAGTATTCGGAAACCTTTTTAAAAAGAGAAGTCCACAATTGGAAGAGGCCCTGAGCTTCGCTCCTATTGTTGCCGACATGCACAGCCATTTGCTTCCGGGTATTGACGACGGTTCAACAGACCTCGAGAATTCCATTGAACTCATTTCCGCTTTGTACAGCATGGGCTATCAAAAGCTCATTACCACTCCGCATATTTTCTGGGACATGTATAAAAACACGACCGAGATTATTCGCGAGAAGCAAGCGCTTGTTCAAGCAGAATTGAAACTTAGAGGTATTGATGTTCAGTTGGAAGCCGCTGCAGAATACTACGTAGATGAGCATTTCGAAGAGTTGATTGCCAAAGATGACATTCTCAGTTTTGGAGATAAATATGTCTTATTTGAATTGTCGTTCGACACTGAACAGATCAACTATAAACGCGCGGTCTTCAATTTGCAATTGAACGGATACAAGCCTATTCTTGCTCATCCTGAACGTTACGAGTATTGGCACAGCAACTTTTCGAAATACGAAGATGTTGCAGATCGCGGCATTCTAATTCAGATTAACACGAATTGTCTAACCGGACATTACGGTCCTGGTGTGAAGCGTATATCTGAACGCCTTATTGAAGCCGACTTGGTCGATTTCATTGGAACAGATACGCACCACGTGGGACATTTAAATTTGTTGGAAGCCATGCGTCGCTCACCACTGTTAAAAAAACTTATTGAATCGGGCAGACTGCTCAACTCAACATTGTAAAAGACCACATTATTTTTTTGTAAACTCGCTCCGTTCAAACTTAAATTCCTTAAATTAGAAAAACAAATAACATGAGCAAACAAATTTGGAACATCGACCCTTCTCACAGCGAAATTGGGTTCAAAGTTCGTCACATGATGATTACGAATGTGAACGGCGTTTTCAATTCGTACACTGCAACTATGGCGGCAGACGCAGCTGATTTTTCAGATGCTGAAATTTCTTTTGAGGCTGACATTGACTCTGTGAATACACGTAACGAGCAACGCGACGGTCATTTGAAGAGCCCTGAGTTTTTCGACGTTGAGAAATTCCCGAAATTATCTTTCAAATCAACTTCTTTCACAAAGACTGGTGACGGACAATACTTGATGAAAGGTCATTTCGACATGCACGGAGTACAAAAAGAGGTTTCTATGAATGTTGAATTTACCGGCACTGTGGTTGACCCATGGGGACAGGTAAAAACAGGATTCGAAATCACGGGTTCTTTAAACAGAAGTGAATACGGTTTGACTTGGAACGCAACTAGCGAAGACGGATCCATCGTATTAGACGAGGTGATCAAGTTGGCACTAAACGTTCAAATGATCAAACAAGTATAAGATTAAATCTGAATTCCGAATGTGAAGAAGTAAGTTCTTCCGTTCGCGGGTAACAATCCAGGGCCGGGGTAACCTCCGGCCCTTCTTGTGAAATAACTTTCGTTGAAGAGGTTGTTCACGCCCATTTGAAGGGTATACCTTTCTTTTCCGTTGTAGGCGAAACTTAAATCGCTGACTTGGTAAGCCGGAATTAATCCCGTTGTTGCAGCCGCGTTAGGTGTCACTGTATTCAAGGCGTCTGCGAAGGCATCACTCACCTTGTTCAACTGATAGGTTGCTGTGAAGCGATTCAGCTTGCACGTCAAACCATAACGCTGAATACGACGTGGTGCATTCTCAACCATATTATTTGTTCGGTCGGAAGAAGAACCTGCGGCAATTGTAGGGTCGTTCCACGAAGTGTATACCGCTTCGTTGTATGCTATTGAGGCAAAAGGATGAACGCTTATTATTCTTCCCGAATGATGCGTTTGAATGAGATTTCCTTCCACATACATCTCAATGCCTTTCGATAAGGAAGAACCTATATTCGTTACATAACGAATACTACTCTGAGTATAGGTTCCAATTCGATCTTGAATATTCATTTGATAAACACTCACATCGTAGCTCACATAATTCTTCCAAGAACCGCGCACACCAAGGTCTATATTCAACGACTCGCTGTCCTTTAAGTTCGGATCTATAACGTCTGTTGTGGCTGAAGGAACCACTTCTGAAAATGTCATTGGACGAAAGGCCTGTGATACATTCGCGTAAACTTCATTTTTTTCATTCAAATGGAACTCTGCTCCTACTCCGGCCAGTACTTTTGAAACCGTGCGTTCTTGCATCGGAATAGCCCCGCTGTTGTAATTCACTGTTCCGCTGCCATTGGCAGTGATCTGTTCGAAGCGAACACCCGGAACAAACAACAATCGTTTTCCAACATACAGCGCCTGTTCAGCAAATAAAGCGTAGTTCTTCGTTCCAAAAACGTAATTCACTTTGTATCCCAATGAATCCAATTCCATGTTGTAATCGAATCCTGTTGTGCCGTTACCCTTTTGATGACGGAAGGTCTTCGCCTGATAAGCGCGAGCACCGAAGGCAAGCGTCTGTTCATTTCCAAATAATTTAAAAACGTACTTGCCGCGCAACTCGGTTCCTATATTTTGATAACGGTCGCTGTCTACTCTACGAACGGCATAATCATTCGTGGTGCTGAGAACATTGTCTACTGTGGTAATCGGATCTAAGAACCCGACACTTCCGCGCGTGGCGAGCAATCCAAAAGTTTTTAATTCAAGTTGAAATTTTTCTGAACTCACAATATCCAATTGTACATTCATCATGTTCCATGGAATGTGCATCCAATTGCGCGCGCGATAGCTTTGCTGCGCATTTTGCTGAAACTGCGCATCGGTTAATCCGCCTGGCTGTTGACTCATCATGGTTGAATGGGTATATTCAGCTTTCAACTTTACATGCTTGTTGAAATCATATCCCATTGAGATAAATCCTGTTTGTGTTGAATAGGCGCTGTTCTCTCTCCATCCGTCAGCCGATCTTCTGTGGTAAAATGAATAGAACGAAAATTTATCCTTACGAACTCCTGTGCTAATAAAATTGTTGAACAAACCGTAAGAGCCGAAGGTCTGACGAATCTTTGTCTCACTGCCGTTTGTGGCAGGAGCAGTGTCAAAAACATAATTAATCATTCCACCAAACTGAGGTCCGTATTGAAGGCTGCTTGCTCCGCGAAGCACTTCTATTCTCATAACCGCATCGGCAGGCGGAGTGTAATACGCTTCTGGATATCCGAATACATCTGAAGAAATATCGTATCCATTCTGACGCATGTTGAATTCCCACGACCGATTAGGGCTTAATCCGCGAGTGGCAATACCTGTTTGAATGCCGCTTCCATCGCTTTCCCAAACCATAATACCTGGGATTCTTCCGAAAAGCTGACGTGAATTATTCGACGAAAGGTCTATGTTCAATTTCTCTGGTGTGACAAAAGCCGTTTTCTTTCCACCATATATTCTAACTCCGTCAACTGCCGGAAGATTTCCAGTCTCGTCCAATACAGCAACTTTAATTTCAAGGTACCTTATGGTGTACTTTGGCAACGTGTCTGGCGATGACGTGAATGATGGCAAACTATCACTCTGGGCAAAAGCATGAATCCCGCATAAACAAAGCACTGTGCTATATATCGCTCTTCTCATCTTCTTTATTTAGATTAATTCTCAATTGCAAAGAAACACCATCATTAATCAAAGAGCCATACCACATTTATGGTAAAAAAAAGAGGACCTCGGTCCTCTTCAAAAAAAAAAAAAAATGAAACTATTATAGAATAGCATCAAGCTTTTCAGAAAGTACGTTCTTTGGAACAGCACCTACGCTCTTGTCTACAACTTCTCCGTTTTTCACGAAAATGATAGTAGGGATATTTCTGATTCCAAATTTCGCACTGATCTCTGGATTGTTATCAACGTTTACTTTACCTACAACCGCACGACCTTCGTATTCAGAATACAATTCGTCAACGATAGGACCTACCAATTTACATGGACCGCACCATTCTGCCCAAAAATCAATCATAACTACTTTGTCCGAACTATCAACTAATTCGCTGTAGTTTGTGTCTGTAATTTCAACTGCCATATCTGTAAGTTTTTTATGTTTCTTAAATGTTGTGTTTCGCAAACGAAACGGGGCACAAATGTAATACTATCTTTCTTTCAATTTCAAGAAAAAAAATATCTTTTCTTTCACAATTTTGAAATAAACCACTGTTTTCTAGCTTAATGAGGCCGAGTTCTTTGGCTTTTTCCGTAGCGAAAAGTAAAGCAATGTAATTCCTCCAAGCATAAACAACACAGCAATAATTTCTGCTTGTGTTGCTTCAACACCTAAAAAATCGAATTTATTGTTCACGCGAATCTTTTCAATGAAGAAACGCTCCAATCCGTTTAAGATTAAGTATCCTGCTGTAATTACTCCTGCCGCACTCACGCGCTTGCGAATGGCCCATAGAAAAATGAATATCGCAACAGCAGCAACAATCTCATACAAGGGTGTCGGAAAAACTCCCGGAACCAAATGTGTTCCGTAGCCGGGATATACATCTGAGCTCATGAGCTCTCCTACTCTATTCACGTTGTTCGGATAGTCGTAAGACCAAGCCCAATCGGGTAACCACGAAAGCCAGCCTGGTTTCTGACTTAAGTTCTCTATTCCCCAATCGCCATCGCCACTGGTGTGACAGCCCATTCTGCCGATACCGTATGCCAAGATCATTCCTGGAGTAGCCGCATCTGAAAGGACTAGTAGAGGCATTCCCTTCATTTTGGCATAAGTAAGAACCACAATGGCGCCCATGATTAAACCGCCATAGACCGTGAGTCCACTGATAAAACTTTCCAATGACGGATTTGTAAAGAACTCGCGCAATTCAGCTGGATTCTCAAACAAGTGAAACAACTTGGCACCGGCTAACCCGCCAACGGCTGCAAGAAACGTTATGGTTCCTGTGTATTCACCTGCGGAATACGCCTCCATTTTAATTTCGGGTTTTGGAAGTTGCTTCTTCTTTTCAACGTAATATCGGTAATACGCATACCCTCCACCGATTAAGATTCCCAATAACGGATAACCACTTTTTGAAAAGATAATGTGCTGCGGGGAATTTACGCCGTTGAATAAACGAGCGCTATTCATTAACAAGTAAATTACTTTCCATCCGAGAATAAATCCCATTAATCCGGAAAAGAAAATATCCATCATGTTAGGCGCTCCGCCAATCACGACCTTGCGTATGCCTCCCTTAATGAGTCCAAGCGACTCTTTTCTCTTTAACTCGAGGGTCAGCGTGTAACTCGCTGCAATAAATGCCAAGGCCACAAAGAACCCGAAGCTATTCAGCATTTTCGCCCAAGACCATTCGACACCGAACCAATCGTAGAAGGCATGATATAAAGTTGGATACATTCAGCGAAGATAATAAGGGAATGTAAAGGCGAGTGCGAATAAATAGTCAATACATATCGAATACACTTCAAGATTTGGTAATCTACAATTCATGCTGCCTTCATCTTAGACGAGTTAGTTTGTAAAAAAAACAATCATGTTCAAAAAAGTTAAAATCCAATTCTTGTTAGACGGAAACATCCAAGAATTAATCACGAAGATTGTTGATCTGAAGAAAGAGAAACAAGAAGAGATTATTTACACGGAATGCAATCAGCGTATTCCTATTCAAAGACTTATTTCTATCAACGGTCTCTCGTTCGAAATCTAATTAAAAGTCATTTTTAGACAAGCCTTCCGCAATTAGATTTGTGGAAATACCTTGTTATGTCGAATGATCTTCCAATGGGCATTCCGTCTGTGGACCTTGCTCAATTCTTAAACGGCACTGCCGAAGAGAAACAACAATTCGTAAATGCGCTTGGACAAGCGTATGAAGAGATTGGATTTGTTGCGGTTAAGAATCCGCTTATCGCAGACGATACCATCGCAAACCTTTATCAAGTCGTTCAAGACTTCTTCGCTTTACCCGCAGAAGTGAAAGCGAAATATGAAAGAGAGGAACTCGCCGGTCAACGCGGCTACACAAGCTTCGGAAAGGAACACGCGAAAGATTCAAATGCCGGAGATTTAAAAGAGTTCTGGCACTTCGGACAAGAAGTCACCGATGGAGATTCCATCAAATCAAATTATCCAGCGAACATTCATGTTACCGAACTCCCTTCGTTTTTCGAAGTGGGGATTCAAGCCTACAAGGATTTAGAAAACACCGGAAAGCATTTGCTTCGGGCCATTGCTTTGCATTTAGGCTTGGAAGAAAACTGGTTCGATGCTCACATTCACAACGGGAATAGCATCCTTCGTCCCATTCACTATCCGCCCATTACTTCTGAACCGAAGAACGCTGTGCGCGCTGGACAACACGAAGACATTAATTTAATAACGCTTCTCATTGGCGCTAGCGCTGAAGGATTGGAAGTATTGAATAAGCAAAACGAATGGGTGGCTGTTACGGCATTGCCCGATCACATTGTGGTGAACGTTGGCGATATGCTTGAGCGTTTAACCAACAACAAATTGAAAAGCACCACGCACAGAGTGGTGAATCCACCGCGTGAAAAGTGGAGCACCCCAAGATTCAGCATTCCGTTCTTCCTTCATCCTCGAATGGAAATGAAACTCGACTGCTTGCCTTCGTGCGTGCCTGCTGGAGAAGAGCCTGCGTTTGCTCCCATTGTTGCTATTGATTTTTTGAATGAGCGCCTTGCTGAAATTGGATTGATCAAATAATGAAGGTTCGCATCAAACAAAATTCCCTTCGCTTTCGCATCACTGAAAAAGAAGCGGAACAGTTGAAAAAGAGCAAGGCGGTTGAAGTGAGCTGCATCATCTTTCACGGTGTTGACTTGGTCTTCCGCATTTTTCCTTCGAAAGATCAATTGAGTGAAATGATCTGGAATGCGCCTGAAGTGGAATTGCACATTCCTGACTTCGAGATGCAAGCCTTCCTCTCTTCGAACAAAGAGTCGTGGCACAAAGAATTCACCATCGACGGAAAACTCTTGTTGTTATCGGTTGAAAAAGATTTGGCTTACTTTCGAAACGGATTTCAAGCTTAATTTTTTTTCATGTTGAACGATTCCTTCGGAAGAACACTTACCTACGCGCGCCTTGCTGTTACAGACAAGTGCAACCTGCGTTGCACGTATTGCATGCCCGAAGAAGGTTTGAAGTGGCTGAAGAACGCGCAATTGCTTTCTACTTCCGAATGGAAAAAAATGTTGGAAGTGCTCGCCGCAAGTGGAATAACGAAGATTCGTTTTACCGGAGGTGAACCCACTTCACGCGGTGACTTCTTCGAAATTGCAGCACATGCTTTCGAAATGAAAGCCTTTCATTCCATTGGCATTACCACGAATGGAACTTTCAACGAGAAAAATTCAGAACTGTTTTTTCAATTCCCCTGGAACGCTGTTAACCTCAGCATCGATTCGTTGAATGCCGAGCGTTTTCATTCCATGACCAAGCGCAATGAAGTTCACAAGGTGCAACAAACATTGGAGCAACTCCTTCAACATAAAATAAAGACGAGCATTAACGCTGTCATTCTTGAACACCACAACGAAGAAGATATCCTCGAACTTGCGCAGCTCACGAAAGACAAAGACGTTCGTGTTCGCTTCATTGAAGAGATGCCGTTCAACGGGAAAGAATATCACCATGCCGTGAAGTGGAATTGGAAAAAGTTAGAGCAAGAACTCGCGCATCACTTTCCGTCCTTAACTCCTGTACCTTTCGAGGCGAGCGCTACAGCGCAGAATTATACAATAGAAGGACACACAGGTCAAGTCGGAATTATTGCGGCTTACAGCAGAACATTCTGCGGGACATGCAACCGCATTCGCATTACACCCGAAGGATTTGTAAAATCTTGTTTGTATGCTCCACCCTCACTCCTGCTTCGCACCTTACTTCGCGAAGGAAAAACGAACGAAGAGATTCAGCACGCGCTAGAAGCTGCATGTTTAACAAAACCGAAAGATGGATTCGCGGCTGAAGAAATGCAGGTTACGAAGAACTTTCAGAGCATGGCCTCGGTTGGAGGTTAGAATTTGTAAAACGAAAGAACATCATTTTCTTTCACTTCCGTATTCGGAGGAACTTCAATAAATCCGTTTGCACCGAGCGCTCCCATGTAATCACCTGATCCATTCTGACGAACAATCTTTGCGATTCTATTTCCCTCGTTGTTGGTTGAAAGGAAGGCAGGTACATACACTGTTAAATCAGATGCATTCTTGTAAGTTGAAATGCAACGCACATTTTCCACAGAATGATTTCTTAAATGCGGAAGCAAGTAGCGCGTTGCGCAGTGCAGCACTGAAATGGGATTGCCTGGAAAGGCAAAGACCATAACGTTGTTTTTACTTCCGAAGAAGAACGGTTTACCCGGGCGTTGCTTCACACCGTGAAAATATTTTTGCACACCGTTCGCTTCTAATGCCTTCGCTACAAAATCGTATTTCCCTCTCGACACACCACCTGAAAAACAAACGATGTCGAAATTTTCTAATTCATGTTGAATGAAATGCGTCGTCTCTTGCTCGTCGTCAGACAATCTGAAGACACTTACTCGACTGCAATGTGGAGACAACAATGCTTGAAGCATTTCCAAATTACTTGAACGGATTTCATATTCGGCAGGGGTTTCATGAACCTCTACCAATTCGTTTCCTGTTGAAACTATGGCTACAGAAAACCCCTTGAAGACTTTAACCTTTGCCTTTCCCACAGAAGCCAACGCTGCTATTTCCAGCGAACCAATCAAGGTTCCTACTGCTAATATTTTATCGCCTTCCTTTTGATCGAATCCTTTGGCGTGTATGTTTTGAAAATGCTTCGCTTCTTCAATTTGAAATTGAATAACGTTTTCATTTTGAATTGATTTTTCATATTGAATGACAACCGAACAATCATTCGGTAGCACCGCTCCTGTCATGATTTCTATGCATCCGTTTTCATTTTTCAATGTTGAAGGAGCATCTCCTGCTGCTTGAATCCCTTCAACAACAAATTCTCGAATGCCCTTTTCCCAAGCTGAAAATTGAAACGCATATCCATCCATCATGACTCTATGAAATGGCGGTTGATCGCGATCGGAACGAATATCTTCTGCCAACATTCTTCCGGCTGCTACATGCAAGGAAACAATTTCTTCTCCTGCCGATGGAAATACTTCACTTATTTTTTGAAAGGCCACACTAGGTGTTACGAGCTCTTTCATTACGGAAGTGTTATAAGGTTGTTGACTGTCCAGGCCTGCGGCGATGCATTGAACAACGCCTTGGTCTTCGGCCAAACGATTTTGAAAATATCGCTGTCTCTGTAGTTATTCAAATGCTCTTCGCTATCCCATCTGCTGTGCGTGAAAAACAAAGTCGAATCGTTTTCTTCGGTGTGCCACAATTCAAGAAACGTGCAGCCTTCAGACGCACGAATTTGTTCGCGATGTTCATTGAAAATATCAAGGAACAAAGCTGCATTGCTCTTGTCGAATGACATCTTAACGATTCGCGTCACCATGGAAAGAAATAGTTAAGGAGTCTCCTAATTTTAAATTCATTAATCTGCTGAACGTACTTGCTCGATCTCCGCCGCCTTCACGATTCATGGAAATAACCAAGTACTCGTTTTGTCCCCAGAAAGCAACTTCATTTCCAATTTCCACATCTGCGAAGCGCTCGTGAAATTTGTTTATTGTTGTTTGCGGGCGAACAGGAATTGCAAAGCTTCTTCCTTTACCAATTTCTTCAAATAATTTCTTCGTTAAGTTGAAGTATAAATTTCCGAAATGATCCACGTAAAACACTTGAGTTATCAAGTCTTGTCCATTCATGTATGGCTCTAGCCCTTTAATCCTCGCCAATTCTTGCAACCTCTCGCACCATTCCTCAGGCAAATTCCCTTGAGATATGCGAGCGGCGGCAGTAGCAAAAACTCCCGACATAGGGAATCGTATGTTTTCTTCGCCTTCAATATTTAAAAGATAAATTTTCAAATCTTCCAAAGGAACCTCTGGAAACATAAGCGAAAAAACACCGTTGTCTGCCGTGATTAAAAAGCGATCTTGGTATTCAATAATAATATGCTCCCGATTGCTAAGCTTGTAACTACTAACCCCATTCATGAAGACTGTACCGAAAGGAAAACTGTTCCATACGCTTCGAAAAAGAAATGCTGCTTCTCCAATTTCTCCGCTCCCCACTTCGTGCGAAATGTCTACGGGAATGATCGTCGGATTGTTATTCAGCAAAGCAGCCTTCACCAAAGAAACGTAGTGATCCCTCGTTCCTAGATCTGATATGAGCGCAACAATTGACATGGATATATTGGAGTAAAGACAAATTTCATAGAAATTTAAAGGTGTTCAACAGTTATTTCCATTATTTTCGACACAATTAATTGTGCAAAAAAATTGGCAGAAAAAGAGCTCTTCATTCCTTCAATAGATCCTATTGAATTCTTCGGTCCGAACAATGTTAAATTCAAGTTCGTTCAATCGAAATTTCCTAAGTTGAAAATTATGACGCGCGGCAATATGCTCAAGGCCGTTGGCAGTGACGATGAGCTTCAGCGTCTCGACGATTTTCTGTCGCTTATTTTCTGGCACATAGATAAGTACCACGGCATAACACTTCAGCAATTGGAGCGCATCGCATTGGGAGAAGTTGATGCTCCTGATATTCAAAAAGCAAATGGAGATGTTTTGGTGTTCGGTCCGGGTGGAAATAAAATCACCGCGCGAACTCCCAATCAAAAAAAGATGGTAGAACTTATGTCGAAGAACGACATGCTCTTCGCCATTGGGCCTGCTGGTAGTGGAAAAACCTATACCGCCGTAGCACTTGCTGTAAAAGCCTTGAAAGACAAAGAGGTTCGACGCATTGTGTTAACACGTCCAGCCGTTGAAGCTGGAGAAAACCTAGGATTTCTTCCAGGCGATTTGAAAGAGAAACTCGATCCGTATTTGCAACCGTTGTACGACGCGCTAATGGACATGATTCCTTATGAAAAGCTTGCAGAGTATATGGAAAAGGGAGTTATTGAGATTGCTCCACTTGCGTTCATGCGTGGTCGCACGCTCGACAAAGCGTTTGTGATTCTCGATGAAGCACAAAACGCCACCGTTACGCAAATGAAAATGTTCCTTACGCGTATGGGACAGCAAGCCAAGTTCGTTATTACGGGTGACTCTACTCAAATTGACTTACCGCGCAATCAGCCAAGCGGACTTATGCGCAGCGTTGACTTGCTTCGCGGTGTTGAAGGTATCGGTGTTATTGAGCTCACAGGTAGCGATGTTATTCGTCATCCTTTAGTGAAAAGAGTTATTTCCGCGTTCGAGAAAATGGAAGCGGAAGCACAAATTAAAAAAGATCAATTCGCAAAGCGAACTGATTCGCCTGCGAATTGATCTCTAAAACTTCTATTTTTTAACGAAGCGTAACTGCTTCATCCCCTTCCCATCATTGAACTCCATCAAGTAGATTCCGCTTGCCCAATTTGAAACATTGAGTTCAATGCGGCTAGCCGATCTTCCTGCGTAGATGATTCTTCCCACTTCATCGCGAACGGTAAGGTTCAACATGGAATGAATTCCTTCAACAACTACCACATCAGATGATGGGTTAGGGAAGACGTGAATAGCATTCAGTGCAGACTCGCTGACACTTCCAAAAATGTCTATGGTAAGTACATCAACAAAATCCGATGTAATGAACGGATTGCCAAGCGCATCTGTTCCATTCGCTAAATTAACATCAATGTCAGCGCTTGAAAATGGCATTCCTTGAAGAGTCAGTGTATAGGTGAATCTGTAAGTAAGACCGTCGATCCATGCGCCATTCGTTAGCGTGAAGTAATCTAAAATAAACGGATCTGCGAACGTCAATGTTGGAGTTGCAGATGCGCTCATTGACTCGCTGTAAATTACATCAATGTAAAAGTCTGAAGTCAAACCTTCATACAAGGTTGTTGAAGGAATAATTTGAACAACTGTTGGATTCTCGGTGTCAATCGTAAACACGCTTGCATCAGCATCAACCGCAGCGTTACCGTGAATGTCATACACGCTAATGATTGGAGTTAACGCTGAGAACAACTCTTGTCCGTCGTTTTCCAAATATTCAACAACGAATTCGGTCGCTGAATTCCAAGTAGAAGAAAGCAAACTGATTGAATTAATCGTTGGATCACCTTCAACAAATGTCACCACTGGAATTTCGCTAACATTCATGTCTTCCTCAAAAGTGAAAGTCAATTGGAAGGTCTGGCCCGCTGTAGCGTCTGTTAAAACTGCATTTGTAGAAACAACATTCACTGCAGGATTGCGAGTGTCGATGTTTAACACATTCAACAACGTATCTTCAACTTGTAAGTTACCTGCTAAATCGCTTGCTGTTAAAGAATGTAAATTCACATTCAACCAATCCTCGTCCATATCAGAAACATCAAATACCGCGTGGTAGGTACTCGCATTGCTCCAATATCCTGCAGTCGTATTCTGTGACAATCCAGCAGGCGTTTGATCGGTGAAAGACAATATCGCCGGGAAGTTGGTATCCATGGTTTTGTTGAAGTACAAAGTAACTTCTGTTGTTCCAGCTGCAGCTGTTGCATCGGTCACCCAAATGTCTGAAGCAACAGAAGCAGTAACTTCTGGACGAACCATATCAATCTTCCAGTTTCCGCCAATGAATGCTCTTGCGAAACATCCGTCAGTTGCTTTACCTCCAACCACTCGGAAGTTGATACCACTGTATTGTTGATCTGCTTGTGCTACCGCGTATTCCACAACCAAAGCCGAATCATTCAACCAAAACATGTTCGATTGCGTTAAGATACCAAGGCTTGCTAAATCAATGGAAGCAAAAGTTACTGTTGGTAGAGCTGCAGCAGACATGGCTCTGTTGAAATGAAATGTTGCACTTACAGTGTTTCCGATATCTGAAGATGAAATAATCGGATCAGAAAAAGTAACATTCACCACATGAGGTACAACTGCATTATTAATAGACTCTGCAAAATGAAAAGCTTGAGGTCCCATTTCCATCCCGATTTTTCTACCTGGTATGTCGTCATATGGCGCATGAATTCCTCCCCAAATGCGGGAAAGCGAACATTGGTCTGCTGCATCTTGATAAGTCGCCCATTGCAAGGTGATGTCTGTAGAAGGCCCCTCTTCGAAAACAAGATACTGGTTTTGTGCAGCGTAAAATTCACCCATTCCACCAGGGAAAAATTCGGTTCCAGTTAACGCCGTCATGACTTCAGCAGCCGTTCTCGAGTATGTCGAGTGTCCGCTGATGTAACCTGGAAAAGGCGGAGTAACAAAACTAGGGCGTTGATAAGGCCACCAGTTTTTAGCTAAAATCCAATCAACCCCCGCGTAATCTGATATGGGATTCGCAATATAGCTTGGTCCCTTCCAGCAACGCACCTTAATTTGTCCTATATCGCCAGACATAAAACCAATCAACGTATCAGCAGGCTGAACCAATTCAAAGTAATTGGGAATGAGTGGCAAGCCTTGTGGATGGTAATTCGGCAAAGTATCACTGGTCGATTGACCGTTATCAGCCATCTTACGAATAACCGAAACGGGTCTGCTTCCATCATAATAACCTTTAATTGCCCATGCACAGATGGCAGCGTCGTGAACTGCACCACCCATTGCAAAGTATGCTTTTACGTCCCATTCCAAGTCCTCTAAAACCTCTCCTTCACCACCCCATTTCCTAACGAATAATGGATGGTCATGCACATAATTCATTATCTTAAACCAATGTCCTGGAGGTGTTTCACTTGAAGGACCATCTGCCCAAAATTCAGCTAAAACGCGCGTGAAGTCTCCGCGTTTAACCATCTGTGGTTCATATGGAAGTCCTGTCACAGGATTGAGCGGACGCCCTAATCCATTGTCGCCACCCTCCAAAAAGTTATAAAAAGATGGGTATTCAGCTAATGACTGCGGATAAGCAAGCACATTGCAAGTGCTTGCTGGTGAAATATCCATAACCATGGGATCTTCTGATGAAAGGTGCGAAGCCCATGTTGCAACCATAATATTTCCCCAAACAAATGGGTGCTCTAAAGTGGTAGTATCTTCTGGCAATAGCAATGGCGGTGGTCCGGGGTCTTTGTAAACGTTCCAATAGTTACCGTCTCTAAAATGCACTGTTTTATCTGCTTCTGTTAATGAGAATGGCCTAACATTTCCCCACTCTGGAGAGAGAGCGGCTGGGGTTGGCAAACCCGGGAAACCATTTTGATCGACGAAGTTTGCCAAATTCAATGGCTGCCAACGGTTGATATCGATCATATCCGGATTGCCCGCAAATACTGGAAGCAATGACGGATTGATTGGAATGTAATATTGATTGGAGTAATTAAACTGTTGGTTCGAACCGTCTTGATTTCCATAAGCAATGTATTGCGCAGCGATGTAGTTTCCCAATTTAGCAGGGTCACCATCACTGTAATCTGTGGATGTTTCCGCCGTATTGTAACCCAATCCAAACATCACAAAATTCGCCATGGTCAGTGTGTTTAACCAATTTGGAGAAAACTGATAGCGGTTTACAATTAGACGATAAGCGGCGTATGTTATTGCCTTCTCTCTTGCAAGCTGAATATTTTCAGGAGTTTCAATACCATTGAATGCAGAGTTGAATCCATTTACAGTTTGTCCAATCAGGTAGGTCTTCGCGGTATCATCGAAAATTGCCCATGCATCGTACATGGCAGCATGTATGTGAAATAAATTTCGAGCATGAACGGTAGGACGCGCGTTATCATTTCGAATCGCTTGTATAACAACTTCATCCCATTGACGGGCAACAGAGTACTCTTGAGCCTGCATTGAAAATGCAGAAATGAATAGAATAGAAAATGCTAGTAAAAGAGACTTCATAGTATACGGTTTAGGCACTACGAAGATAACTCAGTCCAAGGCAAAAAGGTTGCAGACAAATATCATGATTCGCAAACTTTTTTCAAGTTGGCGAAATCTAATCTACGTTCTTATGTCTTGGACCGTGTGGAGGCCTGCCGCCAGGAGGAGGACCGGGATGTCCACCTTTGCGTCCAACTTCTTCCAATAAGATTTTATGAAACTCTTTTTCCATAGCCGGAAGCTTCGCGGTTTTCTGAACACCAATCACTTTGCTGCATGCAATCATAAAGTTCGAATCTTCTTCAACTTCCTTCACACGAAGCGCAGAGATTTCGTTGTTCAACGATTCAAATGCCTTTTGATTTTCACCCACAGCGTCCATCTTGTCCATTACCTTTTTCAATTCCTTGCGGCGGGTCTTCTGCGTTTCCTCATGCGCATTGTAAACCGGCCAAAACTTTTCTGCTTCAACGGGAGTTAAGGCCAATTCGCTTGTAATATAAGCGCGCTTCAAAGCTTCTACTTTTTCACTGCGCTTCGGCTCATCGCGATCGGGTTGTGCGTATGCGCCCAAGGAGCAAATGCACAGTAAAAGAATCATTGTCTTTTTCATGCTTTTCTTAATTTATGTTTTCTATTAAATCTGTATCCTCTTCCAATAAATACGCAACCAATTCTTCCCTTGGTATTTCTTTCAATCCCTCCGCCACCTCTTCTTTACTCTTGCCTTCTCTTACCATCTCTTCCCCTCTCTTAACCAAACTCTCATTCTCTATCTTACCTTCTCTTACCTTTTCTTCCCCTCTTTTATCTTCCACTTTCTGCTGTTGGGCGACCTCTTGGTTTCGGTCTTTACCCTTCCACATAAAAAAACCAACGCCAATAACACATGCCGCAGCCAATACCAGCAGCCATTTTCCTGTTGGAAACTTCCGAACGGGCATGAGTGCCTTTTTATTTTTTTCGAAATAATCGGAAGGGATATTCCACTCGTTATTCTTCATTTTCTTTTGCATTTAATTCAACCTTCATTTCGTTGTGCTGAATGTCTTGTTTTATTTTTTCTACGGCGTGATGAAAACTTGCTTTCAACGCACCTACACTGGTTCCTGTTATCGCCGCTATTTCAGTGTACTTCTTCTCTTCATAATACTTCATCACAAACACAGCGCGTTGCTTTTCCGGAAGAGCAGCCACCATGGCTTGTAAGCGCAGTTGCATTTCATCGCCAGTGTAATGCGCGTCTTCCTCTAACTGCTTGGCGTTACTTAAAATGAGTTCGTTCCAATCTCCTTTTATCGTCCGCTTGCTTCGTTCTATGTGGCCGAGCGCTTCCCTGTATGCAATGCTGTGCATCCACGTTCCCAATTTACTTTCTCCGCGAAAATTATCTATTCCTTTGAATACCCGTACGAAAGTCTCTTGCAAAACATCGTTGGTGTCTTCGTGGTTCAATAACATTCTTCGAATAAAAAAGTAAAGCTGTTTTTGGTAGTCTGAAATAAGCATCTCATAACCTTTATCTCGCGTTCTTGAAACGGAAATTAGAGTTAAGATTTCTTTTTCACGTCCTACCATTACTATTTAGAAGAGAAAGATTCAAAAGGGTTTAATTCGAAATGAAAAATTACCATTTCCCTCTGTTTGTCTCTTGTTCAAGAGCCTTTTCCAAATGCTCGAGATAGGCGTCGCGAGAAATAAGTTCAGCACCTAATGAAACCAAGTGAGCGTTTTCCACCTGTCCGTCTACCCATTCCATTCCGTATTCCTTGCAGCGTTGGATCAAATGCCAAAGGGCCAATTTCGAAGTGTTCGATTCGGTTGAGAACATACTCTCTCCGCAGAACATGCCGCCTAGGTTCACGCCGTACAATCCGCCTACAAGAACATCTCCTTTCCAAACCTCCACCGAATGGGCAAATCCCAAGGCGTGAAGCTCGGTATACGCTTGAATCATTTCAGGAAGAATCCATGTTTCTTCTTCTCGACCATTGCCCGCGCAAGCTCTGACAACTTGATTAAATGCACGATCAAACGAATAGGTGTAAACACCTTTTTCGTACAGCAAGCGGGTTGTCTTACTTGGTTTGAAGGAAGGAACGTGAAAGACACAACGTTCTTCCGGACAGTACCAGCGTGGTTCTCCAGGTTCTTCGTACCATGGAAAAATTCCTTTTGAATAAGCGAGCAGCAATCTTGAAACAGATAGATCTCCGCCAACAGCAACAAGATTGTCTTCAAATTCCTCTGGACCGGGGAACCACAATTCGTCTGAGAGTCTGTAAATTGGCATCGCGTTACGAAGTTAGTTCTACTTTGACTTTGAAATGAAAAACTATGCAGTGGATTGAAGAACAATTATTGAAACCTTTCGAGCCCAAAGCCTACAGCGAACTCGACGCCTACATTCGCGAGAGCGCGGCTGAAGCGCGAAAGCTCACGCCCACTCCGCGCGAAAGCGCTGTGGTGATCGTCCTTCATCCGCATGAAGGCGATGCCGGTCTTACCCTGATTCAGCGTCCGGTTTACAACGGAGTACACAGCGGACAAATGGCATTTCCCGGTGGGAAGAAAGATGAAGGCGATGAAAGTCTGTTGCACACGGCCTTGCGCGAGTTGAACGAAGAAGTTGGGCTTTCCCTTCCAACCGAAAAAAAATATTTTAAGCTGAATGAAATCTTCATTCCTCCGAGCCGCATGTTGGTGCAGCCCTTTGCAACTGTATTAAATGAAATTCCGAATTTCATTCCCGATGAAAAAGAAGTGGCCGCGTTGGTTCCTATTCCTTTGGCGCATTTCGGAGCGAAGATGAAGACCGAGCGCATGGACATTTTCATGCCGCACATTCAGCAAACGAAGTCGGTGCCGGCGATTCGGTACGACGACTATTTGATTTGGGGAGCGACGGCGATGATGTTGTTCGAGTTGCGCGACCGCTTAGACTTAAAAAATAAATATTAATAATTGAACCGATCTGTGCGTTACCTGTACAGCGGCATGAAACACCCTTCTCTTGGCACTATTCAACAAACATAAAACGTATGCTTCCTTCAAAGACGAAGAGCTCATGCCGCTGATTGCGGCCGGCAACGAGCGCGCCTTCGAAGAACTTTACACCCGTTACAGCCGGCCGATACATTCTTACTTCTTTCGCATGCTGCGAAAAGACAAAGAGGTAGCGGCAGACTTCACACAAGAGCTGTTCAGCAAAGTCTTTCGTCACGCCGAAGGCTTCGATGTAAAACGCAATTTCAAGACGTGGCTCTACAGCATGGCGCACAACCAGTGTAAGAATGAATATGCGAAGCATGAAGTTCGCGCCGAGGCGCGAATGACAATTGCGACAGCCGAGGTGCACGAACACGACCGCGACATGGACCGTTCTAAATTCGAAGAGGCGCTGCAAGATGCGCTGTCGCAATTAGATGAAACCAAAAGAACAACTTTCGAACTTCGGTTCGTGCATGAACTCAGCAATCCGGAAATAGCCGAAACCATGGGCTGCTCCGAAGGAACCGTGAAATCGCGCATCTTCTACACCCTCAAAGAACTCAACGGTATTCTTCACGAATACAAAGAACTTTTACTCTCATTTCTCTTCATTATACTACAATCATGAGCACACAAAAACCTTTCACCTATCAGCCCGAAGACTTGGAGCGACTCTTGCGCACCAAAGAATTCAACGGTTTGCTTCCAGAGGAACGCGCCTTTGTGTTGCAACATGTTTCCAACGAAAAGGAATTCAATGAACTCAAAATGCTTTTGGGTAACATTGAATCTTCCGAGCACGAGATGCAAGATCCACCTGCTGCCGTTTGGAAAAATTTGAAGAAAGAATTCAATCAGCAGAAGCCCTCACGTTTCAAAGTCTGGTTGAACTTTCTCTTCCCTCCTCTTCCCAAGTGGAGCGGATTCCGCACGGTTTCTTTTTCATTGGTTGGAATGGCCGCGGTTGTAGGCGCGGTGATTTGGTTCGTTCCAAATGATAACAAACCCATTGCACTTGCCGATTCTTCCATCCCTTCTGCAAAGGACACAACCTCGGAATCAAAAAGTGTTAGTGGCTCAGAAAACAGCGAATTCAAAGTAAATCCAGAACAATATGCCGAACTGAAACCGGTATCGGGAATTTATGTAACGCCCGTGGTTCGTGAGGTTGAGGAAGTATACGAAACTCAGACAATGGATGAAGTTCAAGATGAAAACAACATTGCTCCCGCGAACGACGCTATAGAAGTCAAGTCCGATAAAAGAATGGAATACGATTCTCCAACTTCAATTGAAAGCACGAACGCTTCGCCCACCTCTGTCACAACTTTTAACTTATCATCGCCCGACATTAATTTAAATACTACAAATGCAACATTTACCACAAATGGAACTTCGAATGTGATTGCAACCGATTCAATAAAAATTCAGCCCAAGAAGAAAAATAAAAAGAAAACGCCACCAAAGAAAAAGTGACAAATAATTTTCAAAATGGACATTGTATGTTCATTTTTGTGGAATGAAAAAGATTCTTGTTGCGAACCGTGGAGAAATTGCTTTGCGCATTATGCGTTCAGCGAAAGAAATGGGAATTGCCACTGTTGCTATTTATAGTGAAGCCGATAGAAATGCACCTTTCGTGAAATACGCCGACGAGGCCGTTTGCGTAGGTCCACCGCCTTCCAACCAGTCGTATTTACAAGCCGACAAGATCATTGAAATTTGTAAAGAGTTAGGCGTAGAAGGGATTCATCCGGGATACGGATTCCTTTCTGAAAATGCCGGATTCGCAAGAAAAGTTCAAGAAAACGGAATCACCTTCATTGGTCCGAATCCGGATAGCATAGACATGATGGGAAGTAAACTTGCTGCAAAAGCTGCTGCAAGAAAGTACAACATTCCCATGGTTCCTGGAACCGAAGACGCCATTGCCGATGTGGAACAAGCGAAGCGCGTTGCGTTGGAAGTTGGACTTCCAATCCTCATTAAAGCAAGCGCAGGCGGCGGTGGTAAAGGAATGCGCATCGTTGAAAAGATTGAAGAAGTGGAAGAGCAAATGGAGCGCGCTATTTCAGAAGCCGTGAGTTCTTTCGGAGATGGATCGGTTTTCATTGAGCGTTACGTTAGCGGACCTCGACACATTGAAATTCAAGTTTTAGCAGATACACACGGAAACATTGTTCACCTCTTCGAGCGTGAATGCAGCATTCAGCGTCGTCACCAGAAAGTGGTTGAAGAAGCACCCTCTGCTATTTTAACTCCAGAACTTCGCGCAGCCATGGGAAAGAGCGCTTGTGATGCGGCTAGAAGTTGCGATTACGTAGGCGCAGGAACAGTAGAGTTCTTGGTAGACGACAAGATGAATTACTACTTCTTAGAAATGAATACCCGCTTGCAAGTGGAGCATCCGGTTTCAGAAAGCATTACAGGAATCGATTTGGTGAAGGAGCAAATTCGTGTGGCACGCGGAGAGAAATTAGCATTTGCGCAAGAAGACCTTTCAATCAACGGACACGCGCTTGAGGTGCGTGTTTATGCAGAAGATCCAACGAACAACTTCCTTCCAGACATTGGGCGATTGAACACGTATGTTCGTCCGCAAGGACCTGGCGTTCGCGTTGACGATGGATTTGAAGAGGGCATGGACATTCCGATTTACTATGACCCGATGATTGCGAAGTTGATTGTGCATGCCTCGAATCGCGAGCAAGCCATAGAGCGCATGACCAGAGCCATTGCGGAATACAAGATATCAGGAGTTCAGACTACCCTTGAGTTTTGTTCTTGGGCCATTAATCACGAAGCATTCAAATCCGGAAATTTCGACACGCATTTCGTGAAGGACTATTTCACTCCAGAGATCTTGAAGAAAGAATTGTCGGTTGAAGAAACGGAAGTCGCGGCTATTGCAGCAGAGATTTTGTTTCAGCAAGACAATACTTCTGCTTCGACGAGTTCAACAAACGAGCACAAAACCAGTGCTTGGAAGCTTCGCGCTAGAGACTAATCTTTTGAAATTCGCACCAGCGTTGCATACCTTCGGAAGCACCGGAGGGTATTGCGTTGAATCCTAGTTTTGAAGCGAGTTCCGGGACTTTCGGATCAATGACCCAACGCTCTGCATTCAGTGGGACGTTGTAAAGCAATCCGGCTGCCGGATAAACTTCCAACGAAGTTCCGAGAACCATAAAGATGTCGGCGTCTTCCACTAACTCAGCGGCGTCTTGAAGCAAAGGAACATCTTCTCCGAACCAGACGATATGGGGACGCAAGGATTTTCCATGTTCGCAAGAGCTGGAAGTCGATTGGGCAATTTGCCCAATTTCATTTACGCAGCATTCGCTTCTCATTTTAGTAAGCTCTCCGTGAAGATGAATGATGTTTGAACTACCGGCGCGTTCGTGAAGGTTGTCTACGTTTTGCGTAATGATCGAAACACGGAAGTGTTTTTCCAATTGAGCTAAGATGAGGTGTCCGTTGTTGGGTTGCACTTCGTTCAATTGCAATCGACGTTGGTTATAGAACTCGGTAACAAGTTCTGGATTGCGCTGCCAAGCCTGCGGAGTTGCAACGTCTTCAATGCGGTATTGCTCCCACAGTCCGTTTGAATCGCGAAAGGTGCTAATACCGCTTTCGGCGCTGGTTCCAGCGCCCGTTAAGACCACTAAATGTTTCATAAAATTAAATCATCATTCGCTGACGCTTCAACAAGAATTGAAGCATACAGTTTTGAATTCCATCTTCAATAGACGTTTGAAAATAATCAACTCCTATTTGTCCAGCCTTCAATTGCAACGAAGTGCGGAACGCATTCATCTTTTCTTGGTACGCGTTTCGCAATTCATGCGGATGCGCTTTCACCTCCTCGCCTGTTTCCAAATCGACAAACGAGTAGGGTCTGTTTTCAAAATTGAAATCCAATTCCTGCTCTTGATGCACCACGTGAAAGAGAATGACTTCATGTTTGTTGTGACGAAGGTGTTGAAGCGATTGAAACACTTCTTCCACTTGCTTGGAGTCGTCGAGCATATCGCTGAATACAACTACCAAACTTCTTCTGTGTATACGTTCAGCTATCTCATGAATGATTGCAGAAACGTTACTGTTATTTTGATAGGAAGTAGCGCTTTGCTCCAACCACTTCTCCATTTCCGAATACAAATAATGAATGTGCGCTTGGCTGCTTCCCGCTTTGGTGTGAACCATGAGTTCGTTTGCGAAGACGCTTAGTCCAACGGCATCGCGTTGACGCTTCATTAACTCCATTACACTTGCTGCTCCGTATAGCGCGAACTTCAACTTATTCCATTCTTTGCCTTCGGCGTTTTTAATGGTTGGAAAAAGCATGGAAGAGGAAACGTCGACTACCAATTGACAACGAAGATTGGTTTCTTCTTCGTATCGCTTCACAAAGTGTTTGTCTGTCCGCGCCAACAACTTCCAATCGAGATGTCTTGTCGACTCACCGGCATTGTACAATCTGTGCTCAGCAAACTCTACCGAGAAACCGTGATACGGAGATCGATGCATTCCCGTAATAAATCCTTCCACCGCTTGCTTCGCAAGCAATTCAAGCGATGAATAAGATTGTATATATGACCGATCGAAGTTTATTGGCATTTTCTTATGCTGCTTTCAGGTAAAAGTAAAACTCGCTTCCTTTTCCTTCTATACTTGTTACCAATAAATTTGAATTGTGTTTAACTAAGAAGTCGTTAACCAACTGCAGTCCCAAACCGTGGCCAATTTCATTCATAGTACCTTTAGTAGAAAGTACATTACCTGAATTCAATTTTCTTAAAAACTCCGAAGTCATTCCTACACCAAAATCGATTACTCGAAAACACCATCCTTGCGGAGTTTGTTGGGCCGTAATCTGAACTTCTCCATTTTCTTTGGAATACTTAGCGGCGTTAGAAATTAAATTACGGAAAACAGTCTCTAACATATCCATATCCCCAAGCACCCTTGAATTTGCAGTTAGACCAAAATTGACTTGGAACTGTATGTTTTTTTCAACGTTGGAAAGGGAGCAAATATTCTTAACCACATCCTCTATTTCGGATAATGTCAATTCACGCTCTGTGTATTCAATGTTATTGGTTTGCGCTCTTGTCCAGAGAAGAAGCTTATCAATAAGATCGAGCACACTCGAAGTTCTTCCTTTAAATTGACCGAGTATTGCTTTTTGCATTTCAGGTTCAATTCCGTCGGTTTGTAGAATTTCTGCTGCTGAATCTAAAGATGCTATTGGTGAACGTAAGTCGTGAGAAAGAACTGACATCATGCGATCACGGGTGTAAAGCGTCGATAGTAGTTGTTCGTTTTTTAAATTTAACGTCAGTGTTCGTTGCGTTAATTTCCTATGAATGCCATCAGTAACTTTCACGATAAAAAAGGTCTCGGCAATGCAAATAATAGATACCCCCACTAGATTCATAAAACCATCTATTCTAGCAAGGTCAGGATCCATTTTCGGGAGAGCTGTCATTTCGTCTAAAAACAGCATTGAATTAATCATAAAAATTGCATCGACTGCAAGAAAAATGTAACCCGTCTTAGCCTCCTTACCTTGGAAAATGAATAAATTTCCCATTAAGAGAGGAATAAAATAGATGAAGACATAGGAATCAATTCCTGTTTGAATAACCAGTAATTGAATAATTAAAGTAAGAACTATCATGTTCCATACTTTAGAAATAAAGTAATGCTTCAGCTTGTAAAGCCAATAGGTAACCCCTGTAAATAGAATCGTGGAAAACGTTATGGCCGCTTGAAGGTATTGACCTAAAAACAAATCTACTCCCGTATAGACAATACAAAATAAAACTACAATCAACATGAATATTACATGCAGACGCAATGTTTTCTCCTGCAGTATAGAAGAATCCTCACGATTTAACAATTCAACACTCTTTAATTTCCCTTCCATTTTTGCCTCTTTGAACAGAATATTATCAGCCTTGCTAAAATAAACTACTTTCATTACCAACGTACATTATATTTAGCCTGATTTTCTTACTTATTGTATTTATGGACATAACTATCAACACACCAGCACTCTTATTCCCGGCGATCAGTTTAATTATGCTTGCATATACCAACCGATTTCTTGCATTAGCCAATGTCATCCGTAGTCTTCACGACCGCTACAAAGGACGCGAGCCAAAGGAGGCTGCCCTACTCTACGCGCAAATAAAGAATTTAAAATTCAGATTAAGACTGATAAAAAATATGCAAATTTTTGGTGTTCTTAGTTTCACCTTTGCTATTGTCTCCATGTATTTCATTTACCGAGAAGAAATGAACATAGCTGAATTCACTTTTGCAACAGCACTAATTTTATTTTGCGTATCGCTATTTCTCTCATTAATTGAATTAATTAATTCAACTCGTTCGTTGGAAATTGAGTTAAGTGACATGGCAGGGTTGGAAGATAGTATTTTGGATTATCTCAAAAAGATGATTAAATAGCCGAAGGCGAATGTTGCAGAGCAACGAATGTCCACAGGACGAATGTTGCAGAGCAACGAATGTCC
>JANQWV010000007.1:0-11563 GCA_030729695.1 Flavobacteriales bacterium | reverse complement strand
ATGTTGCAGAGCAACGAATGTCCACAGGACGAATGTTGCAGAGCAACGAATGTCCGCAGGACGAATGCCTATGGCGAATGCTGCGCTTGTGTAAACCTAGCGGATGATTACTACCGAACCGGTGAGTTCAATGGGTTCGGAGAAAGACGAGGTGATGATTCGCAAAGTCCAGGTGTAGCTATCTATTTGCGCGTAGTAATCGTTTCCGAAAGCGTTACCAATCCAAGCTTGTTCGGGATCTTGCGAATAGAAGATGCGATCACCGTATCGATTGTAAATTCCAAATTCATATTGAATTTCATTCAAATTGAATCCAGAAAGAACTGGAAAGAACACATCGTTCAATCCGTCGTCATTGGGCGAGAATGAATTCGGGACAAAGACCATTTCCTCGCGGTTGACAAAGACAGTGTAACAAACTGAATCTGCACATCCGTATTGATTGCTCACTTCCAAGCACGCTTCAAACGAACTGCCAATGGTTTCGTTGAAAGTGTATTGAGCATCTACATTGCTCGAAGATTCTCCATTGATGTTCCATTGATTGGTTGTGTTTCCTAAAGACAAATTTGAAAATTCAACAATTGGATTATTCAGTGAAGGTGTGATGGGTGACCATTGAAATGCTGCTTCAGGAAATAAATCAACACACACCATGTCAGTGATTGAAAAGGTGTTCGAGCATCCATTTTGGTCAGTTGATGTTAATGCAACCGTGAAACATCCAGCAGATTGAAAATTGTAATTGAAACTTCCGCATCCATTTCCAACATTCTGACCATCGATGCTCCAAATACAACTAGACAGTGCTGAAGCGGATGAGCTGTTGAATTGCACATTCAATGGAGTGCATCCTGTTGTTATGTTCGAAGTGAAAGTAAATTGTGGTAGTGGAACCACTTGAACGCTCAATGTATCGGCACCGCCGCAACTTCCGGTTAGGGTGTAAATCGCTTGATATGTTCCTATTCCGAGCGAAGCTGGACTTACCGTTCCACTTGAATTAACGGCGTTTCCGCTCCATGTTCCGCCAGCAGTTGCAACTTGCAGTTGGACAGGATTTCCATTCACACACAAAGGAACTTGAGACGAAATAGAAGCGTCTAATGCTGCAGCAACAGAAATACTCAAAGTTGAAGGTGAGGTGCAATAGTTATCGCTGTCAAACGTAATAAGTGTATTCACATTTCCCCCCACCGCGCTTGGCAGAAACAAACCCGCACTCGTATTTGTAATTCCCAAACCACCCCATATGCCCGGCTCATTCGGAGAACTCAAATCGAATGCAGCGTCTGAAATACAAAAGGGACCTGCTTGATTTATAATTGAAGGAGAAAGTGCATCGACAATCACATCTAATGTGTATGTGGAAATACACGTTCCCAAGCCCACTTGGCAAGTGTATGTCCCAGAGGCCAAAGGTGTTGCCGAAGTAATACTTGGATTTTGATTCAATGACGAAAATAAATTCGGGCCGCTCCAAGCGTAGGCTGCTCCTGCGACATTCGTCGCCGTCAAATTCAAATTACCTCCTTCGCACAAAGGTGAATTGGAATTGACTGCCGCAACCGGATACTCGTTCACAACAACGGTTATCGAATTGGTTTGAGAGCATCCGTTTATACTCGCGTTGGCGACATACGTAGTGGTTACCGTTGGAGTTGCAATGACGATATCGCCAATATTTGTATTCAACGTAGGATCTGCATTCCAAACGTAATTGGAACTTCCACTTGCATTGAGTGTTGTCGATTCGCCTGCGCAAATTGACAAAGAAGTTGCTGCTAATGTCAAGACGGGATCGTTCGGCGAGGGTGTAATGGTGTAAGTATACAATTGCGGGGTTTCGCATTGACCGAGATCTGTCACGGCCAATGTATAATCTCCAGGCTGAAGATTTCCAAGATTAGGAGTAGTGTTGGTCGTACCTAACCATTCGTAAGCAAATGGACCAATTCCACCCGAAATAGCAACATCTATGGAACCGCTCGTTCCGCAAGACGGTTGCACAATTGCTGGTACTGATTGTAAAGGAATAAATGTTGAGTTGGGAGATCCTGGAGTTGGCGCTGTAGCACCTGTTAACCAATTGTCTTGGCCGTCACACTCGCGGTATATCGATTCACCATCGTTATTGGATTGCCCACTTACTGAACTAAAAACCGGGTCAGTGGCAGATAAGTTAATTGTAACATTCGGACATCCTAAGTTATTTGCGGTAGTGAAAGATGGTGTTTGGGCGAATTGTCCTCCGCCCCAAAAAAGTCCATCCAAAATAACCCCATTCTCATTCGTAAAAGCCAATTGCTCAGAAGTGTTTGTGAATATTCCTACTTGTGAGGCTGGCCCCGAGGTGCAACCGCACGTCCCCAAATCAAGGTTCAGTCCCACTCCCGAATTCGCAGATCCAATTACAAAAAAACTATAAGGCTGAATGATGGTACCCGGAGGAAAGGTCACCCCGAAATCGCCGTCTGTCAAAACGAAACAAGAAATGTCTTGCGGAGTGTTGCACGTGTTGTACAGTTCAACCCACTCTGCAGTACTTGGTGTACAACCGCCGTCGCAACCTCCTGCAGCGTTCACCATAACCTCATTAATGACAATGCATTGGGCATTCGCTAAAAGCGACGAAAGAATAAGCGCGAACAACGAACCTATTTTTTTTCCCAAACTGTTTCCCATTGACAAATTTTGCAACAGCGAAAGTACGTCTGAAAGGTACTTGAACAAGTGTTATTGAATCATTAATTCTAGCAATTAAGTCCGCCGAGCGGATACATCCCTGTGGGATTGGTCCATGAAGTGGATTGGTCCGCAGAGCGGATACATCCCTTCGGGATAAGTCCACAAAGTGGAACTATGGCCTTTCGTTTTTGTATATTTGAAATTCAAATTAATTTTATGTCAAGTATTCTATTCTACGCTTTGCGTTATTTTCCCGCAGTTATTCTGCTACAAACACTTTTCTTTAAGTTCTCTGGAGCTGAAGTTTCCGTATACATTTTCAAGTCGATAGACGATTATATGCATTGGAATCATGTTATGGAACCATACGGACGCATCGGAACCGGTGTGGGTGAATTGATTGCTGGATTGCTTTTGTTGTGGCCGAAGAACAGTCATTACGGTGCTGCGCTTTCGCTTGGATTAATTACAGGGGCGCTAATTACGCACCTCATGATATTAGGTGTTGATGTGAAAGGTGATGGTGGAAAGGTATTTTACTTAGCCGTTGCAACATTCATCTGTAACATCATCGTTGTGTATCAAAGCAGAAAATCACTTCCTATTCTTAAATCAATTTTCAATTAGGCGCGCATGCTCGCTACCATTGAACATACCCTGAGCGAGTTGTCTCATGTCATCGGTCAGTTGAATCCCGTGGATTTCAGCAAACCATTGCCTGTGTTGAGTAATTCAACCATCGGACAGCACACGAGACACAACATTGAAATGTTTCAGTGTCTGTTGAAGGGGTATGACAGCGCTGAATTTTCTTATGACAATAGAGAACGAAATTTACTTTTAGAAACAGATATTTCATTTGCACAACAGCACCTGAAATTGATTTGTTCAGAAATAAATCTTCCGAATAAATCTCTTACAAGCACATACAAGCTTGGAGAATCAATCGTTCAGGTTGAAACTAACTTCTTTCGTGAATTGGTATTCAACCTAGAGCATTGCATTCATCACAATGCACTTATTCGTATTGGAGTGAATGACATCTCAGATGTTGCCATGTCTGAACATTTCGGAGTCGCGCCTTCAACCATGGAATACCGCAAATCATGTGTATTCTCAGCATAGTTAAGTCGGCACAAGGAATTGTCATCACCTCGAATCGCGACGAACAGCGTTCTCGAAAAAACTCACTGCCCCCTGAAATTATTGATCTAGGTGAACGTAAAGCAATCATTGCTCGCGACGCACAGGCGCAAGGAACATGGTTTCTTACAGATAATCTTGGAAGAACAGCCATATTGCTAAACGGTGCTTTTGAAAGCCACATCCCAACTCCACCCTACAGAGAAAGCAGAGGCATTATTCTAATGAATCTCTTTCAAGAAGAAAATTTTAAAACTGCATTTCTGTTTTACAACCTTGAAAACATTGAACCCTTTCAAGTCATTTATTTAGATACTGATCAAGGTTTTCAATGCATTTGGGACGGGAATCAAAAACATTTTTTCACAATAGACCTTTCAACTCCACAAGTATTCTTCTCTCCCACTCTTTATACAAAAGAACAACAGGCAGAAAAACGAAAACACTTTTTCAAGACACTTACTGAAATCGGTTCAATGGATGCATCTCAACTTTTGGAATTTCATTCCAATCAAAATATCAATTCCTTGGATTTGAATTTTTTCATGAATCGTGAGCACCAAATAACCAAGAGTGTTAGTCAGGTTGAATTGAACTCAACACAAAGTAGATATGTTCATTGGCAATCTTGGGACGGTCAAAGTCATCAACACGCACTTGAACATGTCGCTCACCCTTAAACAACGTTGGACACGATTAACTCATTGGGAGTATTGGCCCATGTGGACAATCTATTTGCCCATGGGTCCCTATTATTTCTTCGAAAGTTTTCGTTCAGGTGGGTTGGGATTTTTTACGCGCACCAATCCAAATTTGCCAACCGGTGGAATGGGGCTTATTGACAAAGAAGACATGTACAATCTTCTTCCGGAAGGAACCTTTCCAACTACATCCTATTTCAATTCGAAAACAGATTTCACTTCCATTCAACATTGGATTTCAATAAACAACATTGAATTTCCTCTTGTGGTGAAACCCGCCAAAGGATGCCGTGGACGTGGTGTTGAGTTTATTCATTCCGAAAAAGAACTTCAAAATTTTATCTCGAATTGCGACGAAAAGATGGTCATTCAATCGTTGATTCCCTTCCACCATGAAGTTGGAATTTTCTATGTAAGAATGCCTGGAGAATCTCGCGGAAGAATTACTGGAATCGTTGAGAAAAAGGGAATTGCAATAACAGGAGATGGCATTCATTCCATAAAAGAACTTGTTGCACACAGCGAACGCTATGCGTTGCATTTAATTCATTTGGAAAAAGACAGTTCGCTCAGCTTGAACGAAATTCTTCCAAAAGGAAAAACGAAAGAACTCTCAAGCATTGGGAATCACGCGCGGGGAGCAACTTTCTATGATGTTTCGTTTCGAAACAGCGAAAAACTCGAACATGTATTCGATTCTATTTCAATTCAAATTGAAGGTTTTCATTACGGAAGATTCGATGTGAAATTCGAATCGTGGGAGCTGCTTGAAAAAGGTGAATCGTATTCCATAGTTGAATTGAATGGCGCGAACAGCGAGCCCACACACATCTATGACCCCAAGCATTCTTATTTCTTTGCCTTAAATGAATTCAGAAAACACTGGAAAATCATGGCACATATTTCCAGGAAGAACAAATCTGTTTGTCCAGTTATGCCTTGGCGGAAGGCGTTTGCACTTTTTCAGGATTTGTAATTATCGAATGACAGTCACGTGACCGGTCTGTTCGAAAGGCTCTTGTCCGTTTTTCGGCAGAATCTTAATTAGCCAAGAATACACCGCGTCTATTGCGTAATACTCTCCACCGTATACTTCTCCGTACCATCCTTCGTTTATGTCCTTCGTTTCGAATAGAACGTCGCCCCAGCGATTGAATATTTTGAATTCATAGGTTTGAATCAAAGACTCTCCTCTTATTGATGGCATAAATAATTCATTCCTTCCATCGGCATTCGGAGTGAAGCAGTTCGGAACGAAAATAGAAAACTGATCTGATATTGCGACCGTCCCGCAACTCAAGTCCGTGCATCCGTCTGCGTTGGTCACCAATAAGCATACGCTGTATTCGCCGGGAGCTTCATTCGGAAATGTGAAGACCGGCTCGGGAGCATTTAAATAATACATGTCCATAATGGTCCAATCGTAATTCACTGCTCCCAAGGAATAATTAATAAACTGAACGGTGGTATTTCCGACATTCGGAGAGATAGGTGACCAGCTGAATGTTGAAACAGGCTGTTGAGAAACACAGATATAATCTGTTATTGACGAATTGCTGCTACAGCCGTTCCCATCTGTTGTTGACAATTGAATATCATAACAACCTTGAGTATTAAACGTATAATTCAACGAGGCGCAGTTGTTTCCACTTGGCACCCCATCTACCCACCACGTGCAACCGTTACCAACAGGAACACTTGTATTGGTTAACGTCACACTCAATGGTGCGCAACCTGAATTGACATCGGCTGTGAATGAAACAACTGGCAATGGATTTACAGTTATTGTTTGTATATCGCTATCTCCACAACTTCCTCCAATAGTATATGTGATGGTCGTTGTCCCCGCTCCGGCAACGTTCGGGTTAAATGCTCCTGTCGCTGGGTTAGTGATGCCTAATCCGCTCCAAGTTCCGCCAGGATTGGCAGCAGTGAGGGTTATCGGATTCGCGTCTATACAAAACGAGCCTGGATTCACAATCGTTGCATCCAATGGGCCAAATACTGTAATGTTCAAATTACCTGTGACAGCGCAACCATTGGGGGTGTATGATATTATTTCCGTTCCAACTCCAGCTATAGCGGGATCGAATATTCCTGTAGAAGAGACTCCTTGTCCACTCCATGTACCTCCGATTGGAGTAGCATTCAATTGCACAGGAGCATCGGAAACACACAATGGACTCTGATTGGAAATAGTTGGAATAGCAGGACCTACAAAAGGTTCGGATGTAAAGGCGTAGGGACAGCCATATTGATCTTCAATTGTAAAAGTTACAACATCACCTTCTAACAAACCGCCGACAACGATGTTACCGTTATTTGGTGCTGTGGCATCCACAATGAATGCGTTTGCTGGAAATAAATTGGTTGCTGTGAATTGCGTACCCAATAGTTCAGGCGCCCCTCCTGAAAAACTAACGGTCAGAGTTTGTGCGGCGCAGTCTTGTGTTGAAGTCCCTTCAATAATTTCAGGTAAATAAGTGTAGGTATATGTTGAACCTAAGTCATAACACATCCCATCAAAATTGGTAAATGAATACGTACCCGTTGTCACATCGTACATGGTAATAGGGGTGAAATAAACCGTGTTGTTCGTAAACGTTCCTGCTGGAAATTGTGCTATAAAACTACCGTCGTTTAAATCTGCAATATCTTGTGTAGAGAGTGTTCCAACTAAGCATGGATCTGTTTCAATTAAACCTCCTTGTCCGACCGTTGGCGGACAAGCATAAACCAAATACCATATGGCCGGATTGTAGAGCGTATCATCGTCAAAAACATTTGCCGAGAATAAGTAGTCATTATTTGAAACAATACTGAACTGATCACTGTAACATAAGTACTCTGGGTTATTGGTGTCTCCTGTGGTAGTTGCATTGAATGTACCTGCATTTACCGCACAAACGCAAGGGTCCGGAGCAACGTATGCTACTGAGTTAGTACAAGCCGGAGTCGCGCTAAAATAGGCTGTGACATCGCATGCCGCTCCGTCTGAAGGAATGTCTAAAATTGAGTAATTAATTGGAGATACAAAAGGAGCATTGAAAGTGACTTGCTGTCCTCCGCATGTTTCAATTATTAACTGACCTGTTGCAGGAGCATTCGAAAACTCGACATATCCTGTAACGTCGTATGAATTATTCGCAAAATCACAGGCAGCAATATCAGCTTGCAAAAAATCCACATTGCAAGGAGTTACAGCGCAAGGAGCTGGTGCATTGTAATTTACGGTTCCTGTGCAAGTTGGGTCTGCTGAAAATGTAGCAGTGACCGCACAAGAAGAACCATTGGCAGTTAGATTTGAAAATGTATAAGGTATACTCGAAGCAAACGGTGGATTCAAAACTATTGGCGCTCCACCGCACGAATTTGTTATCGTAAGTGTTCCGGTACTTGGCGGATCAGTTACTGTAATTGTCCCGCTAACATTGTATTGCTGAGTGGCCTGATTGCAAGCCGTTGGATTAGCCGTTATTCCATTGAACGTGCAGAGAATTGCGCAGTTTGTTGCCCCTGTTCCGCTTGTTTGTGTAGCAGTAATCTCAGTGGGCATATTTGAAAAGTTTGTGACCATGAGCATATACCACTGACCAACCTGAGCATTTGGTATATTAACAGTTTCACTCGCTGCCGTGCTATAACTACAGTCGACAACATTTCCGCAGGGATATGAAAGACATCCAAATACCCCGCCGTTGCTTGAAAGTTGGTTGTTGTTGCAAGTAATGTTATTGAACGGCCCCCAAATTATAAAGTCAATGTCTACCGCTGAACTGTTGGTTAATGAAATATTGATATTTCCAGCTTGAGAGATATTAAGATAATACCATGCCGGATTGGGCTGAGAAAGCAAGCATTCGTAATCTGGTCCAACGGCAGCATCTCCGTTATCAACTCCTGCTGGATAGGAAACTCCCGTTGATGTGCAAAATGGATTCGCAGTAATACAATCATCCTGAGCATTCACAGAAAAGATTGCACAGAAGAAACAAATTGTCGCAAGTAAGTTTTTTTTCAAGGCTTCGGTTTTGGCAAGTCAATAGTTAGACTACAGCTACATACATTAAGTTGCATCTGGAATCATTCAAGGTATTGCAAGTTAAGAATTTACTTCAATTAACCAAATCAATTAAATCTAAAAAAAAACAGCACTCGATGAGTGCTGTTCAGTGTATTAAAATGAATCTTGTTAATCTACCTTTTCCACCTTTATCAATTCCACTTCAAAAATCAATGTTGAAAAAGCCTCAATCTTTCCTTGTGCTCTTGAACCATATGCCAATCCCTGAGGAATGTAAAATGTATACTTAGAACCTTCAGTCATCAATTGCAATCCTTCAGTCCAACCGGGAATAACTTGATTCAATCCGAAGGTTGCCGGCTTACCGCGATCAACAGAACTGTCGAAAACTACTCCGTCAATGGTTGTTCCATGGTAGTGCACAGTTACTTTATCGTTTTTATCAGGAGCAATACCTGTTCCCTGGACATTCAATTTGTACTGCAATCCAGAAGATGTTGTTTTAACTCCTGCCTTCTTTCCATTTTCAACAAGATAAGCTTCTCCACGTTTTTTGTTCATGTCACTTTTCTTTTGAGAATTCTTTCGAACTTCTGAATTGATAATTCCTGTTGCTTTGTCTTTGTCCAACTTCGCTTTGCCAGACTTACTATCTTGAATAGCTTGCATGATTAACTCATCTGACAAATTCTCGAATCCTGCGTTTTTCGCGTTCTCCATAACAGAAAGTCCGAAAGCATATGACAAACTATCTTCATGAGTAAGCAATGCTTTTGCATCTGTCTTTCCTTTTTTCTTTTGAGCGAAAGTCGCAGTTGACAATGCGACTAAAGCAAAGCAAATAGCTATACGTTTCATAGTTCTTAGTTCGCGGGTTTAATCTCTACAATTTCCATTTCGAAAATAAGCGTTGCGAAAGGAGGAATAACTCCACCTGCGCCTTGTTCTCCGTAGGCCAAGTTCTGTGGAATGTAAAGCTCGTACTGCCCACCCGCTTTCATCAACTTCAACCCTTCTCCCCAGCCTGAAATCACTTGTCCAGCCGTAATTGTAATCGGCTCATTTCTTTCGTAAGAACTATCGAATACCTTTCCGTCTACCAAAGATCCTTTGTAATGAACAACGATGGTATCGTTGTCGTCTGGAGACAATCCAATTCCTTCACGAATAATTTTGTATTGCAATCCAGATGCAGTAGTTATAACTCCTGGCTTCGCGCCATTTTCCTTTAAAAAACCTATTTCTTTTTCCATTGTTTTTGATGCTTTTTCTGATTCTCTTCTTGCTAAAATTCCTTGAATGTATGGATCTACCATTTCATTTGGAAGTTGATTGGCCTTGTTCGAATGATCCAAAACCGCTTGTCCCATGATGCTCTCATTCAGACCTTCAATGCCACTTGTAGCAATGTTATTTGCTATGCTAACACCGATGGCGTATGATAGACTATCGTTTTCATTCTTTAAAACAACCGTAGATTTCTTCGGCTCGTCTTTTGGCTTCTTCTTTTTATCTCCTTGATCCATTGCGTTCGAACTTAATACCAATAAGCTCGCTCCAAGAAGTACAATATGTTTACGTTTCATTGAAATTTATTTAGGTATGCAAGATAATCAGATTCTAAGTTCATTCGTGTATTTTTGAAGAATGAAGCCATTCAAATTATTGTTCTTTCTTGGTATAATGACGTTTGGCAGCATTTCGACAAACGCGCAAAACGAAATGTATGGTGGAATTACGCTTGAGCAATTGACGTACAATAAATCAAGTGTATACTCAATTGGAGCCGATGTGTACGCGCCCTTTGGAAATCGATTCACTTTGAATTACAGCTTGAAATTGGGATTGAGTAAAGACTACAGCATAGCTTTTCACTCACCTGTATCAACATTATTGGGAACATATTTGATTGCATTAAATGGTGAACTTCCAGGAATAGCTTCGCTAGGACTTCTTTGCTTGGCCATTCCTGAAGGAGTTGGGGTTTATCTTGGTCCCGATGGACAAGCCCTGCATCTTTCAGTGAATCCGCTTGGTATGGATTATTTCGAGTCTCCTGATAAAGCCCTTGATTATATCGGAATGAGTTGCAGCGCAGTTGCGCGTATTCATTATAAAATGAAATCGTATTTCCCTTCCTACATCACTCCAATGGTTGGGCTATACTATCGCTATGGCCAATCGAATTTCAGTGAGCAATATGGGATTCGATTTGGAGTTTCCTTTGGAGTTGCGTCAAAAAGAACAGATGCTGGATCCAGCCTTCAAGAATTATTGTATGAATAAACTACTACTCTGCTCTCTCTTCCTTATCCTTATGGGAGTTTCATATTCTGCAGTTGCACAATCTGACACGCTTTTTATTCAAAACTGGGAGAATGGACATGCCATTTACTTGTTGCCTCCGGGGAAATTTCAGAAACCTCCGGTTTGGACTTCTTCAGACAGCATTTACTATCCTCCCGTTCCTTCCTTTCGGAAATTTAAATTCGATTTGAAAGAAACATACATACCCCTGACAGTATATAAAGGCGAATTGCTTTATTACGACCCGTGTGATGGAATCTTCGAAAATGCATGGGTATTCAACGACTCTGCCTTCGTTCATTTGTATTACGACGGACCGGAAGGCATGCCCATTGCGGCTATTGAGCATGAAGACGAAAATGAAATTCAATTCCGCATTCTTCAATTCAATTATGAAGACATTGAGAAATCGCTTGAATATTATCTAACGGTTAAGCGAGTGAACAAGGAAAGAGGTTTGCTACTATTCATTTTTGAGAATCCTTTTGATTCGAAAGACACCTATTCATTCCCAGTAGTTGAGCAACGCAAATTGCACTTGCTTCCTGTTTTAGTGAACGAATCGAAGTATCAGAAGTATATAGAATTCGCTTTTCCGGAAGAGGAAATTACTCCAGAATTGTTCAAATAAAAAAAGCTCGCCGTTGCGAGCTTTCTTCGTTTTATACCTCTACTTAACCAAAACCACTTGCTAGAAGTT
>JANQWV010000006.1:16018-43277 GCA_030729695.1 Flavobacteriales bacterium | reverse complement strand
GTTAACCCGTCGGAAGAAGTAACATACCATTCCAACCAAGAAGAAGATTCAACGGTGTACCAGTTGTTGAAGCAGCAAGTGCCGTTGTCAACTGTGGCGTTTGAATCGTAGTTGTTCGCTATAGGGTCTGTGCATCCTTGACAAGAATAGTCGCAATAAGCAAGTTCATTGCAAGTTGCAAGTGGATTGTAATTACATGCCGAAGGCTCTGTGCAACCGGGTACTACAACACCCCAAAGGAAAGTGTATGGAATACCTGTTTGGAAAGAATTTTCTACGCCTTGAGAAACAATGTAACCGGTAGAATCTGTGATCGTAACGAAGGTACTCTCTCCATCTGGATTGAACGGGTCAAATGTAGTTGGAAAAGAGTTCCAGGTATAACAACCGCTGTAAATACATACAGTACTGTCAGCAGGTGTCGTTCCATATTGGTAATAACCAGTAGAACTTATAATGGTCCAAGTCGATGGTACCGAAGTAGTAATGGTGGCTATGTCGGCATAACAGCATTTTCCGTTGTCTGAAGTAGCATCTGGATTATAGTTCGTTGCTAGCGGATCCATGCATCCACTGCAAGAAGCATATTCACATGAACCGTCGCCACAAGTAGCTTCAGGATTGTAGTTACATGCATTCGGGTCTGTGCAACCTGCAATACCATTTACTGATAAGAATGCAAAGTAATAGAGTTCGTTTCCTTGATTATCAACACTCACAAGATTTCCATTGCTATCGAATAGTTCAACAGTAATCGGAAGGGGATTCATTAACATCGATTCAACGGAGATTTGAAAACATCCGTCTGGTACACAAAAGCTTGTTGCCTCAGGAGAAACGCCCTGTGCAAGGGTTTCGCCATTTCCACTGTACACAGCCCACGTGCATGCCCCAGGCATGTTCAGCGAATAACAATTAATTCCTTGCGCAAAAACCGATGTGGTTAGGGCAGTAAATAATGAGAGAAAAAATAGCTTGTTCATCGTTTCTTTCTAGTGTTCTGCAAGGTAAGACAACGAAAGCTTGAACAAAGTTCGCTTGACTGTAAGAAATACTTAATTTTTTCTTTTCTGAGGAAAGTTTGTAATCATTGCTCGGCATGGGCTCACACCCATGCCTCCTCATTTATTTCACCCCTTCGGGGCTAGGGAATGCTCGTTTAAAAGTTTGTCTTCTTCTTCGAGATATGAATAATAGGTGTGGTGGTTCTTCTGGTTTTGTATGTATCGAATAACTCGTTTCCGATCTTTGTAGTACACGGAAAATACAGCGTATCCGGGTTGCCAGGTGAAATCGGCTAATGACTCGTGTTGAGTTTTCATCCATCGGGAAGAGTTTGATTTGGCTGCTTCTGCGAGTTTTGCGGTGGTTAATGTGCGCGGCAATTCGCAAAGAATGTGCACGTGGTCGTAATATCCGCCTATGGCATAAACTTGAGATCCCTTGTTGTTAAAGACACCAACGAGGTAGGCGTGCAGAGCTTCTTCCACTTGAAGAAAGATTTTAGGCTCTCTGTATTTGGTGACGAACACAAAATGCAGAACAAGTCGGCTAAAAGAAGATGGATTCATTGCGCAAAAATGATAGACAATCTCTATTCATTACAGGCATGTTTATGTGATTGACAATCGCGAGCCCATTGGGGCGACATTACCCGAGTAGCAGGGCTGTTAGGCCGTGCGAAAGGGAGGGGCTTTCGCATAAATGCGCATAAGGTTGAACCGTTGTTAACTCGCGAGGATGGTTCGTTTGCTTCATCACCTTTTGCATGGGCTCACACACTAATGCGTAATCGTTTGCTTGATCACCGTTTGCATGGGCTAACACCCATGCCTAACCGTTTGTGTCGCCCCGATGGGGCTAACATTCGCCCTTCGGGCATTCTACTGCGTAAGCAGTTTCCCCGCTGTCTTAGCGATAACCTCTTCCAACGTAACATCCGGAGCTAATTCAACCAAATGAAACGCGCCGTCGCGGATGTCGAAAACACCTAAATCGGTGACTACTTTTTTAATGCAATGAATGCCCGTTAGAGGTAGCGAACATTGTGGCAATAATTTCGAGTTACCGGCTTTGTCGCAATGCTGCATTGCCACAATGATGTTCTTGGCGCTGGCCACCAAATCCATGGCGCCGCCCATGCCTTTCACCATCTTACCCGGTACTTTCCAATTGGCAATGTCGCCGTTCTCACTCACTTCCATGGCGCCCAAAATGGTAAGATCCACTTTCTGCGCTCTGATCATTCCGAAGCTCATGGCACTGTCGAAAATGGAAGACCCGTCACGCAAGGTAACCGTCTGCTTTCCTGCGTTAATCAAATCTGCGTCTTCTTCTCCTTCGAATGGAAAAGGTCCCATTCCCAAAATACCATTCTCGCTTTGCAATTCAACTTCCATTCCTTCCGGAATGTAATTCGCAACCAACGTGGGTATGCCAATGCCTAAGTTCACATACGTTCCGTCTTGAACTTCTTGCGCAATGCGCTTCGCTATTCCAATTTTATCCCAAGCCATAATTATATTCTTTGACGAACAGTACGCTGCTCAATTCTCTTTTCGTAATTCACTCCCTGAAAAATGCGGTGCACGTAAATACCCGGAGTATGAATGTGGTCAGGGTCTAACGCGCCAAGCGGAACCAACTCTTCCACTTCCACAATGGTAATCTTTCCGGCCATGGCCATCATTGGATTGAAATTGCGCGCCGTTGAACGAAACACCAAGTTACCCATGGCATCGCCCTTCCAAGCCTTCACCAACGCGAAGTCAGCGTCGAAGGCCTCTTCCATCAAATACTTTTTTCCTTTGAACTCACGCACTTCTTTTCCTTCCGCTACTTCCGTTCCAACACCTGCAGGTGTGTACACAACTGGCATTCCGTATCCCGCTGCCATGCAACGCGTAGCCAAAGTTCCTTGAGGAATCAATTCCACTTCCAACTCACCGCTCAACATCTGACGCTCGAATTCGGCATTCTCGCCAACGTATGAGCTAATCATTTTCTTGACTTGTTTTTGTTGAAGTAACAATCCCAATCCGAAGTCGTCTACGCCTGCGTTGTTCGAAATGCAGGTGAGGTCTTTCACACCCATCTTCACCAATTCCGAAATACAATTTTCCGGAATACCGCATAAGCCGAAACCGCCCACCATGAGCGTCATTCCCGAGGTTATCCCTTCGCATGCTTCCGCTGCAGAAGCTCTTACTTTATTAAATCCCATAGTCTATTTTATTCTGGCACGTCGCCGTCAAATTCCAATTCACCGTTGAAGAACTCTTCCATACTTCCGTCTTCTCCTTCGTAGAACAAGTCGCCCATTCCGCCACTTGTGCACTGGAAGCGAAGCGGGTCGTATTCGGTTGGCGCTTCGAAATCGCCCTTCGAAATAGAAATCTTCGGATCCTTATAAATACTGTTCATGTAGTATCCGAATATCGGAAGCCCTGTATTAGCGCCTTGTCCAAGAGCGGTGCTCGAGAAACGAACCGTTGGATCTTGCGCACCAACCCAAACACCGGTTACCAAATCAGGCGTCATTCCAACAAACCATCCGTCGGTATTGTTCTGTGTGGTTCCGGTCTTTCCTGCTAACGGATAAGGAATCTTTCCGTACTTCGGATTGGAGCGAATACGTGATGCAGTTCCATAATCGCAAACCCCTTTCATGAGCTTCACGGTTTCGAAAGCAATGCCGGGTTCTAACGCTTGGTCAATAACCGGATCTGCTTCGTAAATCAAATTTCCGTTTTTGTCTTCGACGCGCATAATAAAGGTAGGCTCTATGTACAATCCGTGATTCACCAAGGAAGCCTGGGCACCAACTAATTCATAAACCGAAAGTTCACACGCCCCAAGTGCAATGGAATAGGCCATCGGAATGTAACTCTTCACACCCATGTGACGCATCATGGCAATCACAGGCTCGGGTCCAAACCGCGCTATGAGCGTGGCAGCAATGGAGTTCACCGATCCCGCCAATGCTTTTGTCATGGTAAACGTTTCGCCCGCTCCACCTTTCGGACACCAGCGTGTTCCGTTCGGTAAGTCAATGCAACCGGCACCAGTAATCTGATCGCACGGCTTCATTCCCATGCGCATAGCCATGGCGTAAATGAACGGTTTGAAGGTTGAACCTACTTGACGCTTAGATAGAAATACGTTGTCGTATTTGAAGTACTTGTAATCGATTCCTCCAACCCAAGCCTTTACAAATCCGTTACGCGGATCAACAGACATCAAGCTCGCGTGAAGAATTGTTTTGTGATAAACAATGCTATCGTAAGGTGTCATGGTGGTATCTCTGTACCCCCCGTGCTTGTATACCGTCATGCGAACAGGCTTGTTGAATTCAGCTAACACTTCATCTTCTGTGCGCATGTTCCAAGTGTGTCCGCAACCACCCGCATCTTCTTTACAATGGAAATGTCCATCTTTTGTTTCAATGTATGAAGCAGGTCTTCCGCAATCGGGACACATCTTGCCCGAAAGCTTTTTGAAGCGATCACTGGTGGTAATCGCCTTATTCATGATAGACTCTTTATCTCCTGCTGAAATACCCGAATAAAACGGATATTTATCTTTCGGGCGTTGCCTTACGTTTCGCGTAAACGCCGGTTGAAGTTCCTTACTCAAATGATCTTCCACCGCATGTTCGGCATGGGCCTGCATGTTTTTATCAAGCGTAGTGTAGACCTTCAATCCGTCTTCATATATGTTGAAAGCGGTACCGTCTCCCTTCTTGTATTTCAAGTCTCCATTAGCATCGCGCGTCTCTAAAATTTCCTGGAGTTTATGTCGAACCGCTTCGCGGAAATACGGTGCTTGCCCTTCATCATGAGAAACACGCGCGAACTTCAATCCCAAAGGTTCCGCTCGGTACTTTTCATAATCTGCTTCCGAAAGTTTTCCGTATTTCACCATCTGCGCCATAACCACTTCTCTGCGTTTGGTCACCAATGAATCGCGCTTAATCGGATTGAATAAAGACGAGTTCTTCAACATACCAACAAGCATAGCTCCTTGCGGAATGGTAAGCGAATCGGGCGATGTAGAGAAATAGATATTCGCTGCACTTTTAATTCCAACAGCCTGATTCAAGAAGTCGTACTGATTCAAATACATGGTCAGAATTTCTTCTTTCGTGTAAACACGCTCGAGTCGCAACGCAATAACCCACTCTTGTAATTTCTGACCAATACGCGTGAAAATGGTTACGTCTTCGAAGTCACGTGTGAACTGCAATTTCGCAAGCTGCTGCGTAATTGTACTTCCACCACCGTCTGCTCCCAAGGAGAAGGCAGCGCGAGCCAAACTGCGAACATCTATTCCACTGTGCTGCTTGAAACGCACGTCTTCCGTGGCTAGCAGCGCGTCAATAACATGCGAAGGAATTTCTTGATAGGTAATGTCTGAACGATTCTCTTTGTAGAATGAGCCAATGGTAGTTCCGTCAGAGGCGTAAATCTGAGATGCCAATCCAATCTTTGGATTGGCTAATAAATCAATGTTAGGAAGTCCGCTTAACAAGACACCGCCTAATACCAGCGTGAAAAAAATCCATGGCGACATGCCTATCCACCAAAGAATCTTCGCGTATTTTTTTTCCTGTTCGGGTGTGTTTTCCATAGGTTCTGATTAACGCGTTTTTCAGCGTAAAATTTCAATAATCAAAACTAACCTATCTACTGCGCCTTGCCGAAATAATTCTTTATTTTTTCAGCTATTTTTTCCCCTACGACTTGTTCAATTTCTTTTTGCGTAGCGGACTTAATTCTGGCTACCGATGAAAAATGTTGAAGTAATTTCTCAATGGTCTTCTTACCCACACCCGCAATGTTTTCCAATTCAGAATGAATGGCACCCTTGCTGCGTCGCTGTCTGTGCTTGCTTAATCCATACCTGTGCGCTTCATTACGCAAGTGCTGAATGATCTTCAAACTCTCACTTCGCTTGTCTAAATAGATTGGAATGCTGTCACCCGGAAAGAAGATTTCTTCCAATCGCTTTGCAATTCCAATCACGGCTATTTTTCCACGTAGCCCAAGTAAATCCAATGATTCCATTGCGGAAGAGAGCTGTCCCTTTCCACCGTCGATAATGAGCAATTGTGGCAATGGCTGTTCCTCCTGAAGCAAGCGAGAATATCGGCGGTAAATGGCCTCGCGCATAGACGCAAAATCATCGGGACCTACAACAGATTGTATGTTGAAGATGCGGTAATCCGATTTGCTCGGCTTTGCGTTTTTGAACACCACACACGCACTTACTGGATTCGTTCCTTGAATGTTCGAGTTATCGAAACACTCAATGTGAACAGGCAATTCAGACAAGTGCAAATCCTTTTTCATGGTTTCCAAAATGCGTTGCGTGTTGCGCTCGGGATCAAGGAAAGCCGCACGCTTGCGTGCTTCCAACAGAAAATGATTCGCGTTTTTTAATGACAGGTCTACTAATTTTTTCTTGTCGCCGCGCTGCGGAACCGTTACTTCCAATCCAGGAATTTTTTCATTCAATTCGAAAGGAAGCAATGCTGTTTTCGCTTTGCTGTTCATGCGTTCACGAAACGAACGAACCACAAAAGCCAATACCTCTTCGTCGGTTTCATCTAACTGACGAACCACTTCGGCCGTGTATACGTGCACAATGCTTCCGCGCAAAATGTGCATGTAATTCGCATACGTGCTTTGCGCATCTGAGGCTATGGAAAACACTTCCACGTTGTCGATGTCTGTGTTTACTATCGTTGACTTCGCCTGGAAATTTTCCAAAGTTTGAATGCGCTCTTTCAACTGCTGCGCTTGCTCAAACTTTTGTTCTGAAGCCAACTGAAGCATGTCCTTTTTCAAGTTCTTCACTGCTTCTAAATATTCGCCCTTGATAATACGCTTGATATGCTGAATGCCTTGCTGATAGTCTTCTTCACGTTGCTTGCCCACACAAGGACCCAGGCAATTTCCTAGGTGATATTCCAAACACACCTTGAATTTTTTCGCTTGAATGTTTGCTTTCGAAAGGTTCAAGGTGCACGATCGAAGGGGATACAATTCTTTGATTAAATCGAGTATTGAATACAACGACCTTCCGGAAGTGTACGGACCGAAATACGTTGAGCCGTCGTCTAAAATCTGACGGGTACTGAGCACGCGAGGGAATGGTTCGTTCTTAATCACAATGCTCGCGTAAGACTTATCGTCTTTCAACAAAATATTGTAACGCGGCTTGAACTTTTTAATGAGTGAATCTTCCAACAACAACGCATCGGATTCGGTTTCCACCACCGAGTATTTGATGTCACGAATCTTCTTGACCATTAACTTGGTCTTAATGCTGTCGTGCTTGATCTTGTTGAAATAGCTCGTCACACGATTCTTCAACACCTTCGCTTTACCCACATACAAGATGGAACCATTCTCGTCGAAGAACTGATAAACGCCCGCCTTTTCGGGCAGCGCCTTTATTATGCTTTTGATGTGATCGGAAACTTCCACAAGACAAATATCGGTATATCTTCGCCACAATGAATTTTGTAACAGGCGCAACGGGTTTAATTGGAAGTCATCTTGTTCTTCGTTTAACGGAAGAAAACATGCCTGTTACCGCCTTGTTTCGAAATGAAAATGGAAAGGAAGACGTCTTAAACTTGTTTCGTTTTTACGGAAAAGAAAACTTGTTTCAGCAGGTGCAGTGGGTGAAAGGAGATGTGGAAGATGCCGAAGACATGTATGACTTAACTGAAGGAATGCACACGGTTTTCCATTGCGCAGCCATTGTTTCTTACCACAAAAAAGAAGCGTCGCGCATGTTGGAAGTGAACATTAACGGAACGAAAAACATTGTGAACGCCTGCATTGAAAACGATGTGAAGCACTTCATTCACGTGAGTTCCATTTCTGCGTTGGGCGATTCGAAAGGAGAAATCATTGACGAAGAAACACCTCGCAATTTCAACGATTATCATTCAAATTATTCGAAGGGAAAATACCTTTCTGAACAAGAGGTTTGGCGCGGCATTCAAGAAGGATTGAATTCGACCATTGTTAATCCGGGCGTCGTCTTCGGTCCGAACAATTGCACCCGTAGTTCAGGAACCATGATTGCGCGAATTGAGAAAGGCCTTCCGGCCTTGCCCGCTGGTGGAAGCGGGATTGTTTCTGTTTTAGATGTCGTGGAAGTGATGATTCGCGCAGCGAAACAACAGCCGACCAATGAGCGCTACATTCTGTGCGCAGAGAATGTTCGCATGTCGGAACTCTTCACCAAAATTGCAGATGTCCTTAATGTTAAAATTGGAAAAACCATTGCGAAGAGGTGGCAGATTGTTTTGGTGTTTTATATGGAAGCGTTGGTGGAATTGTTCACAGGCAAGCGCGCAACTATAACGCGTGAGATTATTCGCAATTACGACGAAGTGAAACGATTCGATGGAAGCAAAGCCACACGCGCCTTCGGATTTGAATACCGCGATACTTTTTCGAGTATTAAAGATACCATAAGATATTACAAGGTTCTTTCGAAAGGTGCTTCGCAAGCCGAATAGAAAAGAAAAAACCCTTTCAACCGCAGCTGAAAGGGCTCCTTAAACCAAACCAAACCTCAAAACCAAAATCGTATTATCTGTCGGCGTAAATCCAAACGCCAAGCTGGATGTTTATGTTCTTTTCCATAGTCTTTACTTTTTTCTTTTAACAAAAATGTAAAAGACATCTCTTCCAAATATTTCGAATAAAGCAAAGGCCCCGATAAAGAGATTATCGGGGCCTTTCAGTTCAGAAGTGGTTTGGTTTATTCCACAATCAACATCTCTACGCGACGGTTTCTAGCTCTTCCGTCTTCGGTGTTGTTCGGAGCAATTGGCTTGTCTGGTCCGAAATACAAGACTTCGAATCGATCAGCTGCTATTCCTTTCGACATTAAATATTTCTTCACCGATTCAGATCTGCGCTTAGACAAATTAACATTCGCCTCACGTGGACCTACATTGTCGGTGTGTCCAGAAATACGGAGCTTCCATGCTGAATTAACAGCCATAAGCTTGGCTAACTCATCGAGGCTGCTGAATGAACTCGAAAGAATAACATCGCTGCTAGTTTTGTACTCCAAGTTCTCGAACGCCTTCTTCATTACCTGCTTTTCTTCCTCCTTCAAGATAACCACTTCAGCTTCCTTCGCAAAGCGGAAGAATCCGTCTGCCTCTCTGTAAGCGTTCTTTCCGCGGAGATTCGGAGCGGTAACAAACACGGTCTTCACTGTATCTGCATTGTACCCTTCCAACTTAAACTTCCCAGTCTTAGTATCAACCGCATTTCCATAGCTGTAAACACCACCCGCTTGCTTCACCTTTTCAACTTGCGTTTCAACATTGAAATACGTTAACTCGGCAGCAGGACAACCTTTCAATTCAGCGATACCGTATTCAGTTGGACAAGCATCTACTTTGTCCATAATGTTATCCCCGTCTGTATCCGGACAACCGTTGTATTGTACCAAACCTTTGGTATCTGGACAATCGTCGGTGCGATCCATTACACCGTCTGAATCGCGGTCTGGACAACCGTTGAAGATGGCCAAGCCTTTTTCATCTGGACAGTCATCTTTCGAATCGGTAATGCCATCGGCGTCTTTATCTGGACAACCTTTCAATTCAGCAAGACCAGCAACTTCTGGACAATCGTCCTTCAAGTCTGTTATACCATCGCCATCTTTATCGGGGCAGCCGTGAAGTTTCGCCAAACCAGGAACATCTGGACACTCATCTTCTTCATCGCGAATATGATCACCGTCGCGATCTGGACATCCGCGATATTCCCAAGTTCCAGGAACTTTTACGCATTGGTCTTTGCGATCTGAAACTTTATCGGCATCGCGGTCTTTGATGCGTTTGTAAGCAACTGGAATGCGCACCATTACATAAGCGTCTAACCCTGTAATGTCTTTTGAACCGAATCCGTCTCCACGAAGAAACGCGCGGTACGGATACATACTGCTTGTTCCGAAAGTAACAGGGCCCAAGCGCACAGCAAGACCGGTGCGGGTTCCCATAAGACTGTTGTAACTAATGGGAACAGAAACACCAGCAATGCGATGATCCCAACGTGGCGTTACAGAGATGGTTGTGAAGTCGTGAACCTTATTCGGATTGGAATTAAATCCGAAGGCAATGAAGTTCGTTTGATTGATGTATAAGTCTTTCCAAATGTGATAATCGATTTGCGTGCTGAAGGCCGTTGGCAAATTCATCTTGTAATCCGCACCAGCATTGGTGCCACCAAAACGAGCGCTCAATGTATCGTTTAATGCAGCAATTGGAGTGGTTCCGAAATCTAATTTCGTGATGTCCCAATTCGTAGTGTTCGCCGTAAAGTCACCGCTTTGTCCCCCCTTCGAAAACCTCAAGCCACCCAAGTCTGTCATAGACACACCCACTTTCAACTTGTATTTATTCTCGTTGCGCTTCCATACATTGGTCTCACCGTCCATATCGTGCTTGTGCTTTGCATAGTCCGGACGCCATTCGTAGATTACACCGAAGTCGAAGCCCAAACCTAAATTCGAAACCACGCGGTAGTTCGCGTTATCTTGGCTCGCTTCAAAGTTGGTCGAGTGACCGTAATTTACATCGGCATTGTACAACGAAAGTGTCGAGTCAGAGTGAATTTCATAATCAAGGTTATCTATGTACAAATAAGCCGACTGCAAACCTTGAAGTGCTTTAAGGGTTACGCCAGCCTTCAAAAAATGCTTTTCTTTATCTATCAAAACACGTCCGTATCCCAACGCGTATTCCATCCACGTCATCGTTTGAATAGATAACTTATCGTTGGTAATTCTTGTGTTGTACAAGGAAGGATAATTCAATGAATTATAGGCGAAGCGATACAATTCAGAATCTACTCCGTCTACGTTCACATAGGTGCGCGCTCGAGCGGAAAGGGAAATAGAATTTTTTTCATTGATGGAAACCAACAATCCCGGCAAATAAATATTGTTGTAAACAAACGCTCTTCTGTTGTCTTCGAAGTTTGCTGTTGTAAAATCTTCCGTCGGAGGAGTTGGATCAAGCAACGGATATGATGTGGAGGTAAGCCCGCCATCACGAACCAAATAACTGGGTTTGAAACCCATGAAATTATTCGCAACCCCAAAGCCGGTGCCGAACAATTGAATTTCGAATTTCAATCGGTTATCGGCTAAGTTCGCCGGATTAATCTGAACACTCGACAGTCCGCCGTAATTACTCGAGCTAATGCCCAGTAAGTCCTGTGCTTGAACACCAACAAAGGAAAGTGCCGCGAGGATGATAAGTAGAAATCTTTTCATGAAGAATAATTTACTTTAAGAATGGTTTTGGTTACGTAAAGGAAGGTCAATAAGTTCCACTTCTCTGATAGTATTTCAAAAGTGTTAAACACCCGACGTTTAAAAAAAAAAGCGGTTCGAGGAAACATAAATCATTCGTTAACGTACTTTTCCGAAGTGAAAAACATTCTATTCCTCTTATTTTTTGGGCTTGCCAACCTCGTTGTTGGACAAGATTTTCGCGCAGCAGCTATTCAGCAATATGCGGAAGGAAATTATGACGTCGCATTGCATAGCATTAACCTGCTGGAAAAATTCGAGGCTTGTGATTACTTCATTAAAGCCAATGCGCTTCAAAAACTTGGGCAATTTCAACAAGCGAGTTCGAACTACAATGAAGCAAAATCGGCCGGTTGCGCAGATGAATCATTGTTGTTGAATAACGGTATCTGCGAATATTCTCTTGGAAACTTGAGTGAATCTGTTCATTTACTAAAACTCTATACACACGAAAACAAAACGAATTTCCAAGGCTACTATTGGTTGGCATCGGCGTACTACCTTCAACATAAATATTCCAAAAGCCGTGCAGCGCTTGAAACAGTTTTTTCATTGAATGAAAAATACGCCCCCGCTTATTTTCTAGATGCCGCTATTCATCAGGGAAGAAAGCAATACGCTGCTGCAGCTGAAACGTTCCTCGAAGCCTATGCGCTAGACAGCACATTGGAAGAGGCGCACCTTCAAGCGGGGATCTGTTTGCTCGATATGCAGAAGTATGAAGAAGCGCAAAAGATCTTCAAACAAATGCTCAATCCAACAAGCAAGGCGTACGTTCAAGCGTTGTATTATTCAGGGGAGACTTCTTATTTGTTGAAGGAAAACGAAGAAGCGTGTAAGTACTGGAAAGCCGCAGCTGATGCGGGCGATTACGATTCGAAGGAAATTGTTCGCACGTGGTGCGAAAACAAGAAGACGCCTATTTTCAAAATGCGTGCTTCGCGCTTTAAGTTCTAATTCAAAACAACTTTCACGCTCCAGTTAGCGCGCACTTCAATGGGTTTAGAGAAGACGCTCACCGGTTCGCATCTTACTTTTTTCTGAAGATGGGCAATGTCCCATTGATTATTTTGGTTCACATCGTGAACCAAACGTACCGTGTACTTCCCTGGCTGAATACCGCTAAAGACAAGCGTTTCCGCATAATTTACTTTTCGAACCACAGTTCCCTTTTCATTTCGAAGCTCTACAAATTTCTTAAAGCTCTTATCTTCCAGCAACGGCATAGACAACTCGAGATTTCCCAATTTTTCAGGAGAAGCAAATTCAAAATTGGTTTGAAGGGTATCGTTCGTTGTGCCGAATGCCGTTTCCCAAGCGCCAGGCAAAATGCGAATGCTTCCTTTTCCAATAAGCTCACTTGCATTGGCGTCTGCTTGTATTGCGAAATGCAAAGGCGAGTTTGTCTCTGCAATGGTCCCTGTTGCTTGAATTCCTTGCACTGTAACTTGACACGTGTTTCGCTTCAACACCGCATAGGCGGGGGCTTTAACTAAAATCAATGATTTCGGGTCTTGCTGAATACTTCCAGAAAACTTGAACTTCTTCAGCTTCGGAGATTTCGCAATAAAAACACTCAAAGTGTCTGCTGACTGCTCATCGAACGAATAAGTGACTCCTTCAAAGTTGTTGCTTGGTGCTAAACCTTCTCTTCCGCCCAATGCAAAAAAGAGCGTATCACTGTTGTCCAATGAACCGTATCTGAACGGGACACTCGCCGTTGACGGGGCTAATTTAATTTTTTCAATCATTCCGTAGGCGCCAACAATGAAGCCACTTCCAACAGAATCTGTCTTGAACATTTCCTCTGTGATTTTCTCTACTTTTTTCGGAGAAAAGCGCAAATTCAACGGATAATTATTTTGAGTTGAAAACGGATTTTCGATAAAATCTCCAATTTCATTTTCATCCCAAATTCTGTTTTCATTCAAATCGGAAAATGCTGCGATATGGAAATTTGCTTTCGGTAAATAATTGAAAACAAATTCGCCGTTACCGCTCACTTTTTTCGCATATGCAACTGATCCCATTAAACTGTCGGAATACAAGATTACCGTAGCCTTTTCAGGCACCCCGCCCTTTTGCGCGTCATATACTACACCACTAATAGAAGCAGAGTCGAGTGCACTTCCCGTTGAAAAAACAAAATTCAACGAAGTTTTATTTCCTTCAGTTATATCTGAAATGGCATTGCCGAATTCTATGGTGTAAGTCGTGTTCGCCTTCAGTGTATCGTTCCAAGAAAGCATAGCCAATCGCTTGTTGCAAATCAAGGTGGCTGGCTGTTTCAATGCGGGAGAGATAATGACTTCATTCGCAGCACCTGCTTGAACAAATTCATCGAAGTTCAGAACGAGAGTATTCGTGGCGACATTCGTCGCGAAAGAATCTATGCTTTGCGCAAGCAATTCTGGCGGAGTCACATCCTTCGCTCCGCCGTTCAATCCGCGCACTTGCGCACATCCCACGGCAACGAGGGCAATTCCGATAACAATACTATTTTGAAGATTAAAAAACTTCATTCGCTAAAATATTGGCTATTTCTTCCAAGCCGGTTAGATCATCTTCATCGAAAAAATCGAGGTGCGAACTGTCTACATCTAACACACCAATCACCTCATTTCCCTTCACAATAGGCACTACAATTTCACTTTTCGAAGCGCTGCTGCAGGCGATGTGTCCGGGAAATTCATCGACATTCGGAACAATAATCGAAGCGCCGTTCGCCCATGAAGTTCCACAAACTCCCTTGCCATGCTCGATCTGTGTGCAGGCAACAGGGCCTTGAAAAACGAAGAGATTCAGCGAGTTGTTGTTCACGATATAGATGCCCACCCAAAGGAAATCGAAATTTTCTTTGAGTAAAGCCATAACATTTCCGGCTTTGGCAATAAAATTAGGCTCGCCGTTACACAAGGCAAAAGCCTGAGCACAAGCGGCTTTGTAGCGTTTTTCTTTCGAAAGCTCTTTCGAAATAGTTGGTAATTCAGACATAGAAGTTCAAAAGTACAACACCTTGATAAAAATCTTGTATTTTGTACTGAAAGGCGTTACCTATATTTGCTGACCTAAAGACAAAATGTATGTCATTTACTAATTTCAGAGATCGTCACAACGGCCCTCGCCAAGAAGAAATATCACACATGTTACAAACCATTGGTGTGAACTCTATTGACCAATTGATTAACGAGACGGTTCCAGCGCATATTCGCTTGAAAGCCCCTCTTAATGTATCAAGCGCAATGAGCGAAGATGAATATCTGAGCCACGCATGGTCGTTGGGAAAAATGAATGTGGTTGCGAAAAACTACATCGGACTGGGTTACCACCCAACTCTTACTCCTACAGTAATTCTTAGAAATATTTTTGAAAATCCAGGATGGTACACCGCCTATACTCCTTACCAAGCAGAGATTGCGCAAGGACGTTTAGAAGCGTTGTTGAACTTCCAAACCATGGTTACCGACCTTACCTCATTGCCTATTGCAAACGCGAGTTTGTTAGATGAAGGAACTGCTGGTGCGGAAGCCATGATTTTGTTCTTCCACAGCCGTTCAAGAGCGAAAGAGCAAGCCGGCGCAAACAAGTATTTTGTTGATGCGAAGACTTATCCTCAGACCATTGACGTATTGAAAGGACGTGCCTTCCACTTAGGCATTGAGTTGGTGATTGGCGATTACAAGACACACGTATTTACTCCAGAGTTTTTCGGTGCTTGCGTTCAATTCCCGAATGCTGAAGGAAGTGTTGAAGACTATTCATTGTTCTGTGAAGGTGCGCATGCAAATGACGTTTACGTTTCTGTTGCATCTGATCTAATGGCATTGGCTACTTTAACACCTCCGGGTGAGTGGGGTGCTGATTTATGCTTCGGTAACTCGCAACGTTTCGGTGTTCCAATGGGATTCGGCGGACCACACGCTGCCTTCTTCGCAACGAAAGAAGACTTCAAGCGTAACATGCCTGGACGTATCATTGGTGTATCGAAAGATCGTCACGGAAACACTGCCTATCGCATGGCGCTTCAAACGCGTGAGCAACACATTCGCAGAGAGAAAGCAACTTCAAACATTTGTACTGCACAAGCATTGTTAGCCGTAATGGCTTCTATGTACGGGGTATACCACGGACCGAAAGGCGTGAAGAGCATTGCAACGCGCATTCACACGTATACGCATTCGTTGCGCAACGCCCTGGTAAGTGCAGGAGTGAACGTAGTGAACACTTCGTTCTACGACACGTTAACCATTGCTTCTGCAGACGCAGGGATTCAAGAGCGCGCAGCTGCTAAAAATATTAACATGTACTTCCATGCAGGCGGAGTGAGTCTTTCATTGAATGAAGGAACGAAGCCTGCTGATTTGAATGAATTGTATTTCGTTTTAACTGGAAAAGAAGGGTCGGTTAGTTTAACTACCGAATGTTCATTCGGTTCAATGGAAAGAACTTCTTCTTACATGACTCATCCTCATTTCAACTCTCATCACAGTGAAACTGAGATGTTGCGTTACATGAAGAAGTTAGAGAACAAAGATTTGTCGTTGGCACACGCAATGATTCCATTGGGATCATGTACCATGAAATTGAATGCTACGAGCGAGATGATTCCATTGTCTTGGCCGGAATTCAATAGCATTCATCCTTTCGCGCCAGCAAATCAAACCGCAGGTTACCAAAATATGTTGGTAGAACTTGAAAAAGATTTGTGCGAGTGTACTGGTTTCGCTGGAGTGTCTCTTCAACCAAACTCAGGTGCACAAGGTGAGTTAGCAGGATTGCTTGTTATTATGGCTTACCACAGAAGTCGCGGTGATCATCACCGTAACATTTGTATTATTCCATCTTCTGCACACGGAACAAATCCGGCGTCTGCAGTAATGGCTGGGTTAACAGTTGTGGTAACGAAGTGTGACGAAAACGGAAACGTTGACGTAGCAGATCTTCGCGAGAAAGCAGAATTGCACAAAGACAACCTTGCTGCATTAATGGTTACTTATCCTTCTACACACGGTGTATTCGAAGAAGCCATTAACGAGATTACAGATATTATTCACGCCAACGGCGGACAAGTATACATGGACGGTGCGAACATGAATGCTCAGGTTGGTCTTACCAATCCGGGTAACATTGGCGCAGACGTTTGTCACTTGAACTTACACAAGACCTTCGCTATTCCTCACGGAGGTGGTGGTCCTGGCATGGGCCCTATTGGTGTTGCTGCTCACTTGAAGCCCTTCCTTCCATCTAACGCATTTGTGAAAACAGGCGGAGAGCACGGAATTAATGGAGTGAGTTCTGCTCCATTCGGAAGCGCACTGATCTTATTGATTTCTTACGGATACATTAAGATGTTAGGATTCGACGGATTGGCAGACGCAACGAAAGTTGCAATCTTCAACGCGAACTACATGAAGGCACGTTTGAAAGATCACTACGATGTTCTTTATACTGGAACGAACGGACACGTTGCACACGAAATGATTTTGGATTGTCGTTCATTTAAATCTTTCGGGGTTGAAGTGGAAGACATTGCAAAGCGTTTAATGGACTACGGTTTCCACGCGCCAACAGTATCTTTCCCTGTGGCTGGAACATTGATGGTTGAGCCAACCGAAAGTGAGCCATTGGTTGAAATGGATCGTTTCTGCGATGCAATGATTCAAATTAAAAAAGAGATTTTAGATGTTGAAAGCGGTGCAGCCGACAAGCAAGACAACTTGTTGAAAATGGCTCCGCATACAGCGCAAGAATTAACTGCAGACGAATGGAACCACTCTTATTCTCGCAGTGCTGCTGCTTATCCTATGCCTGGTCTTCGTGAGAATAAATTCTGGACTAGCGTGGGTCGCGTAGACAACGCATACGGAGATAGAAACTTGGTTTGTACTTGTCCGCCAATGGAAGCGTTCATGTAATTCCAAAAAACAACACATTTCAAACAGCCTCACTTCGGTGTGGCTTTTTGTTATCTTTACTTCAACTTAAATTTCAAACTATGAAAAAAACAATTTTACTTATTTCGATTGTACTTGTCTCTTTTGCTGCTAGCGCTCAATTAGCAATTAAGTACACGCCGATTGTATTTTTAAGAAACATGAAGTACACCGTTCATGCGGAATACATGATTCCTAATTCACCACGCATTTCTGTTGCTCTCGGTTTCAGCCAAAATCTTATTCCGAAATCAAGCGGCCTCGAGAACATGGGGGGTGGAACATACTTCCAACAAAATTTAGATAACAGCAACGCCGGGATTTCTCTTGACCCAGAGGTGCGCATGTATACAAGAAAAAATATGGAAGGATTTTATTTCGGATTGTACAGCTCTCAGCGCTTTTCAGACTCACAACTTGATGAATATACTGACTATTTAATGGACCCTGTAGATTCAACTTACTACTACGCTAATCCAACTGGAGGATTCCAAAATTTAAATACGCGTGTTTCCATTTATGGAGCACAAATCGGATATCAAAAATTCCAAGGAAAGAACGATCGCTTCGTTATTGATGTGTATGCTGGGGGAGGAACAAAAATCACTTCAAGAAAATATACAGATGGAAATTCAATGTTAACTGGTGGTTTCACCAATTCTGTGAAGAATGGTGTTGCTCTTCGCTTGAATTTTTCAATCGGATTTCTATTGTCGAAAGGAGACGAATCTAAATCGCCTCAATAAGCAATTCTAACGGCTTCCAAGACAAATCGAAAGTCGTGGCAATGTCTTCATTGGTGAGGGTTCCGTGATAGAGGTAGACTCCATTGCGGAACCCTTTCTGATTTCGAATCAGATTGACAATTCCACCTTCGTCGCCTAAGTCTAAAATTACAGGAGCGAAAATATTCGAAAGCGCATAAGACGCCGTTCTTGAAACGCGCGCTGCAATGTTCGGAACACAATAATGAATTACACCGTGCTTGCGGAAAGTAGGATTCTCGTGGTTCGTCACTTCAGACGTTTCAAAACATCCGCCGCGATCGATACTCACATCTACTATCACACTTCCCTCTTTCATGTCTTGAACCATTTCCTCAGAAACAACAACAGGTGTTCTTCCTTTCTTCGAACGAATGGCTCCAATAACCACATCGGCGTATTTCAACGCACGTGAAAGTTCAGAAGGCTGAATGGTGCTAGTCCAAAGATGAACACCCAAATCGTTCTGAATGCGTTTCAATTTATAAATACTGTTATCGAAAAGCTTCACGCTTGCACCCAAGCCGAGGGCCGCACGTGCAGCGTTTTCTCCAACCGTTCCTGCGCCAATGATGACTACCTCTGTTGGACGAACTCCGGTTATTCCGCCGAGCATTAGTCCTCTTCCGCCGGTGTGGTGACTGAGGTATTCTGCTGCAAGCATGATTGACGTATTGCCCGCTATTTCCGCCATTGCGCGAACTATGGGGTAAATTCCTTTTTTATCTTGAATGTAATCCCAGGCTATGGCTGTGATTTTTTTTACTGAAAGTTGAACGAAGCACTCTTTCGATTGAACAGGTAAATTCAATGCTGAAATAAGCGTTTGCTTACCGGGCATCAACTCTATTTCTTCCAAACTTGGCGGAGCCACTTTCATGATTACGTTGGCTTGAAAGACTTGCTTGCGGTCGTAAACAATGGTTGCGCCGCATTCGCTGTAGTCGTGATCTAAAAAATTACTCTCGTTACCAGCGCCGGATTCAATGATGACATCATGACCTCGGCTTACCAATAAACCAACACTTTCAGGAGCAAGAGCCACGCGACGTTCTTGAAAAGAGGTTTCCTTGGGAATGCCAATGGTTAAACGTTGCATGTTCTTTCCAACGTGCAGCATTTCTTCTTGCGGAGATAGCGCCGTTTCAAGCGCAATGGAGTGAAAATGTTTTTTAGAAAGGGCCATAGCTGAGTATTCTCATCTTCGAAGTTACGAAACCTTGCTTATTATTTTTGAAAGGTTGGAATTATCTGCTATTTTTGACCCGCAAAATAAAAACTATGTCACATTCAGATTCTCCAAAGCAAAGCTCAATCTTCTTATGGTTTATTGTTCCGCTTGCTGCTATTTTAACCTTGATGTTCGTGAACATTAACAACAACGCTGCAGTGCCAATGACTAAACTTCCAGGTTCTGTTCCTGCGAAAGAAGTTGAAGAAGTGAAACACGAAGACCACAAAGCTGCTGCTCATGCTGAAGATGCTCATGCTGAAGATGCTCATGCTGAAGAGCATAAAGTTGTGGTAGAGGCAGCTCCTGAGGTTGCTCCAGCTCACAAACCAGCTCACTAAAATTCAAAAACACGCTTTCCTTCTTCTTCGCGAATGCGAAGGAAACTAGGATTGTCTAAATAGTCGAACGCCACCTCTGGCCATTCGATAAAGACATACCGAGCGCCGTATAAATAATCTTCGAAGCCGAACTCTTGCAGTTCGGCTTTTGATTTTACACGGTATAAGTCGAAATGATACATGCGTTCGTTGTTACCGAGGTGGTATTCATTCACCAAGGAAAATGTTGGTGAACTTGTATTCTCTTCCCCCAATAATTTCGCAACAAGCGATATGAAGGTTGTCTTGCCAGCACCCATTTCTCCTTCCACACAAAATACTCCTGAAGGATGTTTTTGAATGAATTGCTGTGCCAATGATTCTAGCTCTTCCAACGAATGAACTTCAAACTGCTGCATGTTACTTCGACTGTAATACAATGAATGGAATAATCATTTCCTCTAACGAAATACCTCCGTGCTGAAAGGTGTTTTGATAGTAGTTCATGAATTGGTTGTAGTTGTTCGGATAAACAAAGAAATCGTTGTCGGTAGCGAAAACAAAGGCTGTGCTAATGTTTTGCTTCGGCAAGTGAGCTTCGCTCGGATTGCGAATTTCGAAAACTTCCTTCGGATTGTAATCGAGATTTCTTCCAGCTTTGTAGCGTAAGTTCGAATTGGTATTTCTATCCCCAACTATGCGAATCGGATTTTCTACACGCACTGTTCCATGGTCTGTGGTAATGATCACCTTGCATTTCTTTTCAGACAAGTGCTTCAGCATTTCAAGAAGTGCGCTGTGCTCGAACCAACTTTCGGTTAAAGACAAATATGCTGGCTCATCGTCTGCCAACTCTTTAATCACGTCCATTTCTGTGCGCGCATGACTGAGCATATCAACGAAATTGTAGACGATTACATTCAGGTTGTTCTTCAACAAATTCGTGAATGAATCGGCCAATTTTTTTCCAGCATGATAATTTGTAATCTTGTTGTAAGACCATTTCACATCGAGACCCAATCGCTTCAGTTGTGCACCTAAGAAATCTTCTTCGTGCATGTTCTTTCCGCCTTCATCTTCTTCACTCTTCCACCAATTCGGATACAACTTTTGCATTTCAGAAGGCATTAATCCAGAGAACAGCGCATTGCGTGCATAATGCGTGGCTGTAGGAAGTATGCTAAAGAACAAGTCTTCTTCTTCAATTCTGTAAAACGGTTTTATATGTGGAATGAGCGTCTTCCATTGGTCGTAACGGAGGTTGTCTATGACCAACATAAAGACAGATTCATCGGCTTTCGCGGAAGCAACCAAAGGGGCAACACGCTGACGAAAAACCGAGTTCGAAAGCAAAGGTGCCTTCGAGAAATCTTTCATCCACTCGAGGTAATTCTGCTTAATGAATTTCGAGAATTGTTCGTTTGCCTCTCTGCGTTGCGTTTTGAAAATTTCATTCATGCTCTCGTCGTTCGAGCCGCGAAGCTCTTGCGACCAGTAGGTCATTTTCTTGAAGAAATTCTTCCATTCTTCAGCGTTCATGCGCTGACCCAGCTGCATACTTATCTCGCGAAACTCTTGACGGTAATCGTTCGTGGTCTTCTCACTTACCAAACGTTTTTCATCGAGGTTCTTTTTAATGGTCAAAAGAATCTGATTCGGATTAACCGGCTTAATGAGGTAGTCGGAAATTTTCGAACCTATGGCATCTTCCATAATGTGCTCTTCTTCGCTCTTGGTAATCATAACAATTGGAAGCGAAGAGTCTATGGCCTTCATGTCTTGAAGCACCTGTAAACCGCTCAATCCCGGCATGTTCTCATCTAGAAAAACAATGTCGAAGAATTCCTTCTTCACCCAATCGATTGCAGATCTTCCGTTATTCACGGTTGTTAGCACATAGCCTTTTTGTTCAAGGTGAAGAATGTGAGGCTTTAGCAGTTCAATCTCGTCGTCGGCCCAGAGTATTTTTACAGGATTCATTTCAATTTTTTATGTTGGAAGCAACAGTGCAAATGTCGTAACGAAGTAAAGCGAATAAATTGCATGGCGGTAAAAATTATGAAGACTATATTTGTAGGACTGACTTAAACTTCATCATGAAAAAATTTCTACTCCCTCTTGCTGCATTCCTTTTTTTCGGAATAAATGCCTTCGCTCAACCGGGCGCACTTGATGCAACCTTCAGCACAGATGGTATTCAAACTGTCAATCCAACGAATGTTTTTGACAACGCACAGGATGTGATTGTTCTTAGTGACAACAAAATCTTAATGTGTGGAACAACAGGTTCATTCTTGGATTTCGACATGATCGTTGTAAAGTTGAATGAAGACGGTAGTTACGATTCTTCATTCGGGAACAACGGCGTATTCACCCTTGCGAATACTGCGGGATCTGATTTCGCTTACGACATGACCCTTCTTCCTAACGGAAATATTCTTGTCGTTGGGGCAAAGAGTTTAACCATGGCAGACACGCAATTCGCTGCTTGGGCTATTAAGCCAGACGGAACACTTGACCCGTCATTCGCGGTGAATGGAGTATATGAAACAAACTTAGACACAGGTGAGGAATACATTTACCAAGCCTTAATTCACAACAATTTGATTTATTTGGTTGGAAGAAAATTCACACCTGGATTCAGCTACAATTCGATTGCTGTTCAGTGTTTAGATCTTCAAGGAAGCCTCGTTACCACATTCGGAACTGGAGGAACTGCCACTTACCAAACAAGCAACACAGACGAGTTTAATGTAACTGGCGCTACGATTGTTACAGAAGGTGCAATTGCTATTTGTGGAGATAAGTACAATCCGAACACATTCACTTCAGTACCCATGATTATGCTTATGTCCTTGACAGGCGGACCGGTTGGTGCTTTCGGAACCAACGGGTTGTGGTTAGACGCAGCGGGTGGAACATACTACGACATTGAATATGCGAATTCAAAATTAATTGCTGTTGGAACCAACGGTTCTTCCTCAATGGCTCGCAGACATAACATCGATGGTTCTTATGACGTTTCTTTCGGAACGAACGGAACACTTGCAAACGCAGCAGGCGGTTACAGCGTATTCTTCGACTGTACGCTTGGGGCCGACAACAATTGGTACGCATGCGGAACAACAAGTTCTGGATTCATGGTTCGCGACTTCTTGACTTCTCGCTTCAGTTTCGACGGAGTTATTGATCCGACTTGGGGTGGTTCAGGAAACGTGGTTACTTCATTAGGAGATTCGTTCGACGATGCTTACGGTATTGGTCTTCAAACCGACGGGAAAGTGGTTTGTGCTGGACTTACTTCACAACCAGATGGAAACGACATGGGCGCTGTTCGTTATTTAGCAAGTGGTGATGTTGTTATCGTTAACGGTTGCACATCGGCAGATGCTTGTAATTACAACGCAGCGGCTAATCAAGAAGATGGCTCTTGTTATTTTATCGGAGATCCATGCGACGATGGTTTGGCAACCACAGAAAATGATGCTTACAATGCGAACTGCATTTGCGAAGGTGTGAGCAGTGTTGAAGAGAGCAATGTATTCGGATTGAATATTTATCCAAATCCAGCAAACAACGAAATCACCTTGAACAGCGACGTAATGGGAGCTGGAACATTGACTGTTGTAGATATGACCGGTCGCGTTGTCCTTCAACAAAAAACCATTCTTTCTTCGACACAAAAAATAAACATTCAAAACTTACCGAGCGGAATTTATTCGTTATCGGTAATCATTGAAAACAACCAATCAGTTGTCTCATTCGTGAAGCTATAAAACATGCTAGAGAACATTCCAGATTATATTCCCTATACTCTTCTTGCACTTTTTTCGATTGTAATAGGGATTTATCTGTTCAAAGACACCGTTCGCTTTGCATTCAAAAGTGAGAAGGCTGCGGGGCGCATTGTCAATTGGATGAGCGCTACCGAGAAAGGGAAGAAGTATTTCTATCCGGTTATTGAATACACCCCGAAAGGTGGCGAAACCATTCGAGTTCGTACAGAGGATCGCTGCGAAAATGAACCCATGTATTCCGTGGGTTCAGCAGTGACTGTGAAATATGATACGAGTAACTTCAAAACTATTCGTGTCGAATACCCGAAAAAAACTTCCTAACGAATATGTGTTGTTAGAATCGATAATCAAGAAACATTCTGAAAGAAGAAAAGACTAATTTGCAGTCTTATGTGGGATTTCATTCATAGTATAACCAGCCCAGAACAAATACTGCACATTGGCGGACTTGCCTTGGTGTTGATTATACTTTTTGCTGAAAATGGAATCATCATAGGATTCTTTCTTCCAGGAGATTCATTACTATTCTTCACTGGACTCATCACCTCTACACAGCCTCAACTGCTTGACACGCCCATTTATAGCCTTTTGCTATACATGTCCATTGCTTCGCTGGCCGGTTGTTTATTCGGATATTATTTCGGGTGGAAGGTGGGACCCGCTATTTTCAATCGGAAAGATTCTTTTTTCTTCAAGAGAAAATATGTCGATGCTACGCGCACCTTCTACGAAAGGCACGGGGGGAAAACACTTATCCTTGGGAAATTCCTTCCTTACATTCGAACCTTCGCACCCATCTTGGCAGGTGTCATTCGCGTGCCCTTCAAGTCGTTTGTTGGATATAACATTGTTGGCGCCATTGCTTGGGTTGTTTCACTAACGCTCATGGGTTTTTTCCTTGGCGAAAAGTTTCCCGGCATAAAAGACTACCTGGAATACATTATTCTCGGATTCATTGTGGTTACTAACGGTTTCGTTATTCGAGCCTATCTCAAAGAGCGTAAAAAATCACAAGCAAAAGAAAGCGAGGTCATCGATTGACGTGCTTATCTTTGCGCCATGGAAAATTTCGATGTAGTTGTTGTTGGCGCGGGTCCAGGCGGATACGTTGCTGCTATTCGTTGCGCTCAATTGGGTATGAAAACCGCATTGGTTGAGCGTTATTCAACACTTGGAGGAACTTGTTTAAACGTTGGATGTATTCCTTCGAAAGCGCTTCTAGACTCTAGCGAGCACTACCACCAAGCGGTTCACACCTTCGAAGCACATGGAATTGACTTGGGTTCAAAACCTAAAGTGAATTTGACACAAATGGTGAAGCGTAAGCAAGACGTGGTAGACCAAACAACAAAGGGTATTGATTATTTGATGAAGAAAAACAAAGTGACTGTACTTCACGGACACGGCACTTTCACTTCATCTACATCTGTTTCTATTGCGAAAGCAGACGGTACAACCGAGGAGGTAAGCGGAAAGAATTTCATTGTCGCTACGGGATCAAAACCAGCGAGCTTGCCTTTCATTCAAATAGATAAAAAACGCGTCATCACAAGCACCGAAGCATTGAAGTTGGAAGAAGTTCCAAAACACTTGATTGTGATTGGTGGTGGTGTAATTGGACTTGAATTGGGTAGCGTTTATGCGCGTCTTGGTTCGAAGGTGAGTGTGGTGGAATTCATGGACGGAATTATTCCAACCATGGATAAGACTATGGGGAAAGAACTTCAAAAATCATTGACCGCTATTGGCTTCGAATTCTTCCTTTCACACAAAGTGAAAGAAGTAACCGCGAAAGGAAAAACAGTTACCGTGAAAGCAGACAACGCGAAAGGAGAAGAGTTAACGCTTGAAGGTGATTACGTTCTTGTTTCGGTTGGAAGAAAGCCATACACAGACAATTTAGGATTAGACAAAGCGGGCGTTCAAGTAGACGAGCGCGGAAGAATTATAACGAACAATCATTTGCAATCTAGCGTTCCAAACATTTACGCCATTGGCGATGTGGTGAAAGGCGCTATGCTTGCGCACAAAGCAGAAGAAGAAGGAACATTTGTGGCTGAAGTTATTGCTGGACAAAAACCACACATCAACTACAACTTAATCCCAGGTGTTGTATACACATGGCCTGAGGTCGCGAGTGTTGGATATACCGAAGAGCAATTGAAAGAGATGGGCAAGAACTACAAAGTAGGAAGCTTCCCATTCAAGGCCAGCGGAAGAGCGCGTGCGAGTATGGACACCGACGGTTTGGTGAAAGTGTTAGCAGACAAAGACACCGATGAAATCTTAGGTGTTCACATGATTGGTCCGCGTTGCGCAGACATGATTGCTGAAGCGGTTGTTGCCATGGAATTCCGTGCTAGCGCGGAAGACATTGGACGCATCTCGCACGCTCACCCAACATTCACCGAGAGCTTCAAGGAAGCGGCGTTGGATGCGACGGCGAAGCGCGCTATACACATTTAGTCCGAAGGACGAATGTTGCAAAGCAACGAATGTGAATACACGAATGTCTTCGACGACTTATTTCTCTGACAACGTCAGATTGATCTCGAAGAGATTGATCGAAATTTATTTCGATTGATCCGCAGGATGTTTCTTCTTCCCTCCACCGAAGTAGGTTCCGATAGACCAGGAGCGTTCCATGAAGGTAATGGCTTGTTGAGCGCGTGCGTTTTTGTCGCCGTCTTCCAACATAATGTCTCCTAAGTACGACCTTCCGAATTGTGCGCCCACTTGCGCGAAGAAGTGTTTGCCCATTTCCATGCGTAGTCCTGATGAAGCGCTCCATCCCCATCCGGCAACATGCAGCCAATTGAGGTGACGTTCTCCGTAAAAAGTGAAATCGGTCCAAGGCAAGAAGATACCTAGGTTTCCAGAGCACCACATGTATAAGCCATACTTATTGGTTTTGTCTTTCCAAACAGGAGCGCGGTATTCCGCAGCAGCACGAATAAAATTGAAACCGTTGCTGTGGTGAAAATCCATGAAGCTGTTGGTGTACAAAATTTGTTGGTTGTTGAAGTTCCCCGTGAATTCTTGTCCAGAATATTTCGAGCTGTCTATGTATCCGTTCAAAATACACGACTGCGTGGGTGTTAAGCGATACTTCATATGATCCCATCCCACTGAAACTGAAAATTGATCTGTAAGGAATCGTCCGAAACGAACGTTGAATTGCGGAACACTGAAATACTTAATGTTTAAATAAACGTTTGGATCAAACTTAGCGGGCATATCGGTAGCGCTGACTTCCTTCAATTCGAAATCGTATCCATCTCCCTTGAAATGAATGTAGCTTCTTAAGTATGAAGCTCTGTTGTAACCCCAATAGATATAATTCTGTCCCTTGCGATCAGAAACCCCGCCCCATGAAGACTGTGGCTCGTTTGAAGTCTGAGCGAAAGTTGTTATGCCCATAAAGACAAACATGAAAACAAGAAGATTTTTCATAGACTGAAATAATTTGCAGCAAATGTAATTGCTGAACGATGAATCACACCGCACTTGGAAAAAAAGGCGAGGCGCAAGCGCTCGAGTTCTTGAAGAAAAAAGGATACAAGGAACTCGCCATGAACTGGCGAATAGATCCTTACGAAATTGATTTGATCATGATTGATAAAGATTATCTCGTCTTTGTTGAAGTAAAAACACGCAGCACCGATGCCTTCGGTAATCCGCTCGACGCGGTGAATCCGCGCAAGCGGCAGAAACTCATTCGTGCAGCACATTTATTCATTGTGCTTCACAACTATTCGCTAGAACCTCGATTCGACGTGGTCTCTATCGTAGAAACAGAAAACGCCCCTTCGAAAATTTTCCATTTCGAAGAAGCGTTTTATCCTATTGCTAAATA
>JANQWV010000006.1:13273-15918 GCA_030729695.1 Flavobacteriales bacterium | reverse complement strand
GATCAATCCGACGAAGTCGGATTAAAGTTTCACTACTTGTTTTCTTAAGGAGCCTTCTTCCATTTGCAATTCAAGAATGTAATTTCCTGAAGACAAATTGGAAAGATCAAGCACCGCGTTGCCGTTCGCTACGCGTTCTACAAGAACAAGTCTTCCAGAAAGATCGCGAATAGAAAGGTTTGCACTTTCGGTGGTATTGTTCCATTGAACGTTTAACACGTCGGTAACCGGATTCGGATAGATATTCAGTTGGTCTTCCATTGCAATTTCTTCCACTCCAACATTTACGGTTATCATTTCAGACGTTACAGTGCAACCGTAGCTGTTAGTTACCTGCACAGCATAAACACCATTCGGAGGGCTAATCAAATAGTACGTAATTGCACCTTGCAAAAGCATTCCGTTGTAGAACCATTGATACGTATCATAGGTGTCGGCTACAGACAACTGGTCGGAAGCCGCATTCCAGAAAACCTCTACTGGCGCGCAATACAGATAAGGCTCACTTGTAGAAGAACATCCGAATTCATTTTGAAGATAAACTGAATAATAACCAGATTCAGTCATGGTTAAACTTGATCCCGACTCTCCTGAAATTAAAACTCCATCGTAATACCAGTAGTATGTTGGCATGGTATCATTTGGACATGAAATAACATCTCCGTTGACACTCACAGAAGCATCGGGCTGAGGAAATACATTCACTGTTGTTGACGCTGAAATATTGGTCACTTCACTTAGTGAAATGTTTATTGTTCCTGAAGTTCCATTTCCCGAATTGAAAGATTGAGAACCCGTCGCAATGTTGAACGAAGACGTCCCCAAATTATCATCTTGAGTAATATCGTCAGAATCCCAAAAAGTAATAGTATACGGTGGATTTGAAAGCGTGAAGTTCACATTCGAATATGAAGCACTGGTCTGATTGTTTACTGTTCCGCTGGTATAAACCGCACTTCCGGCAGCGTTGTTAATGGTGAAGTAAGGATCTGCTGTACTAAACAAATCATCAGCATCGCCACCCCAATTTCCATTCACTCCGGCAAGGTTTACCGAGGTGATAACATAATTGGAAATCACGGTTTGAAGAGATGCAGTATAGGTGCCTGCTGCACCATAATTTACTGGCGACGGATCAGCCTCTGTTCCTGTTTGTCCGTTTCCAAAATCCCAGGAGTAAGTAGTCAATTGTCCGGCATCTCCGCCAATGGTTGCCACGTAATCCACATCAATAGATCCGCAACCAGCAGACTGATCAAACGTGAATGTAGATGTTCCGCCAGGACCTTGCTCAACAATAAGAGTTATGATAAAACTATCGTTTTGCGTCACTTCGAATCCAAATGCTTCAGCTAGGGCAGTAATACTAATTACAATGTCATAGGTGCCGGGTAAGACGGGGGTTCCACAAATGGTGGCACAACCGTAATTCTCCCCTTGTGGCGGATAGAAAATTCCATCGGCATCGTTCAGTGTAAATTCCAATCCAAAAGGTATTCCTGAAACATCTGTAATGGTTAATTGAAGAAGCGTTGCGTTAATTCCGGAAGACGGGTCAACAACATCTGTTGGAATGAAAAATGTCATGACCTGTTCATAGTATACACCTGTGGTGGCATTGGGTGGAATGGCGGGACATATTTGGGGTGTACCTGTTGTGTTGGTGCACGTGAGGTCAGGAGCGCACGTAGGACATTGTGCATTCGCAGCGAAAATTCCAACAAAGAAAACCGCTAAAAAGGCGTAGATATTTTTCATAGGTTAAGGTTAGAGCTAATGCTCATTCAAGTTTAGGTATTTTTTTCTAATTGTGCAATGCTTTCCCTAATAAAAGCAACAAAGAGATTCTATCTTCGCATTCAATATGAAACAGTCCATTTCCAGAAAATTATTCGCCTACCTGATTAACGGTTTAGTGCTCGCCCTTCCCGTTTACATTACGGGTTATGTTATATATACCATCTTCGACTCACTCGATCGCGTTATTCCAATTGAACATAAGTACCCTGGATTGGGAATTGTTCTTCTGCTAATAACACTTGTAATTCTGGGCTTTCTTGGAGCAAAAATTATTAATGAGCAAATAAAAACTCGTTTTTCTAAATTCTTAGATCGCATTCCGTTTATTAAAACCATTTACAAGAGCATTACCGACATGTTGGGTGCATTTGTGGGGAACAAAAAGCGATTCAACAAACCTGTTTTAGTGCGTTTGAGTAAAGACCATGATGTTGAAGTCATTGGCTTTATTACCGATGAAGATCTTCAAGAAATTGGTGAGGCTCAATCTGACAAAATAGGCGTTTACATCCCAATGAGTTATAGTTTCTCAGGGCACTTGGTCATCGTTCCTCGAAGCAATGTTAAACTTATAACAGGGAACTCGCTAGAGCTTATGAAATACGTGGTTAGCGGCGGTGTTGTAGAATTCGAGCCCGAAAAAAATGAAGGGGCGGAATAGGGCACTTGTCTTACTTCACTTCATTGTATTTCTCTGGGGGTTCACCGGAATACTTGGAAAGGAACTAAGCTTTTCTGTTACGGTATTGGTCTTTTTGCGCATGATGGTGGCCCTTGCATCTATTGCTCTTTATAAATATTTCTGGAAGAAATCATTCGTGGTTTCGCGTTTCGACCTCATTAAA
>JANQWV010000006.1:0-13173 GCA_030729695.1 Flavobacteriales bacterium | reverse complement strand
GCTGCCATTTTTTCTTCCTTCAATGGTAGGTTTATTCGAACCATACATGCGAGTAATATTGCGCTTTATGAAATGCTTGGAGGAAGCGCGGTATTGATTGCAGTCATTACTATTCAAGGAGAGTGGAATATCATTGCTGAACTAAGTACTTACGACTGGCTATTGGTAATTATTCTTGGTACAGTAACGACTGCATTTGCTTTCATTGCCAGCGTGAATGTGATGAAACACCTCTCACCATTCTCATGCGCCATTGCCATTAACCTCGAGCCTGTTTATACTATTCTCTTGGCCTTACTTTTTTACGGACAATCGGAATACATGCGTCCGTTGTTTTACGTCGGAGCAGTCCTTATTCTTTCCAGTGTCTGGTTAGAGAGTTTGTTGCGGAAAAAAGCTTAAATTAGTTCCAAATTTATTTCAATGGCAATTATAGATGTTATCAAATTCGAAGGCCAACAGGGGCTTTTAATTTGGAAATGGGAAGCGCAGAACAACAAAAAAAGAGGTGAAGAAATTAGACTCGGATCACAATTAATTGTTGGACCCGCTCAAGAAGCAATCTTCGTTCGCGGAGGTGAAATTGTAGATGTTTTCGGTTCGGGGACACACACTCTGAGTACAAATAATCTTCCAATACTTTCAAAAATCATTGGCCTAGCCTTTGGCGGAGATTCTCCGTTTAACGCTGAAATATATTTCGTAAACAAATCTGTTATACTTGACAATAAATTCGGTTTACTGCCTTTTAATTTGCTTGAACCTAATTTTAAAATTCCAGTCCCAATAACAGCTCGAGGTAGCTTCGCATTAAGAGTCGAGGACGGCTCTTCTTTACTGAAGCAGTTGGTTGGTAATTTATCGAATTTCGAAGGCCAGGCTATAACACAGCATTTCCGTGGCATACTCACTGAAAATATTAAAACAGCAATTGCAAACATTTCAAAAAATGAACACCTAAGTCCTTTTGAATTGGAGGTCATTGTTTCGGAAGTGTCAACTGCCGTGCGTGCAATTTTAGAACAGTCACTTTCTGAATACGGTCTTGACCTCAAGTTGTTTTCTATTGAGGGCATTTCAATTGTTGACGACGACCCTAAGGTGAAAAAGCTGCTCGACGAATATCAAAGACTCATGTCGGAAGATGTTGAAGAAAGAATGAGGCTGAAAAGACGTGCTGAAAACTTGGAGGTTTATAAGATTGAAAGGACGTTCGATACAACAGAAAAAGCAGCTGAAAATTTGGGGGGAAGTGACGGTGGCACAGGTGGTATCTTAGGAACAATGGTGGGAATGGGAATGGTAAATCCTATTGCCCAGTCAATGGGAAACATGATGTCAAATGTGAATCAAAATGTAGCTCCAGCAGAGGACGGCAATTCTAAAATTATTGACTTACTTAAGCAGTTAGGAGAATTAAAATCGATGGGTGTTCTTACAGAAGAAGAATTCACCGCGAAAAAGCAAGAACTTCTTTCAAAACTAAAATAACAAATGAAATCACGTTTAACCGCAGGGCTGCTAGCGCTGCTTCTTGGAGGATTTGGAGCGCATAAATTTTACTTAAATTCAAATGTTTCGGGTGTTATAAGATTAATCTTTTTCTGGACATGGATTCCAGCTATAATTGGTGTGTTCGATGGTATAGTATTTCTCACAATGGAAGACGATGCTTTCAATAGGAAATATAATCCCCACATGTACGCACCCATCCAACCTCAACAAAACAATAGCTACTCACAGAATAATACTACATATACCGAAACTAAAATTCCAGAAAAATGTCCTAGTTGTAAAAACCCAAACACAAAAAAACTTACTGTTTGTGAATGGTGCGGCGGAAAAACAATCTAATTATTCAACATGAAAAAAATCACCCTACTCCTTTCCCTAGCGGCAATACTATTGAACGTTGCATTTTTTTTAATACTATCGCATTACATACTTTTCAATTTTGTTTTGTCAACTATAGCTATTCTTTCGAGTTGGTTCTTTGTGACTTTTTCCACGAAAAACTCTCCTAACGACGGATTTAAAATTGGATTAGCTTTTTTCTTCTCAATCACATTCATAGTTAAAATTGTACTTTCATTGATATCTGATCAGATTCTGAAAGACAATCCAATTTTAATTATTCTCGTTGGTATAGCTCTCCTTGAGTCTGTGATATTATTTGTTCCCAACTTCATAAGGAAAAGCTAAAATTTTTATATTGCATAAGCGATTCGCTGGAGTAACCGAAAAGCCTTAAGAGTAGGACCTTAACTAACCTAAATCAATTTTATTATGGGACTAATCAGTTCATTACTTGGTAAATCCAAGACAATTACGCTTCTCGCTCGAGAGGTGAGAATAAATGAAAATCCAGCATCTGGAGAAGACTTCATGTATATCGAAGGAGATCAAGTTGGATTTGTAAATTGGCTTTTAAAACTTCTTGGATTAAAAGACCCTTCAGTAAGTTTCTCTATTTCAGATCGCTTCATTACTCGCGTAGAGGGTAAAAAGCAGTATGCTATTATCCCAACATCAGAAATTCACAATATCAACGCCGGTTTTGCGAAAAACAAACAATTGCTTATCAGAGCAGGAGTTTGTGCTCTTTTGGGGTTCGCTTTCCTAATCATGGGAGTTACAGCGAGAAGAGGCGGTGCTCCACTATTCGGGGTGTTCGCATTATGTGCAGTTTTAACTATCGTTTGGATTTGGTTATACGGAAGATCTGGCGGATTAAACGTTAGTGTTTCTACCTTCAATGGAGACGGTGATACTATCATTGTGAAATCAGGATTGACAGGATACAAGCTTGAAAAGAATGATTTCGAAAAAACATTCCATGCAGTGAAAAACGCCGCAAGCAACAACAGTAAATACTTTAAAAAATAAGAGTTTGCTATTTTTAACTAAGGGGACTAAAGTCCCCTTTTTTATTTAAAGACATACGCCCTAACATAATCAACCGCGAAGGCATTCCTTTCCAATCGTAATATAATCTCAGACTGCTGCATAGCCACGTCCACAATGATTTTCATGGGTGACTGCGGAAAAACATTTTCTTCTCTTCCAGCTTCAATTTTACCGTCTTTACGATCCTTTGATTTTTTGTAGCGATAAAGCGTGCGCATCTCTTTTCCGTCTGTGTACCAAACAATGGCGTTCTCTGTCCACAACACGCCATAGGTGTGCATGCCTTCTGATCCATCGAACGGAAGCTTCGTTCCTGCACCTGACATTCTTTTATTATAATGCGTGGTCATGTGTTGAATACGCGCTTGCTTCTTCTGACTGAATCCTCCAAAAAAATTCTCTTCATTCCAAAACTCAAACACATCAATCTCGTTGTTCGTTCCATTTGATTCCCCATACAACCAGAACGCTGGCCAAGCATTTCTTCCCTTCGGTAACTTGCAACGAATCTCATAATACCCCCAAAGAAACAATTCTTTCGATTCGAACTCTCCTGTGTCGTAATTGAAATTACCCTTGCGCTCTTTCATTCCGTCGGTAATCCAAACGTAAAAGGTCTGATCCTTTCTTTCTTTAGGCACAGTCGTAATTACAGCCAAACCCTCTTTTACTTTAACGCTCTCCTTGGTAAGCCATTGTTGCGTTATCTTCTGCTCGGCATCGCGAACAACCCCTTCACGAAGATCCCATTTTTGTTCATCTAACTTCAATCCGTTAAACTCATCGCTAAACGAGAGCTTCATGGGAATATTCATTCCACGAAAATTAATAATCGTGTCTTTCGGCTGAGCGAAAACACAGGAAGGCGCAATTGCGCATAGAACGACAAGCAACTTCTTCCACATAAAATATTATTTTTTAGGTTGAAACCACGATGAATATAGAACATAGTTATTCGCTATGCGCTGCACTTCACCTTGAAACAATTCCGGAGAAAGGTCTTTGATTTTTTTTGCTGGAATTCCTGCGTATACACTTCCGCTTTTCACATGCGTTCCCTCGGTAAGTATAGCCCCGGCTGCAATGATGCAATTCTCTTCAATTACGCAATTGTCCATGACTATTGCACCCATTCCAATAAGTACATTGTCGTGAATGGTGCATCCGTGAACCATGGCGCGGTGGCCAATGCTCACGTTGTTTCCAATTTTAGTTCCTGCTTTCTGGTAGGTGCCGTGAATGATAGCACCGTCTTGAATGTTCACTTTGTTGCCCATTTCAATGGTGTTCACGTCGCCGCGAACAACAGCGGTGAACCACACGCTGCATTGATCTCCCATCGTAACTTGTCCGACTATCGTTGCGTTTTCAGCAATGAAACAATCGTTTCCCCATACTGGGGAAACGTTGTTTACAGGTAAAATCAATGGCATAGTTTCGAATTACAATGGAATGTTTCCGTGCTTCTTACGAGGCATCTTCTCTGCCTTATTCTCGAGCATTTCAAATGCACGAATCAACTTCTCGCGAGTAACCGCTGGCTCAATTACTTCGTCTACATATCCGCGTTCAGCGGCGCTGTAAGGGTTTGCGAAAAGGGTAGCGTATTCAGCTTCTTTTTCTTTCCACTTCGCGTCTTTGTCTGCTGCTTCTGCAATTTCCTTTTTGAAAATAATTTCAGCAGCTCCTTTCGCGCCCATTACCGCAATCTCTGCCGAAGGCCACGCGAAGTTCATGTCTGCACCAATGTGCTTGCTGTTCATTACGTCATACGCTCCGCCGTAGGCTTTGCGGGTAATGACAGTTACACGCGGAACCGTTGCTTCGCTAAACGCGTAAAGCAATTTCGCTCCGTTTGAAATAATTCCGTTCCACTCTTGATCGGTTCCAGGCAAGAATCCAGGAACGTCTTCCAGCACCAATAGTGGAATGTTAAACGCGTCGCAGAATCTAACGAAGCGTGCAGCCTTGTTGCTGCTCTTAATGTCTAATACACCGGCCAAAAACGCTGGCTGATTCGCAACAATACCAATGCTTCTTCCAGCAAGGCGTGCGAAACCGACTACAATATTTTCAGCGTAATCTTTATGAACTTCCAACCAAGACTCTTCGTCTACAACGGCTGCAATAACTTCTTTGATATCGTAAGGTTGATTCGGGTTTGCAGGAATAATTCCATTTAAACCTTCTCTTCTTTCGTTGCCCGGTTCGTAAGGCAAGCGTGCTGGAGTTTCCTCGCAGTTTTGCGGCATGTACGAAAGCATTTGACGAATCACCTTCAGCGCAGCCACATCGTTCTCTGCCGTCAAATGCGTAACACCACTTTTCGTGCTGTGTGCACTTGCACCACCCAAATCTTCACTGCTTACTTCTTCGTGTGTTACGGTCTTCACTACGTTCGGACCAGTGACAAACATGTAGCTCGTGTTTTCCACCATAACAATGAAATCTGTTAAGGCCGGAGAATACACAGCGCCGCCAGCGCATGGACCCATGATCGCACTCAACTGTGGCACTACTCCGCTGGCTTGAACATTCTTGTAGAAGATGTCGGCATAGCCGCCAAGACTCACCACGCCTTCCTGAATACGCGCACCACCACTGTCGTTTAGACCAATCAACGGCGCGCCGTTTTTCATGGACAAGTCCATGATTTTGCAAATCTTCTGCGCGTGCGCTTCTGCAAGCGATCCGCCCATTACGGTAAAATCTTGAGAGAAGACATACACCAAGCGACCGTTGATTTTACCGTATCCGGTAACCACACCGTCGCCCAAATATTTTTCATTTTCTAATCCGAAATTGGTGCTGCGGTGTGTTACCAACATTCCGATTTCTTCGAAAGAGTTTGAATCTAACAAAACCTCTATACGCTCACGAGCTGTGAGTTTTCCTTTTTTGTGCTGCGACTCTATGCGTTTCGCACCACCACCCAACAAAGCTTCCTGCTTCTTCTGTTCGAGATTGGCTAATTTTTCTTGCATGCGGCAAATTTAGGATTATTCCGCTGTGCCTGCTACATCGAATTCCACAACAACCTCAGTCCCGCCGTTGTTAAACGTGCATCTGTCGGCCAAGCGTTGCATCAAAAAGACACCTCTTCCGTGAGGCAATTCAATGTTTTCAGGAGCGGTGGGGTCTGGTAAGCTTTCGTAATCGAAACCCGGACCCTCATCAGAAATAATAAATCGCAAAGTCTTTTCACTTTCTAATTCAAAAGTCAGAGAAACCTGAAGATCGCTGTTCATGCGGTTTCCGTGAACAATTGCGTTGTTCACTCCTTCCGTTAAACAGATCAACACTTCACCATAATAATCTTCCTTCACTTTGTATTCACTGCACACATCGTCTACTAGCTTCTCAGCTAAATGAATGCTTTCAAGCACGGATGGAAAACGAAGTTGTCTGCGACCTTGGATCATGAATTAATTTTTGCGTATCAAAAATGAGAAAAAAAACGCGACATTCCATTTATTTCTTTCAGGAATTTCTGAAATAGCGCTGAGTCTTCTCTTTGTAGTAGGGTTTTAAGTTCGGAGAAACAGAACGCAGGGTCTCTACTCCCTTTTGTTTGTTCTTCAAAAACTCTTCGTATTTCTTTGGGTTTCCAACAGGGGCATTAATGGCCTCGTTGCTCTTGCGCTCTTCATCCATCTCACGCACACGCTCGGCTTCTTCGGCCTTCAATAAGCGAATCATGATGTCGTTCTGACGTCGTATACTCTCCTCGGTAATCTGATTGTTTACAATGTCGCGTTGCAGCTTTTCCATCTCCTTCGCAATCTGCTTCATTTCATTGCCTGCGCCACTTCCGTCTTCGTTCAATTCATTGCCCTTCTCTTCCATCATCTTGCGAATGGCGGCTTGCTTCGCTGCCATCTGCGCCAATTCTTTCGCCTGGCCTTCGTCGCCGCCACTTTTCGATCCTCCTGAATTGTTCTTGCCTTGATTTTGTCCTTTCTTGCGCGCTTCTTCCAACTGCTTCTGCAAGCCTTCTTGCATGCGCTTCATCTGCGCAGCAGAAGCTTTGCTCTTGCCTTTCCCTTTGCCCTTTCCACCGGGCTTGTTGCAACTGCCTTTGCCTTCTTTTTTCGATTTCGATTCAGACTGCATCTGCGCTTGCATCTGCTGCAATGCATCGTCTAACAACAACGCTAAGTTGTTGTACCCCGTCATAGCAGACTGCTGGTTCTGCGTAATACGTCCCATGTTTCCATCTGGAAAATCTTTCATGACGCGATCGAGGTTCGCGTTGATCTCGTTAATCTCGTGATTCACGGTTGAGCTAATCTCGGGCACGCGCTTGCTCAACGCGAACAGACTGTCTTCAATCATGCGTGAATCGTCTTTCAACTTACGTTGACGTTGCGCCAAGGTCTTCACGCGCGGGTCGTTCGACATGGTTTTCTTTGTCTCTTCCATGAGCGCCTCTTGATCGAAGCTCACCGAAAGAATGTTCTCTAACAAGGCGCGCATGGCAGCCATGTCTTCTTCGTGTTGCTCTTGCTCTGCGGCTTCCATGCCGTCTTGCATTTCCTGAGCCATCTGCTTCATCTTCTCAGCAGCTTTCTTCTGCGACTTCGCGGCGTTGCTCTTCTTGTTTTGCTTCAATTCGGAAGAAGACTTCTCTTGCTCCTCGTCGATCTCTTTTTTCAATCCGTCTGTATCCGGAATCTCTTGCGGAGTTTCCAATTCTTTGTTCAACTCTTCTGCCTCTTTCAACTCCTTCTTCACGTCTTCGAACTCTTTGTTCAACTGCTCTTGCTCTTTCAGTTTTTCTTCCGCACTCTTCGATTCGTCGTTGGCTAGCTTCTCTTGCTTATCGGCCAATTCATTGAGTTTCTCAGCGGCTTCCTTTAATTTTTCTTCGACTTCTAATTCTTTGAATTGCTCCAACGCACGGTCCAATTCCTTCTCTAAATCTTCGGTTGAAAGATTCATCTTTTCTATTTCTTTTCGAAGCTCGTCTTTGTTCAATTCGTTCATGAGCTTCTGAAGTTCCTGCATCATTTCCTTCATTTCAGGACTGAGCATTTCGTTCATCAGACGCTCGAGCTCTTTTTGCTTTTCAGCCAGCTGCTCGTCTTTTTGCTCTTGGTTGCGCTGCTGGTTTTGTTTTTGAATTTCTTTAACCTGCTCTTCCAGTTTTTTCTGACGCTCTATGAGGTCTTCTAATTTTTTCTTGTCTTGCCAATTCAGATTTTGCTTCTCGAGCATTTCGCGTTCGAGTTGCTTCATTTCTTTTTGAAGTTTTTCCGCTTCACGTAAGCTCGATTCCAATTGGTCTTTGATGCTTTCGCTTTGCTCGTTGCGCATTTCCTTCAGTTCTTCTTCCGTAGGATTCACGAATTGTCTTACTTGGGAGCGTGTGCTCTTCGCGCCGTGTACGCCGTCGTTGTCCCACACTTCGAAGAAGTAATTCACTTCGTCGCCGGGCTCTAGGTTGAAGATTGAGAAATCTACTGCGTGGAAAAACTGATCTCCGGTTGTTCCCACTTCAAACTGAATGGGCAGCACGGTTGCGCTTTCTACGGCCTTACCGTCGCGCATGTGAACGGCGGTGAAGGTGAGTTTCGTAAGGCCGTAATCGTCTTGAATACCTCCGGTGAAATAGTGAACGTAACGCGAGGTAGAATCGGTTTCATCTTGAACGCCTATGCTTGGGTATCCGTCGGCCACTACGTTCACTTGATACGACAGGGCGTTTCCGTTTTGCACTTGATCGTTTTGAGGAATGACGCTGTATGCAAAATTCTGCGAAGCATTTTCGCGGTGCTCGAATCCGTTTGAAGTTTCTTCGAACGGCAATTTACCTGCGGCTGTTTCGAAGAGAACAGCGGAGGTATTTTCACCGGCGATTTTCCAGATGAGTTGTGTGCCTTCGGGAACCAATAGATCGCCGGTGTTGTTCACCACAGCGTTCTCTTTTTTCAAGTAAGAAGGGTAGTTCACTTCAATCTGAAACTGCGTCAGCTTCGGCATTTGAAGTACGTCGAGGTTATATCCTTTGCTGTGAAATTTTCCACCGTAAAAAACAATCACTGCGTCTTCCTTCACATTCGAAAGGGTGTATGAAAAGTCAATGTTGCTCTTCTTCACCATTTGAAATTTCTGTCCGTTTACTTCAATGAAAACCTGCCCTGGAATTTCCTTTCCTGTTACTTGCATGCGCACTTCGTAGTCTGTGTTTTCAATCGCAGTTAAGGTGTCGTTCAGCATGTCCATGGTGAAAGGCGCCTCCTCTTCAATGATCTCGTTGTAGCGCAGCAGACGGTCGGTAGGTTTCAGAATGAAGGAAGGCGTGATTAAAAACAACACACCGAAAACGCCCACCAGCGGAAGCAAGTAGCGCAAATATTTTTTGTTCTTCTTCACATCAATGGCCGCTGTGAAAGGCACCGGGCGCAACGATTGCATACGCTGAGCTATGCTTGCTTGAAGCAAACTGCTTTCCGCATGTTCGTTCAGTTGTGATTGAAGTTGAAGGGTATTCAGAAGTCGATCGTCTACTTCCGGAAAATGTTGACCAATAATTTTAGCAGCTTGTTCGTAGGAAATGTGCTTTCCCAATTTCAACATAGAAAAAAATGGCAATGCAATTCTTGAAACGAAGAAGTAAGCAGCAGAGGCTAAAAATCCGAAGAAGAAAATGGTTCGAACCGTTGGGCCGAAGTGACCAAAGTATTCGAGTGTAACGAGAATGAGATAAAGTCCTAAGAAAAGTGCGGCTACATACAAAAGCCCTTGAACCATGCGGTTCTTGTAGTACTTCCGAATGAAGTCGTCTAAGCGTTGTATGAGTTGTTCGTATGCGTTCATGCCACTTTCTTCAGCATTGAAAGATACAAACGAATTTGTTTGACACTTATTTTTTCGGAACGGAAATACATACGTTTTGCGCTTCGGTGAAGAATCGCAACGCTTCCCATCCGCCTTCGCGGCCCACGCCCGATTGTTTCACTCCGCCGAAAGGCGTGCGCAAGTCTCTTTCCAACCAACAGTTCACCCACACAATTCCGGTTTGAAGATTTCCTGCAAGTCGGTGTGCTACTGTAACGTTGGTGGTCCAGATGCTGGCTGCTAATCCGTATTTCGTGCTGTTCGCTAAAGCCTTTACTTCCTCTTCCGTTTCGAAGGGCTGAAGGGTAATTACCGGACCGAAGATTTCTTCCTGATTGGTTCTGCATGAAGCGTTCAAACCCTCGATAATTGTGGGTTGCATGAAGTAACCTCCGGCGTTTTCTCCTTCCAATACAACACGCTCGCCACCGCAAATAACGGTGCCGCCTTCTTGCTTCGCCAATTCAACAAAAGAAAGCACTTTGTTCAGGTGTGGCTCGCTCACTAAAGCGCCCATTTTCGTTTTGTCTTCGGAAGGATTTCCTGGAACAATGCGCGAAACTTTTTCAATTAACGCGGCTTTGAATTTTTCGTAGATGCCGCTTTGAACGTAGAGGCGTGATCCGCAAAGGCAGATCTGTCCTTGGTTTGCGAAAGACGTGCGAACGGTGGTTGAAAGCGCTTCATCGAAATCGCAATCGTTGAAGATGATGTTCGCATTTTTTCCACCCAACTCCAACGACATTTTTTTGAACTTCGGTGCCACTACCGAAGCAATGTGTGCGCCTGTTGCTGTTCCGCCTGTAAACGAGATGGCTTTAATGCCGTTGTGCTGCACAATGGCCTCTCCGGCTTCCGGACCGTATCCGTGAACAATGTTCAAGACTCCCGCAGGCATGCCTGCTTCCGCGCAAAGTTTTGAAAACAGATAAGCGGTATATGGAGTTATTTCTGAAGGCTTCGCCACCACGCAGTTTCCTGCAGCGAGGGCTGGCGCTATTTTCCAAGTGAATAAATACAAGGGAAGGTTCCAAGGTGAAATACATCCGACCACACCAATGGGCTTGCGCAACGTGTAGTTGATGTACTCGGTATTCGGATGAGCCTCGCTTGCGAAGTGCAAGATGCCTGTTGCGAAGAAGCGAATGTTAGCTTCCGCGCGCGGAATGTCCACTGCGCGAGAAAGCGAAATGGGCTTTCCGTTGTCGAGGGTTTCGGCCTGAGCAAGTGCCTCGGCGTTCGCTTTTATAAGGTCTGAAAGGCGAATTAGCACCTCTGAGCGCTTTTCCACAGAAAGATTTGACCACGAAGGGAAGGCCGCTTCAGCGGCCGCAACTGCCGCATCTACATCGGCTTGTTCGCTGCGCGGAATAAGGCTGAAAACCTTACCAGTAGAAGGATCTACGTTATCTATGGTCTGTCCGGAAACAGCAGAAACAAACGTTCCGTTGATGTAGTTCTGAAGTGAAATCACAGGCTTATTTTTAAAAAACGAAGATAGAAATAGAAAAATACTTGCTGTTATGAAAAGAAAGTATTTATTTTGCAGTCGCTTTTCGAAGGAGAAGTGAGATTGCCCGATCGTCTAATGGCAGGACAACTGTTTTTGGTGCAGTTTATATAGGTTCGAATCCTGTTCGGGCAACGATCAAAAAGCCGCTTCAATGAAGCGGCTTTTTTTATTCTTAATTTGCAAAAAATATTCGCATTGAAAAACATTGCTATTCTCGGTTCAACCGGCTCTATAGGTACACAAGCACTTGAGGTTATTCAAGAACATCCAGATCAGTTTTGTGTGGAAGTATTAACGGCGCACAGCAACAGCCAGTTGTTGATTGCACAGTCGTTGAAATTCAATCCGAATGCGGTTGTCATTACCGACGAATCGAAATACGCTGAAGTAAAGGAAGGTCTCGCTTCCACAGACATTAAGGTGTATGCGGGAAAGCAAGCGTTGGAGCAGATTGTGGAGATGGATAGTATAGACATTGTGCTAACCGCATTGGTAGGCGCAGCGGGACTTCCGCCAACGGTGCGCGCTATTCTTGCGAAGAAAAACATTGCGCTTGCGAACAAAGAAACATTAGTTGTTGCTGGAGAAATTATTACGCAATTGGCGAAAGAAAACGGGGTGAATATTTATCCGGTCGACAGCGAGCACAGCGCTATTTTCCAGTGTTTAGCTGGCGAGTGGCACAACCCTATCGAGAAGATTGTTCTTACCGCGAGTGGTGGTCCGTTTAGACAGAAACCTGCTGAAGAATTGGCAGAGGTGACGAAGGCGCAAGCCTTGAAGCATCCGAATTGGACCATGGGCGCGAAGATTACCATTGACTCTGCAACCCTTATGAACAAAGGGTTAGAGGTTATTGAAGCAAAATGGTTATTCAATTTGAAGCCCTCGCAAATAGACGTGGTTGTTCATCCGCAGAGCATTATTCACAGTTTGGTTCAGTTCGAAGACGGCAGCATGAAAGCGCAGTTGGGATTGCCCGATATGAAGTTACCCATCTTGTATGCCATGGCCTATCCGCAACGCGTGAAAACCGACTGGCCTCGATTCAACTTCATGGATTATCCGCAGTTTACTTTTGAGAAGCCCCGTATTGAAGTCTTCCGTTGTTTGGGTCTTGCGTTCGAGGCTTTGGAGCAGGGCGGCAATGCTCCGTGTATCTTGAACGCTGCAAATGAAATTGCAGTTGCTCGTTTCTTAAACGACGAAATTAAATTCCTTCAAATCGCAGAAACCGTAGAGAAGACGCTTCAAAAAGCAGCCTTCATCGCGAAGCCGTCGTTGGAAGAGTTGATCGAGAGTGATGCTGAGGCGAGGGGGATTGCGGTAGAAATTTCTTTAGCGTAACTCCGCAGAACAAAGGGCTTGCATGCGCTAAGGCAAAACTTCTGAAATTTCAATCAGACCTCCAGGAATTTGCGTTGTTTCGGTGTAGAGCAATTCCTTGTTTACATAAACAGAGATGCTTGTTGTGCCAATTCCTGTGTTGATAGCAGAAAGAAATACATTGCCGCCTTTGGAATGTCTAAAAGAAACGTCCCAGCTACCTGAAACAGTTTCTTGTCGCACCGATGGTGTAACCATTGTATATGCAATTAATGCGGATCCACTAGAACTCACTTTGTATTCAACTCTTGGATGTTCCTCCTTGGAACAAGAAAGGAGCGTCAAAGACGCAAAAAGTATAGTTAGGATTGTCTTCATAAATTTTATTCGAAAAATGCTAGTCTACAAACAGGCCAACCTAATTGTATATTTCCTTAAATGTAGTGTTTAATGTCAGCATTCTTTCAGATTAATGCAAGCTGACTCGCAAAACACCTACGGAAATTTTACACTCAATTGTGTGTACAGGATAGTTATCTTCGGGTGTATGCAACTAAATCAATCATAAGAAGGTCGAAAGACTGAGC
>JANQWV010000005.1 GCA_030729695.1 Flavobacteriales bacterium | reverse complement strand
TTTAATCATGTTCCCAAAGTTAACTATTCGAAGATTGGAATTCATAACTTCGCGACATGAATGCATTTGACTTTGACAAATGGCTTGCAGAAGCCTTGAATGAAGATATTGGTCCAGGTGATTTCACAACACTTGCAACTATTCCCGACAATGCACTTGGCAAAGCACAATTAATAGTAAAAGACAACGGCATTCTTGCCGGAGTGACCATTGCCGAAAAAATCATTCATGCGTTCGATTCATCATTGAAGGTGACGACATTTATTCAAGATGGTGCAACGGTTCAAAAAGGAGACATTGCATTTATTGTGGAAGGAAAAAGTCAAAGTATTACCACTATCGAAAGACTTGTGTTGAATGTTATGCAGCGCATGAGCGGTATTGCAACGGAAACGCATCGTCTTGTGCAAATGATTTCGCATACCAATTGCAAACTTCTCGACACGCGCAAGACCACTCCAAATTTCAGATACTTCGAAAAAGAAGCTGTAAGAATTGGAGGTGGATACAATCACAGGTATGCGTTGTACGATATGATTTTAGTGAAAGACAATCACATTGATTTTGCAGGTGGCGTGAAACCTGCTCTTAGCAAGATCTCTGAATTCATCAAAGAACGGAATTTATCAATCAAGGTTGAAGTAGAAACACGCAATCTTGAAGAGGTAGATGAAGTGATTGAAACAGGAGTTGCCTTTCGCATTATGTTAGATAATTTCTCTCCTGAAAAACTTCGTGAAGCGGTGCTTCATATCAATGGTCGAGTAGAGACCGAGGCTAGCGGAGGAATAAACGAAACTACGCTTGTCAGCTATGCTGAAACCGGAGTGGATTACATAAGCATGGGCGCCCTAACACATCACGTAAAGAGTTTCGATTTAAGTTTGAAGGCGGTCAAATGAACAAGAAAAAATTCAAACGCTACGCAGCCTGGCTTTTTAAAGTTCGACATTTTCTAGAACGCTATCATCCGTATGGATTTGGTGGATTAAACCTCTGGGAAATCTCTTCGTTTTTAATCATTGCGTTTTCTGATGTTCGCACAACTATGCGTTCTGCGAGTATTTCATTTCGAATTTTTCTTGCTTTCTTCCCTGCAATCATTACACTTTTTACTTTAATTCCTTTTATTCCAATTGACAATTTCCAAGAAGATGTTTTCTTAGGATTGAAAAGTATTCTACCCGGAGATACCTTTCAATTTATTGAAGGAACATTGTACGACTTGATTAATAAAAAGCAGTCAACGTTATTGTCTATCGGTTTTGTATTAATGTTCTACTACGCTTCGGCCAGCATGAATGCAATTATGCAGGCATTCCAAACGAGTCAACATTTGGAAGTATCTGCCCATCCATTCATTGTTCGAATTCTGAGTTTCATTATGATGCTCGTTCTTGGTGTTCTGTTTCTTCTTGCAATGATTCTTTCCTCATTAAGTGAAAGCACCTTCCTTATCATGCACGAAAAAGGACTCATTGGAGATAAAGGTGTCATTCCATTTTTAACCTTTGGCCAATGGTTTATCCCTATATCATTTATATACGGTATCATTACCATTCTCTACAACTCAGGAATGAATTTACGTATTCGCAAGAATTGGAAATTCTTTAATACGGGAAGCATTTTCACAACATTGCTGCTGATCGTAACATCTTTCGGATTCAGTTATTTCCTTGAGAATTTCGCTCAATTCAATAAATTGTACGGCTCACTTGGAACACTCATGGTTATTCTCATTTGGTTGAATTTAAACATGGTCATTCTCTTAGTGGGATTCGATTTAAATGCTTTGATTAGAAAAAAATTACGTGCGACGCGCTTGTCGAAGCATAAGCTTTAGTAATTTAATAAAAAATTTATTTATGAAACCTACATTATTTTTCGCTCTTCTCTTTTTTGTTACAACAACATTATCTGCTCAAACCGTTGTTGGGAAATGGAAAACAATAGATGACAAAACTGGTCTTCCGAAGAGTATTCTAGAAATCAGAGAACAGAATGGTGAGCTTTACGGAAAAATCATACAACTCTTCCGTTCTGAATGGGCCAATCAAAACCCTAAATGCGTGGAATGCAAAGACGACAGAAAAGACCAGCCCATGATAGGTATGGATGTCGTTCGCAACATGAAATGGAACGGAAGCATGTACAAAGACGGTACCATTTGCGACCCGAACAACGGCGATGTTTATCGTTGCGAAATGTGGTTGAAATCAGGAGATCCAAACAAACTTGAAGTTAGAGGCTATTGGGCATTTGTCTACCGCACACAAATTTGGGAACGCGTTCAATGATAAAAATAATTGCCATTCATGGCTTTTTAGGAAACAATGAAATGTGGAAGGAATTACTCCCTTCCACATTTTCTTTTTACACACCCCAATTGGCGGGACATGGGAACAATCATTCCCTTCAAACTGACTCAATAGAAGATTTCGCGCAACACATTCTTCAACAAATAGAACTGCAAGAATCAGATGAATTTATTTGGATTGGGCATTCCATGGGGGGATACGTAGCTGCGCATTTAGCGAAAACATTTCCAGAGAAAACAAAAGCACTCGCCCTTTTTCATTCAACCGCAGACGCAGATAGCGAGTTGAAAAAACAAGACCGTCTGCGCGCTATTGAAGCCGCTGAAAAACACAAAGCACTGTACGCGGCTAATCTTATAGACGGTCTCTTTCATAACGCAGATGCACACAGAATGGCCATTAACGAGCAACTCGAAAAGATTGAAAGCATGTCGGCCGAAAGCACTGTACAAAGCCTTCGCGCTATGCGTGAACGTGAATCGTCAATTCCATTTCTTCAAACCGTAAATTTCCCAATTCACTATTTCGCAGGAGCCAATGACAAGGTCCTTTCTTTAGAAAAAATGCAAGCTGAATGGGCCCTTCTTCCTTCAGCAAAAACCACCATTGTTCCTGAAATCGGACATATGGGTCACATTGAGAATATTCCTGCAGCGAAAAAATTTATTGAGGAAGTACTTTCCGAGTTTGTTTCGTAAATTCACTACAAACTAACCACTCAATTTTGCACCATGTGTGGACGTTACGCCGTAGTTTCTAAAATTGAAGAAATTCAAAAAGCCTTTCGCGCTGAAATAGGCAAGGGAGTTGTGTTTAAACCCCAAGCCAATATCGGTGCTGGAAAGCAAGGGCTTATTATTACCCAAGAAAACAAATCTGAAATTCGGAATTCAACCTTCGGATTTACACCTGCTTGGGCCGATAAACCGAAGTATGTTTTGAACGCGCGTGCCGAAGGCGATCACAACAAAGACAACTCATTCTTTTTTTCCGGCTCGAAGGGCATTCTCGAAAAACCGTTCTTCCGAATTCCCATCCGCAGAAAGCGATGCTTAGTCATTGCCGATGCGTTTTACGAAGGCCCTGAACGTGGCGGTTTATCCCATCCGCATTGCGTCTTCCTTTCAACCGGAAGAAAGCCTTTTGCATTTGCCGGAGTTTACGATGAATGGAGAAATCCTTCGACGCAAGAAACATTGCACTCGTACGCAATAGTCACAACAGCGGCACCTCCGGGTGTACTGCAACAAATCGGACATCCCCGTTGTCCGCTTATTCTCTCCAAACAACAAGAAGAATTGTGGCTCGATCCGCATGCACATCTTGCCGACATTACTTCGATTCTTCAGCCTGTTGTTGATCTAGAACTCAACGCTTATCCGGTAAGCACAGATATAAAAAGCATACAAGCCGAAGGAAGTGATTTGCTGAAGCCCACTGGCGATGCGCTGCTTCCAGAAACATCGTTCATTCTTCATCAACACATTGAGTTGTTTGGAATGGGAGAATCCCGCGCAAAAAAAAGAAGAGATAACGAAGGCCCTACCCTTTTCGATTAACCGTGCTTAACTCACATTCGTATTACAGTTTGCGCTATGGAATTCTTACCGTAGAAAATGTTATTGAATTCGCTGTGCAAAACGAATCGGAAGTTGTTGCACTTACTGAAATTAATTCGACCACAACGCTTCACGATTTTCTTCGACTTTCGAAAAAGAATAACATACGCCCACTTTGGGGAATTGATTTCCGGAACGGTGCAAAACAGCTATTCGTAGCCTATGCGCAAAACACTGCCGGAGTAAACGAACTAGCCACGTTCCTATCAGAACATCTTCATCAGAAAAAAGAATTCGAAACACGCGCCCCACAATGGAAACATTGCGTGACGATTTATCCGTTTGAAAATTTCAAAAAGAATTCATTCGATTTGAATGAAGAAGAATACCTCGGTGTGACTTCCGCCGATCTTCCCATCTTCGAACGAAGTGAATGGAAATCGCAACGCGAAAAAGCACTCGCCTTTCAGACTTCAACTTTTCAATCGCAGCGACATTTCAACATGCATCAATTGTTGCGATGCATAGAGAACAATATACTACTGAGCAGACTTCAACCTTCAGATCAAGGAAAGCGGAAAGATGTTTATCTTTCGGCAAAAGAACTTCAATCGGAATTCGAAGGTGCACCCGATTTACTTGATAAATCAAGGGCTTTCGCACAACAATGGTCTTGGAACGAAGAGGTGAATCACGCTATTTCTAAAAATCAGAGCACATTTACAGGTAGCCTCGAAGAAGATATGAGTCTGCTTCGTCAGCTCACACAAGAAGGTCTCGCCTATCGCTACGGAAACGAACCGAACAATCATTCGGTTATTCAAGAACGTATTCAAAAAGAACTCGAAATTATTGAACAGAAAAATTTCGTTTCATACTTTTTAATAAACTGGGACATTACGCAATTCGCAAGAAATCGCGGATACTACTACGTAGGACGTGGAAGCGGTGCGAACAGCGTCATTGCATACCTGCTTCGCATTACAGATGTAGATCCGATTGAACTGGATTTATACTTCGAACGGTTCATTAATTTATACCGACAAAACCCTCCGGATTTCGACATTGATTTCTCATGGACAGATCGAGAAGAAATTACAGAATACATTTTCGAGCGCTATCAGAATGTTGCGTTGCTTGGCGCTTACAACACGTTTCAATACAAAGCCGTGGTTCGTGAATTGGGAAAAGTATTCGGACTTCCAATTGAAGAAATTGAATTGTTAAGCAGTGGGAAGTTCAATCCGAATGCGCTCGATAAGAACCAGCAGAACGTCATGCGTTATGCATCGTTCCTACAAGACTTTCCAAATAGCTTAAGTATTCATTCGTGTGGAATTCTCATTTCGAATGAACCCATTCACAATTACACCGCAACTTTTCTTCCGCCGAAAGGACACCCGACAGTTATGTTCGACATGGTTGTGGCGGAAGACATTGGGCTTCACAAATTCGACATTCTTTCACAACGTGGATTAGCAAAAATCAAAGAAGCGGTTCAGTTAGTTAAAGAAAGATATCCCCTTCGCGAAATCGATTTGCATCAGGTTGCGCCGCTCAAGCAAGACGAGCGCATCAAAGATTTGCTTCGCAACGCAAAAGCCATCGGATGCTTCTATGTTGAATCTCCAGCTATGCGCATGCTGCTCACGAAACTTCAAGTAGACGACTACCTCGGATTGGTCGCAGCAAGTTCGGTCATTCGTCCGGGTGTGAGCAGCAGCGGAATGATGAAAGAATTCATTCATCGTCATCGCGATCCGAAAGCGCGTGAGCGCGCGCATCCGCAGCTGCTCGCGATTATGCCCGAGACTTACGGCGTCATGGTTTATCAAGAAGACGTGATTAAAGTTGGACACTACTTCGGCGGGCTCACCTTGGCTGAAGCCGATGTGTTGCGCAGAGGAATGAGTGGGAAGTTTCGTGGAAGAGAAGAGTTCGAACGAACCAAAGAATCGTTTTTCGAAAAAGCAATTTCGAAAGGAAATGCATTCAGCGACGTTGCAGAAATTTGGAGACAGGTGGAAAGCTTTGCCGGATATGCTTTTGCGAAAGGACACAGCGCGAGCTATGCCGTTGAAAGTTATCAGAGCTTGTTTCTGAAGGCCTACTACCCCATTGAATACATGACCGCAACGCTGAATCATTTCGGCGGATTCTACGACACAGAAATTTATGTGCTCGAAGCTATGAATCACGGCGCGAAAATTTCTGCGCCCTGCATTTGGGAAAGCGATGCAACGTGTGTCTTGCATGGCAAAGAAATTATTCTTGGCTTTGGTTTGGTAAAAAGTTTAGAAGCCAACACCATTGCGCGCATTCTTAAACTTCGTCAATCAGAGGGAATACGCAGCATTGCGCAACTTATGGATCAAGCGCATGTATCTGTTGAACAAATGAGCCTACTCATTCGCATTGGTGCTTGCAGGAAATTCAACAAACCGAAAAAAGATTTGTTGTGGGAAACGCACTTTCATGGCAATCCAGATAAATCGGAGATGGGACCCTCGCTGTTCGAAGAGCCCGAGAAGAATTTAACCCTTCCAACGTTTCAAGACGATTGGTTGGAAAGTGCTTTCGACGAAATGGAGCTCATTGGTTTTCCATTGTGTTCGCCCTTTGAATTGGCATCTGAAGAACTAACAGTTACTGAAGTAGCAGCGCAGCTTCCCTTCCACCTAAACAAAAAAATTTCTGCGGTAGGGTATCTCGTGAATGTAAAGAAGACGCGAACAAGCAAAGGAGAACTCATGGGCTTCGGAACTTTCTTAGACAAAGAACTTCAGTTCTTCGACACCGTGCACTTTCCGAACAATTCTTCTTTCGGTAACTTCAGAGGCCGAGGCATTTACAAGATCACAGGAACCGTGCTGGAAGAGTTTGGAGCCTATTCCATTGAGTGTACAGAACTAGAAAAAATCCCTTACAAAAAAGACCCGCGTTACATTTAAAGAACTTCTATCAACTACGACATCTGAATAACTCCACATTGCCATGAAAAAATTCTCGGGCAATTCTTTTCAAATTTGAGCGTTACAATAAACACACAGATTCGAAAAATTATGGAGTCAGCTATTTTATTTCTGGAAGCACCTATTGCTGCAAGTTCTGAAAAACTATCAATCACGGATTTAGTTCTTAAAGGTTGGTATATCTATATCCCACTCTTAATTATGAGTGTAATAACCATTTACATCTTCGTTGAAAGATGGCTCACTGTTGCGAAAGCAAACAAGGAGGAGTCGAACTTCATGATGAACATAAAGCAGTACATCAATCAAGGAAAATTAAGTGACGCTAAAAATCTATGCATAACAACCAACACTCCCGTTGCACGCATGATTGGAAAAGGAATTGCACGCATTGGCAAACCACTTGAAGACATTAAGAGCGCAGTTGAGAATTCTGGAAAACTAGAAATTTCTAATTTGGAAAAGAACACTTCCATCTTAGCCATCATCGCTTCTATTGCGCCTATGTTCGGATTCCTGGGAACAGTTATCGGAGTAATTACCATCTTCCACGACATCTCGAATGTGGGTAAGATTGAAATCGGAGTAGTTTCTCAAGGTCTTTACATTAAGATGATTTCATCTGCTGCCGGATTGGTCGTGGGTATGTTGGCTTACGTTGCATACAACACCTTGGTAACGCGCATCGGAAGATTGGTGAATACCATGGAATCTCACGCGGTAGAGTTTGTAGACATTCTTGACGAACCCATGAACTAATAGGAGGCAACATGAACTTCGGAAGAAAACACAAAGTACACATTGAGTCTGGCATGTCCACACTCTCTGACATCATCTTCATGCTGCTTATCTTTTTCATTATCGCGAGTGCCGGTGCTGTGCAAGAATTGTCTGCACAAATCGACAAGCCGCAAGCGGGAAATGGAAAAGAGAATCCAGCAGGATTATCGATCACCATTACAAAAGACTTAGCCTACAGCTTGAATGGATCACCATCTGAAAAAGCAGTGATATTGACCCAACTTCAAGAAAAATTAAATAATTCAGAGGATAAGCGGGTTCTATTGCGCGTAGACAAAATGGTTCCGACTGGAGAGACCATTGAAATATTTTCAGGCATTCAACAAATTGGAGGAACACCTTTCATTGCAACTGAAAAAGGAAACTAATGACGGAACAAAAGAAAAATAAAATTATTGGTGCTGCAACTAGCGGAGGAGTTCACTTGCTCATCCTATTCGTTGTTTTTCTTTTGCTTGCCTCTTCTCCCCCCGTTGAAAAAGAAGAAGATCCTGGTGGTGGCGGAGGTGGAAATCCAGTAGGCGCCGGAGAAGGCTCTGCAGAAGGAGAAGCTGGCGGAGCAATTCAACCGGTAGAAATTGCTTTCGCTCCAATGCCCGAGACTTATGTCGGAGCAGATATTTCAGCACCTACGATTTCAGAAAGTAAAACACCTGTCGAACACACAAATAAACCTTCGACAGATAAAACACAAACTGCTCAAACCAATCCACAACCGTCTGCATTAGACAACATGCTAAACCAATTGAACGGTGGCGGTGGCAGCGATGCAAGTAACGGCGGTGGAAATGGTGGATCAGGCGGAGGAACAGGTGGCGGCGATGGCGGTGGAAACGGACCGGGGTCAGGTAACTTCACAGGAACCGGTTTTGGAAATGGAACAAGTTGGTCATTGAAAGGAAGAGGCAGCTTGTCTGGTCCAAGCACCAACAAAAAGCCAACTGCAAATGGAGAAGTTGTTGTTAGCATTACGGTAGACAAAAACGGAAAAGTGACAAAAGCCACTGTTGCAAAGTCTAACATCACTACAGATGTTGCGTTCAACCATGGGCTAGCTATTGAAGCCGCAAAAAAATGTTCTTTTACTCCTTCATCGAACAGCATGCCACAGAACGGAACCATCACGATTGTACTAGCTGTTAAATAATCTCGTGACTTACGACGAAGCCGTAGCATATCTTTTTTCGCAGCTGCCTATGTTTCATCGCATAGGCGCTGCTGCTTACAAACCCGACATTGGCAACATCTCGCAGCTTTGTGAAGCACTCGGTAATCCTCATTTGAAGTTTCCTGTGGTGCACATCGCTGGCTCAAACGGAAAAGGATCCACCTCTCACCTCACTGCATCCGCTTTAATGGAGGCCGGATACAAGGTTGGACTCTTCACCTCTCCTCATCTCAAAGACTACCGTGAACGCATTCGCGTGAACGGAAAAAAAATAGACCCGTCCTTCGTTGCGAACTTCGTTGAGCAATCGAAAGAATCGTGGAGAAACATTGAGCCTTCCTTCTTCGAAATTACCACTGCCCTCGCCTTCCACTACTTTGCACATGAGCAAGTTGACATCGCAGTCATTGAAGTAGGTATGGGTGGAAGACTCGACAGCACGAACATTGTTGACCCTGTCGTGACAGCCATTACATCCATCAGTCTCGACCACACCCAGTTTCTTGGAGATACACTCGAACTAATTGCGAAAGAAAAAGCAGGTATCGTCAAAGAAAATATTCCAGTTGTTATAGGTGAAATTCCATCGGGAGCGCGACAAGAAATTATTGAAATAGCGAAACTGAAAAACGCACCGCTAACAATCAGCGCTTCCCTCCTTCCTCCAAAATCAGCACTCGAAGGAAGCTATCAACTTTTCAATGAAAAAACATCCTTCGGAATTCTACTTCAACTTCAAAAATTGAATTGGAACATTTCGAATGAAAATATAACTGAAGGATTTCTTCGCGTGGTTGAAAACACGCATCTGATGGGACGTTGGCAGGTTCTTGCAACAGAACCACTAACAGCAGCAGAAGTAGCGCACAACGAAGAAGGAATTACTTTTTTGGTTGAAAAAATAAAAACACTTTCCTTTCAGAAACTTCACATGGTAATTGGAATGGTGAACGACAAAGACCATTCACAAGTTCTTTCACTTCTTCCGAAAGAAGCGGAATACTATTTTGTTCAAGCAGACATTCCTCGCGCTCTTCCGAAGGAAGACCTTCAAGCAAAGGCTTCAGGTTTTATGTTGAAGGGTAATTGCTACCCGAATGTTCATTCGGGTTTAGACGCTGCGAAAGCAGCAAGCTCGAAAGATGATCTAATTGTAATTACCGGCTCCATTTTCACCGTGGCTGAAATACTTCCGGAAGAAGATTAATCTGCGATAGTCGTTTGAATGTGTGCTAATCCAGCACGCATGAGCGGCGTCTTTCCGAATACAGCTTGAAATGTTTCTGCAGTCATTTCTATCCATTCGTTTTTGGAAAGATTCAAGCGCTCAGCCCCTGCAAAAAAACGAGGCTCGTTGTGATGAATGGAGAAGCGATTCCACGGACAAACATCTTGACAGACATCGCATCCAAACGCCCAACCATCAAGCTTTTCCTTCCACTCACTTGGAACGTTTTCCTTTAATTCAATGGTGAAGTAAGAGATGCATTTACTTCCATCTACAACACGATCACCCACAATGGCACCGGTCGGACAGGCATCTATGCAAGCGGTGCATGTTCCGCAATGGTCGGTAACAATACCGTCTGCATCTAAATTCAAATCGAGAATTAATTCTGCTAAAAAGAAGAAAGAGCCTTTCTGTTTTGAAATCAAATTGCTGTTTTTTCCAACCCATCCCAATCCAGATTTCGCGGCCCACGCTTTCTCTAGCACAGGAGCACTGTCAACGAAAACCCTTCCATTTACATCCCCTATTCGCTCACGAATAAGATCGACAAACTGAAACAATTTGTCTTTCACCACAATATGGTAATCCTCTCCCCAAGCGTATTTTGAAATCTTAGGAAGGTCTGAAGATTGAACTTCTTTCGGATAGTAATTGAACATAAGAGAAACTACGCTCTTTGCACCAGGAACAAGTAACGATGGGTCTAAGCGCTTATCGAAGTGACCTTCCATATAACGCATTTCACCGTGCATGTTCTGCTTGAGCCATTGCTCGAGTCGTGGAGCTTCTTCCTCCAAAAATTCAGCTTTGGAAATCCCACAATGTGCAAAGCCCAATTGACTTGCAATTTCTTTGACTATCCGCGTATGTTCAGACTGGTTCAACACTAAAACAACTCCCCTGGCTTGTTGCGAATTTTCCCTAGATGCTTGTAGGTAAGGTCAGTCAACTGTCTTCCACGCGGTGTTCGAGTAAGGAACCCTTCTTGAATTAAGAACGGCTCGTATACTTCCTCAATTGTTCCTGCATCTTCTCCAACTGCTGTTGCCACAGTCGTTAAACCAACTGGACCTCCATTGAACTTATTCATGATGGTCATGAGGATTTTGTTGTCCATTTCATCGAGACCCAACGTATCCACATTCAAGGCATTCAGAGCCATTTGAGTGATGTTTATTTCAATAGTTCCATCGCCTTTAATCTGAGCGAAATCTCTAACACGACGAAGTAACGCATTCGCAATACGAGGCGTACCGCGACTTCTACGCGCTATTTCATAAGCCGCATCTGGTGTAATAGCTATTTTCAAAATAGCTGAGCTACGCTCTACAATGTCTGTTAATGTCTTCGAATCGTAATAAGAAAGTCTCGCATTAATTCCGAAACGAGCGCGCAATGGAGCGGTCAGCAATCCACTTCGAGTGGTGGCTCCAACAAGCGTAAATGGATTCAAATTAATTTGAACCGAACGAGCATTCGGTCCGGTATCAATGACTAAGTCTATGCAAAAATCTTCCATAGCGCTGTAGAGATATTCTTCTACAACAGGACTCAGGCGGTGAATTTCATCAATGAACAAAACGTCGTTCGCTTCAAGGTTGGTGAGCAATCCAGCTAAGTCGGCAGGCTTGTCTAATACAGGACCAGAAGTCGTCTTAATACCCACACCCATCTCCAAAGAAACAATGTAAGCCAAAGTAGTCTTACCCAAACCCGGAGGACCGTGAAGCAAGACGTGATCCAACGACTCGCCGCGTAATTTCGCAGCTTGAACGAAGATCTGAAGGTTCTCTAAAACTTGTCTCTGCCCCGTAAAATCTTCAAACGATTTGGGCCTCAGGACGCGCTCTAAATCCTTATCGGTTGTTCCTTCCGCCTCGTCTCTTATATCGAAATCTTCACTCATAAAATTCTAATTAGATTTCATTATCCTTTTTCCAAATTCATCCAAGTGAAACAATTCAGCCCAGCCGTATGGATTAAAACTCAATCGCACCACAAAGTTTGGTGAAGTTAAGCGTTGTTCAATTGAGTTGTTGTTCTTCAACATAATTCGATATCCAAAACCAGCACCTACTTCAAACAAGTTAGCAATGTCATAACTGAAACTCATGGCGGGCTCATACAAAACAACGCTACCTTCATTTAGTTTGATACGATTGCCATCGGCAGCTGTATACTTCAGAAAACTCTTTCCAAATCCAAGTTGAATCGGGAGGGTTCCTTTCCAATGCCCATTTTTAAAAAAATCGAACTCCGCATAAGGACCGAAATAACGCAATTCAAACTCACTCAATTTCGAGTTACCGTCTACATTGACATTCTTATAAACTCCATTCGATAACCAATTGTAGCCAAAACCCAGCACCAAAGATTCATTGAATTCGGCACCCGCTTTCAACGCTTGGGTATTGAAGGTTCGCCCTCCAACAAAGGTTCCCCAAGTATCCCACTTGGCTGTTACTGACGGCTTACCTTCAAACACTCCCTTAAATGAATCACGAAGATTCACAGGTTGCGCCTGTGTGAATAGCGCAAAAACACTAAAGAGTATGACAAAAAAAATCCGCATCGTTCTAAGATACGGATTTTTAGTTTTATTGAAGTCGTTCATTAATGAGCGTGTTCTCCAGGTTTCATTGGTACAACCTGAGGAACGAAATCCTCTTCGTGTTCTGGATTAGAATAATCGTAAGCCCAACGGTGAACTTCAGGAAGTGCACCTGGCCAGTTTCCGTGAACGTGTTGCACTGGAGTAGTCCATTCCAACGTGTTCGACTGCCATGGGTTTTGAGAAGCCTTCTGTCCGTAGAAAATACTGTGGAAGAAGTTTACCAAGAATAAGATTTGAGCCGCACCACCCACGATAGCGAAAATACTGATATACGGATTCAAATCCATAACCCAATCTAAGAACTCAAATTCAGAGAAACTATAATAACGACGAGGTGCTCCTGCCATACCAACAAAGTGCATGGGGAAGAATACTCCGAATCCGCAAACCAAGGTTAGCCAGAAGTGAGCGTAACCCAGTTTAGTATTCAACATTCTTCCGTACATCTTAGGGAACCAATGGTAAACACCGGCCAACATACCGAAGATTGCAGACATACCCATTACAATGTGGAAGTGCGCCACTACGAAGTATGTATCGTGAACATTCACATCTAACGCCGAGTCAGCCAAAATGATACCTGTCAAACCACCCGTCACGAACGTACTTACCAAACCAACACTGAACAACATAGCTGGAGTGAAACGAACGTTTCCTTGCCACAACGTGGTAATGTAGTTGAAAGCTTTAACCGCTGAAGGAATAGCAATCAACAATGTAGTGAATACGAATACCGATCCTAAGAATGGGTTCATACCGGTGATGTACATGTGGTGACCCCATACGATGAATGACAAGAATCCGATTGCAAGAATAGAACCGATCATGGCCTTGTATCCGAAGATTGGCTTTCTCGAGTTCGTGGAAATAACTTCTGATGAGATACCCAGTGCTGGCAATAATACGATGTATACCTCAGGGTGACCTAAGAACCAGAATAAGTGTTGGTATAACAATGGTGATCCTCCTGTAACGTCTAATGCTTCACCTTGAATGTAGATGTCAGACAAATAGAAAGCAGTTCCCATACTTCTGTCCATCAAAAGAAGAACAACAGCAGAAACCAATACAGGGAAAGAAAGTATACCTAAGATCGCAGTTACTAATAATGCCCATACTGTTAGAGGAAGACGAGTCATCTTCATTCCCTTTGTACGAAGGTTAATAATGGTTACAACGTAGTTCAAACCACCTAAAAGTGAAGAGGCTACGAACAATACCATAGAGATTAACCAAAGAGTCATTCCCATACCTGATCCAGGCATTGCTTGAGGCAATGCTGAAAGTGGTGGGTAGATTGTCCATCCACCTGAAGCCGCTCCGCCTTCAACAAACAATGAAGCCAACATAATCACGCTAGAAACAGCGAAGAACCAATAAGACAACATGTTCAAGAAACCTGAAGCCATATCACGAGCTCCAATTTGAAGTGGAATAAGTAGGTTCGCAAACGTTCCTGATAATCCTCCGGTTAATACGAAGAATACCATGATTGTTCCGTGAATCGTTACCATAGCTAAGTAAGCGTTACGGTCTAAGATTCCATCCGGTGCCCACTTGTCGCCAAGAAATGCATTTAAAATCTGAAACTTCTCTCCTGGCCATCCCAATTGAAGACGGAAGAAGATAGATAACATTACAGCCACGATTCCCATTACAATTGCTGTAATTAAGAATTGCTTCGAAATCATTTTGTGGTCCATAGAGAACACATACTTCGAAATGAAGCTCTCTTTGTGGTGGTGATGACCGTGGTCTTGTGCGTGCATATTGTCAGTTGCTTCCATGATTATCTATTATTTTTAGTTGCCCATTGCTGTGGCTACAGTGTCTTTTTTAGGTTCGTTTGCTAACGTGGTATCAGCTGCTTCTTTTACTTCAGGAGCTTTGAACATTTTTTGTTTTGCAACCCAAGCGTTGTAATCAGCTTCGCTTTCAACAACTACTTTCATTTGCATGTTGAAGTGCGCTGCACCACAAACTTTGTTACAAAGTAGAATGTAATTGAAACTATCGTTGCCAGTTATCTTACGCATCTCTTCTGTAGTAACAGTAGGAGTCATTTTCAATCGCGTTGCAACACCAGGCACACAGTTCATTTGAGAACGGAAGTGGGGTAAATATGCCGAGTGTATTACGTCTTGTGAACGGAAGATTAATTCAACTTCCTTGTTCACAGGAATGTGCATTTCTCCCTTCACCAAACGATCATCGTTACCAGCTTCCCATGTGCTCAAACCGTTCACGCTGTTCTCATCTAAGTCAGAGATACGCTGCTTGTGACGCTTCAAACGACTTACTTTGTCTTCCAATGTTGCTACATAACTCTCTGGAAGTAATGGCATCATTTTATTCTCTTCCAATTGGTGCTCAACATTTTCAATTTGGGCGTCCAATTCGTCCATCTTCGCACGAATTCCATCAGGAGTAACTAAACCCAGTGGGTTCGACGTACTGATCAGGTTGTAATTAGCGGCACCAAATGTTTTGTTCTCACCCGGGTAGCGCGCAGTCCAGTCGAACTGACGAGAATACAACTCAATTTGCAGAGCGTCTGCAGAGGCAGGTCCTGTGATTTTGTTCCAAGTAATCAATCCGTAAACAATGATAAACGCTAGAACAACTCCTGGAACCAATGTCCAAAGCATTTCCAAACGATTGTCGTGCGCGAAGAATCTCGCCTTTCTGCCTTTCTTGTATTGGTATTTCCAAGCAAAGAAAAACAAGAAGAAGTTCACGATAAAGAAAACGATGGTAATTAACCATATGTTCACCTTCATCAATTGGTCAACATCTACACCATGCGCAGAAGCCGATACCGGAAGGTAGTCACCATATCTTACATATAAGAATACGGTGCCCACGAAGAATAAAAACATCCACACTAACATCAAGTTAGCATTCAGCTTATTGTCGGCCGCAGAGATCTCCTCCTCTTTGTTCTTTCTTAACGAACGGCTCAATTCATATACTTTAGTCAATTGCGCTATGGCAATGATTGCAAGTACGATAACTAAAAGAATTAGTAGTTTCATTTGACTATCTTTTTTTCTTACTCTTCAATTAAATATGATGATTCTCACTTTCTTGTAGGAAAGGATGGTTCTTCGGAATCAGAGGTGCCTTGGTTAAGGTGGTTAATACCACACGCAAGAACAATCCTAAAAATCCAAGTAACATTCCGATTTCAAACCACCATCCGAAGTTCGCATGATGTCCTTCTCCGAATCCCCACAACAAATGTCCGTGAATAGTTCCTGGTATTACAGCTAAATACAAATCTGCAAAGTGACCAATTAAAATTATCACACCCACTCTTGTCAAGTACTTCGTGTTGCGCTTTGCGTCACGAGAAATCAAGGTGTAAAAAGGAACTACGAAGTTCACTGCGAATATTACCCACATCAAAACCATATAGTGATCATAACGCTCCTTGAAGTAGGTGATTTCCTCTGGAATATCTGAATACCAAATCAACATATACTGACAGAACCACAAGTAGCTCCACAACATTGAAATAGCGAACATCCATTTCCCCATGTCATGAATGTGTGACTCATTCATCATAGCGTAATATCCTTTACCACGTAACCAAACTAAAATCAATGTAGCCATGGTCATAGCAGTAACCCACATCCCCGCGAAAATATACCATCCATACATAGTACTGTACCAGTGTGTATCAATAGACATTAACCAATCCCAGGCTAAAGTAGAAGAGAAAACTGCGAACAAAACCAAAAACGTTGCACCTTTCTTGTACATTTTGTAGTGAATCTCAGTTCCACCTACTGCATCCTCTTGCAAAGACCATTTGCGGAAGTAGCGCGCAAAACCAACGAATACAGCTGCATAAGCTACAACTCTCAACCAGAAGAACCAAGGTGTAAAGTAGGCATGCTTACCAGCAATGATTTCATCATAATTTTCACTAGCAGGATCATAAACAGATGAATCCATCCAGTGGTAAAGATGATGTCCGTGGAATTGTCCAACCAACAAGACAATTACTATTACCGCCAAACCATAAGGAATGTAAGAGAAAATAGCTTCAAATAAACGCTTCAATAATGCAGACCAAGCAACCTCAGCAGCATATTGTAACGAATAGAAGAACAATACTCCCAATGCAATAGCAAAGAAGAAAAACCCGCTGATTAACAACATGGCCCACCAGTACTGGTGATGCTCAGTCTTATCAGCAAACCATCCCAGTAGAGCAGAAACTCCACCAATGGCCATCAATGCCGTCGTCCACATTTTAGTTTGCGACGGAAATTGGAATTGTAATTTATCCTGTGACATACGTTATTCCTTCTAGTTCTTATTTTGTTGTTGAATCTGCTGCTGCCTCAGCCGCAACCTTTAACATATCTTTCGCATCATACTCTGGAGCAGTAATACCTTTTTGAAGGCATTTCACCCACTCCAAAACTTGCCAACGCTCTTTCTGATTCAATTGAGAAGCATGTGATCCCATTAATCCTTTACCGTACTGAAGAGTGTGGTACATCTTCCCTTCTTCTAAATCTTTCAACTTAGTTGCATAGTCAGGAATACCTGCGATTAGACCGTTCTTAGAAATAGCCCCGTCTCCGTGACCTTCTTTTCCGTGACAGTGCTGACAGAAAATCATGTACAAACGTTTTCCTTCTTCAATGTTCACTTTATTCGCAAGCAATGGTGAGTGAATCTCACGCGCAGCTCTTGAATATCCGGTTGTGTCATTAGGCAAAGCATATGGCATTCCGAAAATTGCATCATCGCCTGCATAAGCAATACTACCTTTTGCAGGTATGCGCGATAACACGGCCTGAACACCCGCTTCGTCTTTCTGACTCTGCGTCCAATCCATGTGTTTGTTTGATCCATAATCTACGTATGCTTCCAAAGCTGGAGAGCGATACATATCTGGCATGTATTCCACACCAGGTGAATTCGTGTCTACACCACAAGAAGCAAATGCGATTGCTACAGTGATAGCCGAAAATGTGTTTAATAGGGGACGCTTCATCTTAACAGTCCTTTATGCTTAATTCAAAAACTTCAGTTGCACGTATTTTTTCTTCCAGATCAGATACAGAGAATGCGTGATTATCTTCTGTAACAATTTCCATTACAAACTTATCGTCTGTAGTTCTTGGATCTGGATTAGAGGCTGGCATTCCAGGAAGAGTTCCGTTACGCAATAAGTAAGTTATTGCCATTCCGTGTGCTCCGCAGAATACCGAGAATTCAAAAATTACTGGAACGAATGCCGGAGCGTTTTCAATCCAAGTGAAGTTTGGTTTACCACCAATGTTCATTGGCCAATCGTGAATCATGAAATACCATGTTCCTAAGATTGCCAATAAAGTTCCGGTAGTTGCATACATGAACGATGTGATAGCCAAGCGCGTGCGCTTAACACCAATGATTGGATCTAATCCGTGCACAGGGAAAGGAGAAAACACATCTTTCACCTGTATTCCTTGTTTTACCAACGCCGTAGCTGCATCCAGCAACTTCTGGTCGTCGTCGTACATCACGTGAAATACTTTATTTGCCATTGCCTTAATCGTTCAGTTTTTAATGTTTGTCTGAGTTCTTATAGCTTTCGCCAGAAACTTTTAAGATTGTCTTCAATTCGTTCAACGCCAATACAGGGAAGTAACGCGCGAACAACAAGAACAACGTGAAGAAGATTCCGATTGTTCCTACGAACATTCCGATATCTGTAACACTTGGGTGGAATTCACCCCATGCTCCTGGCGTGTAATCACGGTGAATAGAAGTCACGATGATTACAAAACGCTCGAACCACATACCAATGTTAACTACAATAGACAATAAGAAGGTCGCCGTTAAGCTTGTTCTAATCTTCTTGAACCAGAACAATTGTGGAGAGATAACGTTACATGTCATCATCATCCAATAAGCCCAACTGTATGGACCAGAGAAACGGTTGATGAACGCGTATGATTCGTATTCAACACCACTGTACCAAGAGATGAATAACTCTGTCAAGTAAGCCACACCTACGATAGATCCGGTTACAATAATTACAATGTTCATGTACTCAATGTGAGCCATGTTGATGTAAGCCTCTAAACGCATCGTCTTTCTCATGATTAACAACAGGGTCAATACCATTGCAAATCCTGAGAATACGGCTCCAGATACGAAGTATGGAGGGAAGATTGTTGCGTGCCATCCTGGAATGATCGATGTAGCAAAGTCCATCGATACAATCGAGTGAACCGAGAATACAAGGGGAGTAGCAATACCAGCAAGAACCAAAGAAACTTCTTCAAAACGGTTCCAGTGCTTTGCACGTCCAGACCATCCGAAAGCAAGAATTCCATATATCTTCTTTGCACGTGGCTTAACCATACGGTCACGGATGGTAGCGAAGTCAGGAATCAAACCGATGTACCAGAATACCAACGATACTGAGAAGTATGTAGAAATCGCAAATACGTCCCACATCAATGCCGAGTTAAAGTTCGGCCAAAGAGATCCGAATTGGTTTGGCAATGGAAGCGTCCAGTAAGCTTGCCATACACGTCCCATGTGAAATACAGGGAAGAGAGCCGCCATAATTACGGCAAAGATTGTCATTGCCTCAGCAGAACGGTTAATCGCCATTCTCCAACGTTGACGGAAGAGCAACAATACCGCAGAAATCAAAGTTCCTGCGTGACCAATACCAACCCACCATACGAAGTTGGTGATATCCCATGACCAACCAACGGTCTTGTTCAATCCCCATGCTCCAATACCTGTACCTACAAGATACATGATAGACCCTATTCCATACAATGCAATAACTGCAGCAATGGAGATAGCAATTTTCCACTGACGTGGAGCCTTGCCTTCAATTGGACCAACAACATCATTCGTGATGTCATGGTAAGTCTTGTGTCCAAGAATAAGGGGTTTGCGAATAGCTGCTTCTTTTATCATGGCTTATGCTTCAGTTTCTTCAATGTTTCTAACTTTTGTCATGTAGAAGATGTTTGGTTGAATTCCAACTTCTTCTAAAGAATGGTAAGAACGATTGTTCTTAGAACGCTCTGTGTTCTCTGATTTTGTATCGTTCAAATCACCGAATACGATTGCGTGTGTAGGACAAGCCTCAGCACATGCTGTAACGATTGATCCGTCTTGAACTGGGGTACCATCTTTCTTCGCTTGCAACTTACCCGCTTGGATACGTTGTTGACACATGCTACATTTCTCCATTACACCACGTGTACGAACAGTAACATCTGGATTCAATACCCAACGAAGACTTTCGTCTTGAGATGGATTGAAGTTCGCAAACTTATCGTTTGTTACGTAATTGAACCAGTTGAAACGACGAACTTTATATGGACAGTTGTTTGCGCAGTAACGAGTACCAATGCAACGGTTGTAAGCCATATTGTTCAATCCTTCATTGCTGTGTGTCGTTGCTGCAACTGGACAAACTGTTTCACAAGGAGCGTGGTTACAGTGTTGACACATCATTGGCATGTGAACCGTGCGTGGATTCTCTTCTGGATTCTCCATTTCACGGTAAGCACCAATTGCACCCTTTCCTGTTGCTTCTTGAGTCTTCTCAAGTGTCTGCGCCAAATCAATTGGTTGGTACTCTGAAGAAAAATAACGGTCAATACGCATCCAATGCATGTCGCGGTGACGACGAACTTCGTCCTTACCTACAACTGGAACGTTATTCTCTGTATGACAAGCTGTGATACAAGAACCACAACCAATACAAGAAGATAAGTCAATAGTCATTCCCCAACGGTGGCCTGCGCCCTCTACTGGGTAATCTCTCCACAAGTCAAATTCTTTAACCGGCTTGCGATCTGCTGGATTGATTTTTCCATCACCATTCACATCTTCGTGAACAGCCAAGGTTGGAACCATATTCCATGATGCAGTGCCTTTCTCTGCTTCTTTCTCAGCTAAGAATTTAGCAAGAACTGTTTCTTTCACAACTGAATCACGACCCATTACTGTGTTGTGAAGTTGAGTTGAAGCCAATTCATATGTTTCTTCGGTCACTTCTATTGCAGCAGTGCCGATGTATTGACGAGTTGTAGAAGTTGAAACGAATTGGAAAGCGTTTTGTCCAATTGTCTTTGGAGTACCGTTTTCATTCAATTCATATTCACCGTTAGCTGCTGTTTGATAAGCTGCTTTACCAATTTTCTCGTTGTTTGCACCACGGCCATAACCCAATGCAATTCCAATGGTTCCTGGCTTTTGACCTGGAGTTGGACATACCGGTAAGGTTACTGTTTTTCCGTTGATGGTTACTTTAACAACTGATGCTGGATCATCTTGAGCGATGTAAGAATTTAAATTCAAGCGTTTAACATCGGTCGGAGACATTGCCACATAGTTGTCCCAAGTAACTTTCGTAATTGGATCTGGAGTCTCTTGAAGAACTGGGTTATTTGCATAATCACCAGCACCCATAGTTACTTTCTGATACAAGCTTACCTCCCACTCACCTGTTGCCATTGAACTCGCGTTCGACAATGCCGATGCCAAGTCATAAGTAACAGGAGATGCGGCAATCACAGGAGCAGCTATTGCTGCTGCTGCAACAATCGGAGCAGATTCAACCACAACATTCCCCGCCGGAGCAACAGAAACAACTACTGGAGCGTTCTCTGCTTTCGGTAATGTTACATTGTGCGTAGTACCATTATGTATACTCATGTTAAACAGGTCTGATGACAAACCTGCGTGAGTAGCTTTGATATAATCGTAGTATGAAATTGAATTACCTGACCAACGTAACAAACTCTCTTGTGCAGAGCGAGTATTGTACAATGGAGTAATCGTTGGTTGAACGAAATCAATACGTCCAGCCATTGGCTCTAAATCGTTCCAAGACTCTAAGTAATGATTGTCTGGAGCATTATATGTTGCCGTAGCAGAAGTCTCATCGGCATAACCGTTGAAGCTAACTACCGTTGAAACCTTACTCATTGCAGCTTTGAAACCAGCAGCATCAGCGTAAGAATATCCAGGGTTCGCTCCGTAAACGATTAATGCACCAACTTGACCGTTGTTCATTTCCGCAACCAAACGATCCATTGCTGCATCGTCTCCTTGATAGAAATTAACTGGCTTATCTGCATTTAAAGTAGAACCGTAGTTTCTCAATTCATTGTTGATTGCGCATACAATAGATTGAACATCTACATTGTTGCTTCCTGCAACAACGATGCTCTCACTTGCATTCGCTTTCAACTCTTCAGCAATTCGTGCGATACGCGCTGAATCTACACCTGCAACCTCAGCGTTTCCACCTTTAATTGCGTTGTACAATGCAGCAACTACAGCACCTTCTTGAGAAGGCTTGATCGGAATACGAACGTCTGCGTTCGATCCTGTCAATGACATCGTTGCCTCGAACTGGTAGTGCTTGCTCATCCACTCACCCTCTGGGCGACGGGTAGAAGCATAATCACCTTGGAACAAATTCGAAGACATCCATGTGCCCAAGAAATCAGCTCCAATCGAAACAATTGTTTTCGCTTTAGAGAAGTCCATAGCAGGAATTACTTCCTTACCTAAAACATTCTTGTGAGCTAAACGCATACCTTGGTATGAAATAGCGTCCCACTGAATGTGCTGAACTTTTCCAGTATACTTTGCCGAGAACTCAGCGATTGCGCGCTTAGCACTTGGACTAATTACCGTGTTAGATAAGATACGGATGGAAGAAGCACTAGCCAATGCAGAAGCAACTTCAGCATCTAATGTTCCCCAGTCGGTAGAAGCACCACCTTTCAATGGTCCTTGCAAACGAGCGCTATCATAAAGACCCAATACCGAAGCATTGATTCTTGAAGAGACAGCACCACCGCCGATTCCGTGTTCTTTGTTTCCTTTAATGAAGATTGGACGACCCTCGCGTGTCTTAACGAACAGGTTCGCATACTCATTTCCATCATAGAAAGAAGATGCGTAGTAGTTCGCAATACCCGGAGTTATTTCCTCTGGCTTCACTACGTAAGGAATACTCTTAACTACAGGAGTTTCGCAAGCGGCAAGCGTTGCGGCAGCTACGCTGAATCCCATGAACTTCAAGAAGTCACGACGTCCAGTGTTACTTTCAGCAAGCTTGTCATTGCCCAAAAAGCTTTCAACGCTTTCAGACTTTGCAAACTCTGTTGACATGCTTTCTTGGAAAGAAGAGGTGTTCTCCAACTCTTCCATTCCTGTCCAGTATTTTTTATTCATACCCATGATATTCAGGTCCAATCAAATTAATAGTGACATTTTCCACATTCCCATCCACCCATTCCTTTTACAGAAATCTCTGGACGCAATGTATCTAACTTTTCTCCCATCTTCATACCGTCGATGTTCTCTTGAAGCAACGCACGCAAGTTGCGCTTTCCAGCTTCAGTCGATTTGAAACGCTCGTGCATTTCTTCGTAGTATCCGTTAGTAGACAAGTCAATTTTCTTCTCTTTGTGACATTCAATACACCATCCCATTGTAAGAGTTGGCTTCGTCAACTTAACCAAACCTTCAACATCTTCCTGAAGATTAATCTCTTCAGTTGTTGCTTGACGACCCGTTGTGTAGGTTTGAACTGGACCGTGACATTGCTTACAATCAATCTTTCCTACAGTAACGTGCTGACTGTGGTTGAAGTAAACGTGGTCAGGTAGGTTGTGAACCTTGTTCCAAACAATAGGCTTCTGATCGTAGTTAGCAATGTACTGTTTTGAGATTGTATCAAATCCGATAGCTGCATAAATCTTAGCAATTTCCTTTGCACCTGTGATAGGACCTTTGTTGATTCCTTTGTGACAGTTCATACAAACGTTCACTGAAGGAATACCAGCGTGCTTAGACTTGCCCGCACTACTGTGGCAGTATTGACAATCGATTTCGTTTTTACAAACGTGACTAGCGTGAGAGAACCAAATCGGCTGCTCTGGGTTGTACCCTTCGTAAACACCAATATCCATTAATGTTCCGTAACCTACAACTACAAAATAACATACTAAGAATACACCAACGATTCCAACAAAACCTTTGTTCTTCCACATCCAAGCTTTCATAGAAGCCCAATATCCTTGATGCTCTTCTTCTTCTGAAGAATCGCCTTCAGCATTCGCAGCTTTCAATGAACGTGAGATGTTTGCAGCAGATACCCCAACGATTGCTAGAATTAATCCGATAATGATAATCCAAATCATTCCACCACTACCATTGGCTTCTTCTTCCAATGCCTTCATCTTGGCCATGTCCTCTACAGTGATACAATTCGGACCTTCATCCTTTTTACCACCTGCAGCTCCACCACCCGCCTTAACGTAAGTTAATATGTGATTGATCTCTTCTTTGGAAACTGCTTGAGCAGCCATCCATCCGTAAGTACCAACATACTTGTCTACCAAACCTTTGATGTAAGCATCACCGGTCGCAGCAGCAGCCTGTGGATTGTTAATCCACTTGACAAGCAATTCGTCCTTACCCGCCCAACGATCTGAAATACCTTTCAAACCTGGCGCAGCCAAGATTTCATCTGTTATTTTATGACACGACGCACAGTTAGCGTTAAAGAGTTCGGCACCTTTAACAGGGTCTCCCCCTTCGTGAATGTTAGCAGCGTAAGCCGCTGAAAATAAGGATAGGTTAACAATCGTTAACAACGCTAATCCTTTTAAACTTGCTAGAAGTCGCTTCATTGCTGGTTTTTTACAAAAATCCTAATTTATAGCGTCGCAAATTTACTTCACGAGGTTTATCACAGAAATGTCATTTACATCTATTTCTCAATTTATACCTATTCTAAATAAGCGGCGTGAAGATTTAGTCTCATACTCGATTGATTCATCGGTATTTAAGTTTTGTAGTTCAACACACACCACCTACTTTTGTTGAGAAATGTATTTTGATATGACGAAACAACTTGTTTTTGCTTTTCTAATTCTTCCAGCGCTGTCTTTTGCTCAAAACGTTTCAACGGAGACCAAAGAAACGTCAAGCAGAATCGCAGCTGATAGTCTTGGTCATGGAACCGTAACATTTACCGCATCGCCCAGTGTGCTTGCCTTAGAGAAAAACTCGAGAGGATTAAACAACCTTCAAGGTTACCGTATTCAAATATTCTTCGGCCCCCTCGATCAAGCAAAAGCAAAACGCCAAGAGTACATGGGTAAAGGACTCAAACACCAAGCCTATCTTGAACAAAATGTTCCCGACTTCAGCTTACGAATTGGCGACTTTCTTACCGAAAGTGAGGCAAGACAAGAATTGAAAAATTTACGTCCAATCTATCCGAACGCCTTCCTAGTTAAAGGACACATCGAACCTCCAAATTTGAACTATTACATCAACGCAATTAAGGAACCCGAAAACTAATCTCACCTTTTGAGAAACATCAGTCTTCGAATTGCATTTGCTCATGTATTTTTCTTTCCTCATCATTCGTAACTTCGCCGCATGCCTATTTACCATACACTCGGAAAAATCCCACCAAAACGTCATACAACGTTTTTTAAGGAATCTGGCGAATTGCATTACGAACAGCTATTCGGTACAGAAGGATTCAGCGGTACGTCTTCTTTGCTTTATCACCTGCACAGACCTACCCAAATAAAAAGCATCAGCGCACCTGTCGATGTATCTCCGAAAGCAGCGGTTGTTCACAACATTGAGCCTCGCATGCTCAGCGGATTCAACGTTGCTCCGAAAGAAGATTTTTTAGAAAGCCGAACGGTATTGCTATTCAACAATGACTTGCATATTTCAGTTGCAGCGCCAAGAAAAAGTCTCACAGAATACTACTACAAAAACGCCGACGCTGATGAAGTTATTTTCATTCATCGCGGTTCAGGAAAATTAAGAACCTTACTCGGAAATATTCCTTTTGAATACGGCGACTACCTCGTTATTCCTAGAGGAATGATCTATCAAATCGAATTCGAAAGCGAAGACAATCGCTTGTTTATTGTCGAAAGTTTCTCGCCTATTGTTACACCAAAACGCTACAGAAATCAATTCGGTCAGTTGCTTGAACACGCACCATACTGTGAGCGCGATATCAAGCGTCCTTCAGAACTTGAAACTCACGATGAAAAAGGAGATTTCACAGTAAAAATCAGAAAGGAAAATCACATGCACACCTTGGTGTATGCCACTCATCCTTTCGACGTTGCCGGATGGGACGGATACAACTATCCTTATGCGTTCTCGATTCACAATTTCGAACCGATAACCGGACGCATTCACCAACCACCTCCGGTGCATCAAACATTCGAAGGACACAACTTCGTCATCTGCTCTTTCGTGCCGAGATTATACGATTATCATCCAGACTCTATTCCCGCTCCATACAACCACAGCAACATCGATTCAGACGAAGTGTTGTACTATGTAGACGGAGATTTCATGAGTCGCAATCACATTGAAAAAGGATTCATTTCCCTTCACCCAGGTGGAATTCCTCACGGACCACACCCTGGTGCATACGAGAGAAGTGTAGGTCAAAAAGAAACGCAAGAACTTGCGGTTATGATTGACCCTTTCAGACCGCTTCGCATTACCGAAGCAGCCCTTCAAATTAACGATCCAAATTATATTAAAAGCTGGCTATAATGAATGTTTACGACGCAGGTTCAGAAATAGAAAAAATATTTCCTGACGCACAAGATTTCCTACCTCTATTAGGTACCGACTACGTTGAATTGTATGTTGGAAATGCAAAACAATCCGCACACTATTATATGAGCGCTTGGGGCTACAAACCTCTCGCTTATCGCGGACTTGAAACCGGATCGAAAGATGCCGTTTCGTATGTACTTCAACAAGATAAAATTCGTCTTGTTTTAACCACCGCTCTTGTTCCTGGTGGACCAATAAACGAGCACGTTAACCAGCACGGAGATGGCGTTAAAGTCATTGCTTTAATGGTGGATGATGCAACAAAAGCGTGGGAAGAAACAACGGAACGCGGAGGTGTAACGTGCCTTGATCCGATTCGTTTGAACGACGAAAACGGAGAGGTTATCTTAAGCGGTATTCGCACTTACGGTGAAACCTTTCACTACTTCGTAGAGCGCAAAAATTACAACGGCGTTTTCATGCCGGGTTATGTGAAGTGGGAACCGAAATTTCAACCAACAGAAGTTGGATTGAAATACATTGACCACATGGTGGGAAATGTAGGTTGGAATGAAATGAATCAGTGGGTTGAATTCTACGCGAAGGTGATGGGATTCACGCAGCTGGTAAGCTTCGACGACAAGGATATTTCTACCGAATACACGGCCTTAATGAGTAAGGTAATGTCGAACGGAAACGGACGCGTTAAATTCCCAATTAACGAGCCTGCAGAAGGAAGAAAGAAAAGTCAAATTGAAGAATACATTCAGTTTTACAACGGCGCAGGCGTGCAGCACATTGCAGTTGCTACCAACAACATTATTGAAACAGTCACTGCTCTAAAAAATAACGGCGTTGAATTCCTTACCGTTCCTAACACCTATTACGAAACCGTTTTAGATCGTGTTGGAAAAATTGATGAAGACCTGGCTCCACTTCAGGAACTCGGCATCTTAATCGATCGCGACGACGAAGGATACTTGCTTCAAATTTTCACGAAGCCTGTGCTCGACAGACCAACCATGTTCTTCGAAATCATTCAAAGAAAAGGTGCGCAGTCTTTCGGAAAAGGAAACTTCAAAGCGCTTTTCGAATCAATCGAACGTGAACAAGAAAGACGCGGAACACTTTAAGTCGTGAAGCTATCGCTCTTCATTGCTAGACGCTACTTGTTCGCGAAAAAGTCGCGAAACATTATAAATGCCATATCGCTCATCTCCATGAGCGTTGTGGCATTTGTTGCTTGTGCAATGATTCTTGTAATGAGCGCTTTCAACGGATTAGAGCTTCTCATCGAAGACCTCTTCTCGAGTTTCGATGCGCCCATTACCGTTGTTGCCAAACAAGGAATTCAAATCGAGGAGAAAACCATTCCATTCGAAAAAATTCAAAACCTTGAAGGCGTAACAGTCATCGGAAAAGTCATTGAAAACGATGCGTGGTTGCAGTACAACAATTCCAACACGGTGGCTACAATCAAAGGCATTGAACCGCATTATGTCAAAACACTTCCAACGGATAGCATGGTGTATGCAGGTGAATTTTTGTTGGAAAGAGATTCAGCGAATTTCGCTGTGGTTGGATTAGGTGTTCGCGGAGAACTTCAATTCCCATCTTCCCTGCAACCGCCCGTTATTCTGAACATTAAAACCCCTGTTGCCGGAAGAAGACTTTCCACCAACAGAGAAAACGCGTTCAACGAAACCAACCTAAATGTTACGGGTATTTTCACTGCTAACGCCGAACTCGACAAAAAGTATATCTTCCTTCCTTTCCGCTTGGCCCGCGAGTTGTATGAAATGGATTCCACTTTTACATCATTGGAAATTCAAACTTCACCCAACACCGATTTACCGGAATTGAAAGAAAAACTACAAGCGCTTCTTCCAGACCTTAATGTGCAAACAAGAGAAGACAAAAACGCTTTGGTTTACAAAACCAATGAGAGCGAGAAGTGGGCCACTTACCTCATTTTGGTTTTCATTTTGATCATTGCCAGCTTCAACATTTTAGCTTCCCTTACGCTGCTCATTATTGAAAAGAAAAAAGACATTCACGTCATGTACAGCATGGGTGCAACCAAAGCCACCATTCGAAATATTTTCATTCTGGAAGGCGTATTCATTAACCTTAGCGGCGCAGTCATCGGAACAGCCGTTGGTTTATTGCTCACCTATTTGCAACAAACCGTTGGTCTTGTGCGCATGCAAGGTGCGGTAGTTGAATTCTATCCGGTTCACATCATTCCGTCTTCGGTTGCATTGATTTTTATAACGGTCTGCGCCATCGGCAGCCTCTTCTGCATTGCCTTCGTACCGGCATTGTTGAAGAAATTTCAATACAACAAATCGCAAGACTAAGCGAGTTCAATTTTGTTTCCAGGTAAACAACGTACCACCCCTTTCAATTCTAATTTGAGTAAGTGAAGCGCTAAGTTCTCACCTTCAAATTTCCACTTCAACACATCCAAATCCAGCGCTTGCTCCCTTCGTAGCAAATTGAAAATCTTCGTTTCCTCAGAACTCAATTCCGGAATAACCAACTGCGTGTGCTTCGCTTCTAACTTCCAATCCATAAGCAAGCACAACTCCTCGGCAGAAGTAATGAGATGCGCTTTTTGCTGTCGAATCAAATTGTTACAACCCTTGCTGTAAGCGTCGTTCGCCCGTCCAGGCAACGCGAAAACTTCCTTGTTAAAATCATTCGCGAAATTCGCTGTTACAAGAGCCCCACCCTTCGCTGCCGACTCTACGATCAAGAGCGCATCAGATAATGCCGCTATGCACCTGTTTCGCGTCTGAAAGTATTCACGCTCGGCCTTAACAGTTGGCGCTAATTCTGAAAACACCAAACCGTTCTCTTCAATTCGACGAACAAGCTTCTTGTTCTCCTTCGGATAAATATTCTCGTGTCCGTTGGCAATACACGCCCACGTAACCATGTTGTTCTCCAATGCAGACGAATGTGCTTGCGCGTCTATGCCCAAAGCCAATCCACTAATGACAACGACATCCAATTCGCGCAGCGATGCAATGAGCTCGTTGCAGAAAGATCTTCCGTAGGCTGTTGCATTGCGTGTTCCCACAATGCCAATGGTGCGCGAAGGATTCACTTCCGCATTGCCCCGCTTAAAGAGATAAACGGGTGCATCATCGAAGTACTTCAACCGCTTGGGAAATTGCTCGCATTCGAAACTTACTATTTCAATTTTATGTTGAAGGGCATCGCTCATCTCGCGCTCGGCCTTCTTCAGAAATTCAGTTTGTTTGGTTGTGTCGAAAGAAAACCGAATGGGTAACTCCCACTTCGAAATAGGTGTGCGAAAAGCAATCTCGGCTGAACCGAATTTCTCTATGAGTTTTCGAAAACGAATGGGACCCAAATGCGGCACATTGGAAAGTGCCAGTGTATACAAAAGTTGTTGCGCGTTATTCATGCGCACAAAATTCATGAAGGGCGTTGAACACCTTCACAAACACTTATGCCATAAAAGAGAATATTATTTCTGCTGAATGAACAACTCGATAGCTTTACTCATGCTTGGCGCCTTTGGGTTCGGTGCCATAACATCTATGCGAAGCTTCGCGTTTTCAACTGCCTGAGCAGTGGTTTGTCCGAATACAGCAATCTTCGTTGTATTCTGTTTGAACTTCGGGAAGTTCTTGAACAAAGATTCAATATCTGAAGGAGAGAAGAATACAAGCATGTCGTATTTCACATCGGCCAAATCACTCAAATCGCTACATACTGTTTTGTACATAACTGCCTTCGAAAAATCGATTTTTTCCTTCGTTAAAATCTCAGGAATACTTGGCTTCAACATATCTGAACAAGGAAGCATAAACTTTTCAGTTTTGTGCTTCTTTACGAAATCCATAATCTCTGCAAACGTTCCGTTTCCATAGAAAATTTTACGCTTTCTAAACTGAGTATATTTCTGTAGGTAAAAAGCAATGGCCTCACTCAAACAAAAATACTTTGTTGCATCTGAAACGGTAATGCGTAATTCTTTCGCTAAACGAAAATAATGATCCACTGCATTTCTGCTTGTGAACAACACAGAAGGATGCTCTGCAAAATCTACACGTTGCTGACGAAAGTCTTGTCCACTAACGCCTTCAACATGAACGAAAGGACGATAATCAATTTTTAACTTATGCTTTTTCGCAAGATCAACGTACGGGTTTTTGTCGGACCCTGGATCTTGTTGCGTAATTAAAATTGTTTTAATTTTCTCTGCCATCTCTGAAGGTTGAGGATGTCCTCTAAAAAACGTTTAGCCAAATTATTTTCGAAAGCACTGCCCAAGGCAAAACTTCGAAGGTGCAAAGGTAAAAAAAGATATAGAAAAATGGTACTCCCATTTGCATTGCTGAAAACATTGCTTGCAGCGTACTTAAAAAGGGTACTGTCACCAACAATACCATGGACAAGTTCAATGCAATTTCGCTTACACCTCCAGTAGAATAAACTGCCAAAAGCAAAGGAACTGTTAACGCAAGCACTGCGAACCTTGAAGTTAATGCCAAGTATTTGTTGTAATCTTCCAAAGCCGTTGATGCACCAGCAGTTATAAAAGAAACCAACCAAGTCATTAACCATTTGATTCCAAAAAGAAAAACAACGATTGATACGCAAAACAAAAACTGATAAAAAGGAAGTAACGTAAATGTCTCGGCAAAATATTTTTTACTTACTAAAGTCAGCACTAGGCCTCCCATCAGAAAAAAGCAAATCAACATTCCAAAATTCTTCCACCCGTGACCCTCTCTTCTGTCTTCTTGTTTGAAAAATCTTCTGCTTAACACCGAACGTAAAATCGCACGCAAGACGGTATTGTCGCGGTTTACCCACGCAATAACTCCCAGAGAAAAGACAAAGATGAGTAACATCCAGTCTTCAGAAAGTTGATTGGCTATGCGAACGGTTGGATTCATTAACGAATCATTTTCAAGAATCCGATTTCACCCTCTGTAAGTGGTCTGTATCTTCCTCTTGTTAATTCCTTTTTCGTCAAACCAGCATACATCACGCGATCCAATTTCACAACGGTGTACCCGAAGTGTTCGAACATGCGACGTACAATTCTATTTCTACCGCTGTGGATACGAATACCCACTTGCTTCTTCGCATTAACGCCTTCCACATATTCAATCTCATCTGCTTTAATGAACCCGTCGTCTAAGACAAATCCTTCGCGCATCTGATCAATGTGTTCCGATCTAACTTTCTGATCGGTTTCAACGTGATACAATTTCGGGAATTCATGTTTCGGATGCATCAAACGTTTCGCTAATTCACCATCGTTAGTAAACAACAACAATCCTGTGGTTGCGCGGTCTAATCTTCCAACCGGATAAATACGCTCTACGCATGCGTCCTTCACTAAATCCATTACCGTTCTTCTTCCTTCCGGATCTTCCATTGTGGTTAAGAATCCTTTTGGTTTATTCAACAAGAAGTAACGTAGTTTTTCTGGACGAAGAACGGCATCGTCGTATTTCACCACATCGTTTTTGGGATCGATCTTCAATCCCAATTCTTTCACCACAACACCGTTCACGTGAACCAAACCCAGTTCAATCAATTGATCGGCTTCTCTTCTCGATGCAACACCAGCGTTACTTAAGAACTTATTCAAACGAATCAATCCTTCGCGCTCGGTCTTGCTTATATACGCTTTTTCAGGAACGAACTCTTTGTGAAGTCCGCCACTCTTTTCCTTCTTCTTCTCTTCTTTTATGCGCTCGCGAGCGTTTGAACGGTAAGGCTTCGGAGCATCTTCGTCGCGTACGAATTTCTTCGGCGCTTCAGTGCGTTTAGGTCTTGAGCCCAATACATTCTTCCCTCTATCGTGACGGCTTGTGTCCTTGGGCGCTTTTGCCGGACGCTCCGGACGTGCTGCAGCTTTCGGTTCTGGGCGCTCGGCGTTGAAACGACTCTCGTTTCTTCCTCCTTGACGGTTTGAACGGCCTCCGCCAGTTGGTCTTGAACTTGCGTTTCCTCTTCCACCTTCACTTCTTCCTTCGCCGCGTGCAGGACGATCAGGACGCTCACTGCGTTCCGGTCTAGCTGAACTTGAGCGTGCAGGACGATCTGGTCGTGCAGCACCTGTGCGTGTTGGACGCTCAGGTCTTGGAGAACTCGAACGTTCAGGGCGCTCAGATCTAGAAGAACTTGAGCGTTCCGGACGAGCTCCTCTTTCAGGACGTTCCGATTTTGATGAACCCGAACGAGCTGGACGCCCGCCACGAGAACTGTTTGGTTTTGAGTTGCGCATGATGAATTATTAATGCAAAAATAAAGGGACACCTTCAAATTAAGGTGTCCCTTTTTTAATTGGGCGAAAATTATTTTTTCTTCTTTCCTTCTGGTGCTTTTTCTGCAGTAGCAGCAGCGATAGAAGCACGAGTAGCTTGAACAGCTACAACAGCAGCAGCTTCAGCCTCCAATACTTTACAACCAGCCAAAGAAATTTCACGAACACGAATCATATCACCAATTTTCAAATGGGTAATATCTAGCATGATTTCGTTCGGAAGTTCTTCAGGCTTTCCGAATACACGAACCTTACGGTAGTTGATCGCTAAACGACCACCCGCTTTCACACCTTCAGAGTTACCTGTTACACGAACTGGTAATGCCGTTTTAACTTCTTTTCCAGGAACTAACTCCAATACGTCCAAGTGAACAACTTTGTCGGTTACTGGATGACGTTGAATTTCTTGGATTAGACCGTGATGAACGTTTCCGTTAATGTCTATTAACAATTCCAAGGTGTCTGAAGACGCCATGATTTTGTCCATTACTTTTTCGGTAATGCTAAAGTGTGTAGAAGATGCACCACCGTAGATAACGCCTGGGATTTCTCCTTTGCGACGTAATTCCGCAGCATTTTGTCTTCCTACGCTCTCGCGGAGAGAGCCGCTCAATGAAAATTGCTTCATGTTATTTGATTTTAAGAGATAATAAATTTCGAACTGATACTTTTGTTTTCAATCAGGTTTTGAAGAACACTTGCGAATAATTCGGAAATGTCTAACACCGTGATTTTATCTTTTGGCTTTCCATCTTTCAACGGAACGCTATTGGTCACAATTAATTCCTTCAACACAGAATCTTGAATACGCTCATAAGCCGGACCGCTCATGATAGCGTGTGTACACATTGCGCGAACGCTTAATGCACCGTGTTCCATCATCATTTCAGCGGCTTTGCACAAGGTGCCTGCTGTATCTACCATGTCATCTACAATAATGACATCTTTTCCTTTCACATCACCAATAACGGTCATGCTTTCAATTTGATTAGCAGCCTTGCGTTGCTTGTAGCAAATGGCAAGATCACAACCCAATATTTTAGCGTAAGCACTAGCACGTTTTGTTCCTCCGGTATCAGGCGCAGCAATAACCAAGTTGGTCATGTTTTTTGCCTGAAGGAAAGGAATCATAATTGTGCTCGCGTACAAATGATCCACTGGCACTTCAAAGAATCCTTGAATTTGCTCTGCGTGAAGGTCCATGGTAATAACTCGGTCAACACCAGCAGCAGTAAGTAGGTTAGCAACAAGCTTCGCCCCTATTGGAACACGTGGCTTGTCTTTTCTGTCTTGTCTTGCCAATCCGAAGTAAGGCATAACAGCAACAATACGCTTTGCAGACGCGCGTTTCGCAGCATCTATCAAGAGTAAAAGTTCCATTAAGTTATCTTGGGGTGGGAAGGTAGATTGAACGATAATGACATCCTTTCCGCGCACTGTTTCTTCAATAGACGGAGCAAACTCACCGTCGCTAAAGCGCTGAAACAAAACGTTTCCGAGCTCAGTTCCAAAAGAATGTGCAATGCCTTCGCCTAAGTATTTAGACGCCGAACCAGAAAGAATTTTAACCATGTCGTTCATAACCGTACCCTAAAAAGGAGTGCAAAGATAGTTAATTTATTGAGAATGACAAAGGGAAGTATTCACCATCACACAGCAGGAAAAATTCTTCGCCGCAGAAGATTTTAATTACTGCACCAATACCCACGAAATAAGTAAAGCCTACTCAAAAAAAAACCAGTGATTTCTCACTGGTTTTAAACTTAAATATTAATTTCTTAGAATTTGAAAAGATCTACATCAAATCCAAAGAACCAAGAATCGAGGTCAGCTCCAGCTATATTAACGAAATTCGGAGCAACCACTACATTGAAATTCTTTTTTCTAGAAATACCCATCTGAAAAGTAGGTCTAATAGACGTAACACTTACATCAGAAGATTTTGCCAAAGGCAATATGAATTGCATACCTGCACCAATGAATGGTCCTCGGTTGTTCTTATCTTCATTTGGGAAGAAGTAGTATCTGCCTCTTACCTCAGGAGAAAAGCCTGCAAATCTAACATTCACATCTTCACCAGAACCTGTTGAGCGTATAGATAAATACTGCAAATTCACACCTCCGTCAAAAGCAAATCTGTCAAATGAACTTTCAAATCTCAATACTGACAGGTTGAAATTCTGAGCAAATGAACTTACAGAACTATCGCCTACAGTAGCATCGATAAGTGAGAACGTGTAACCCGGGGAGAACATTGTCATGCCTCTGTCTACTCTTTGAGCATTCGCAGTGAATAAGCCACTAACCAATGCTAAGCACAAAATAATTTTCTTCATAACAAGTAATTCTTATTTACCACCAACCCCACACATCGTAGTTATAAGTGACCGTTTGTGGCTGATTCTCGCCGTAAGCAACTCCGATATCTCTTGCAGCCTGAATAGTAGCTTTCTCGAGTGAAATCTGATCATTGTATTGCTTCATCTCAAAATCCCACTCGCGTTTATCTAATTCTAAAACACGCTTTGCAATTTGATCTGACAAAGATTTAGCATCGGCAAAACAACTTGAATTTGGGTCGATAACCGAAAGTAACTTTCCAGCTTCTGACGCAGCATCTGAGTTCTGACCTGCATTCCAAACTGTAGTAGCGCTAGCCAAATTCAACTTACAAGTTCTATCAATCTGCTGCTTAAAAATTGGCGCTACTGCATCCATTGCCTTATCGTAGCACTCTTTACATACCTCAGGAACAGCAACTAATTTTGCAATAGCTGCATCATATTCTGCTCTTGAAGCAAGCTGCTGGGCTTCCTTGATAATAAAATCACATTTCGCAATGTAGTAGTCTACTATCTTCTTCTTTCCAGTTTCAATAAAGGTTTGATACTTGGCATCGTTTACTTTTAAGTTCTTCAACGCCATCATGTATGCCTTCGTCTCTGTCTCTCCTACACCCTTTAGGGTTACAGAAGTACTTGCAAACTTGGTTCCCTCAATTCCATCACCGATAAACAAGGTTACCTCAATGGTGTATGCATGCATGGGGGGAGCCGTTGGTGTTATATCCTTTGTCTGAACAATAACATTTGCAGCAAGCACAAATCGCGGATTCAAAGCAGAACCTCCCATACCATTTTTGGTGGCAATTTGGCTTAATTTATTCTCCAAATTGGCTTTAGCAGTACCCGTCAAGCCTTCAATTTGCTCTGGCACCACTGTGTTCAAAACAATTCTTCCTGCGTCGGAAGACTTTGTTTGCGCCACTGATGACAAGCTTAAAACGAAAGCTAAGCTGAATAGATATATTTTTTTCATGACTTTAATTATTTTTCGCCTATTACTATTTGAGCCTGACCTAAACCTTTCATTTTCAATTTAGCTTCAATTTGATGCGTATTTTTCAAATACTTTTGAAGACCCTTAGCCCAACCTCTTGCATCGATTGGCTTATTATTCGCGTCAAACAATGGTATACGAACTTGTTCGAAAAGCATCATGTTCTCAGTTGCGTCAGTTGTATTGAATCTGTGGTTCACAGTATTATCGTTTACCCATGTTTCAATTAGCGCGCCTAATTCTTCTCCAGCATATTCAGATTCTAAATCGCCATCAAAAGAATCGAATTTTGTGATTCTCAAAATGATTTCTCTTCCGTTTGTGAACATGTCATCGAAATGACTCTGAAGTTGAATGTTGAAACCATCGATTTGAGCAAGAACTGCTTCTCTCAACAAATCAGGAGCCGTTGATGACATTCTGCTTGGACCTTTTCCGCTTGCAGCCGCGATTTGCTTGTCAGTATATGCATCTAGACCTTGCAAGTTAAAATCAACAGCCAACTCTGGTCCGCGTTTTACTTCAGTCCAAGTTAACTGCATAATAATATCTGCTTTTGCAACTTGTTTCAACTTATCTACCGGGCTTTGACTTTGCTCTGCACCACTCTTACTGGTGGTCATTGCATCTTCAGCCGCATTGCTTTCAAGAGTCTTTAATGCTGATTCCAAGTTCTTTAATGGGAACCCTCTCTCAGTCATCATTTCATTGATCTTACTGATTACAGCAAGTAAATCAGTGTTCTCTTGTAAGGCACGCTTGTAATCTGGAACTACAACAGTCTTACCTTGATTATCGAATGTTTGAGTATATCCATTGATATTACACCAAGCATCACTAGGAACAACCATAATGGTTGGTTTCTTTGCCTGACCCCAGCTACCAATTGTTAGGCTTAGGAGTGTTAATGTTGTTAAAAATATCTTTTTCATTTTTTTCTATTTAAGAATTCCGTCTTTTCTAAGTTTTTGCTCCAAATCAGGTCTCATCACGCGAACAATCACGCGGTTTGAAACGCTGTTCGAACCTTTTTGTTTACCACGACCAATTTTATCGTCAAAGCGCTCATCCTGCAACGTGATGTAGTTCAAATACTCACCACCATCTGCAAAAAATGCGTTAAAGTATGACGCGTATTTCTCACGAGCATTCACTTCAGGAACCAATGGCTTTCGCTCGCATTCTGGCTTTCCATTAAGAATTCCCTTGAATAATACCTCGTTGATCGCATTTTTTTTCGCTTGTTCAACGGCATCGAATCTGTTACGTCCAGAACCCCAGCTTTCGAGCGTTTGGGAACCGTCCATTTCGACACCTAGACAATTAATTGGATTAGAATACGCTCCACTCTGTGCAGCACAAGAGCTTAATCCGATTGCTATAACAATTAGGGAAAATAATTTGAATTTCAGATTAAAAACCATTTGATAGAGATTTAATTATTCCAGCTGCCTCCAAGTCTTTTCTCAAGCCTGCAGTATTTACGCTAACAACAACGCCAACTTTAAATTCTTTACCGATTTTCATGATATCTCCAGCAGCAATGGCGCCATTATTCACAAGCGTTACATACTTTGAATACTTACCTCCATCTTTAAAGAACTCTTGGAAAAATTCCGCTTGAGTCACTTCAAGATTCGGATCTTGAGCCATTGCTTTGTCTCCTCTAACGGCACCATTATCTGGCATTCCTTTGAAAATTATTCCGTGAACAGCATTTTTCTTTGCCTGTTCCATAGCAACATCTGCCTTCTTAGAATAAGTCCAAATCTTTACTTGCTTTGTGCCCTGAGTGCCCGTATTTACTACTTCAATTTCGTATCTCCACTCGAAGGTTTCATTGTCTGCTTTCTTCTTTGCTTGACCGTAGCCAATAACACTGAACAAAAAACAAAAACTTAAGATTCCCAATACATTTTTCATGATCTTATACTTTTTATGATTATTTAATTTGCTTGAGGAGTAATCCTGGATACATTTTGCTTCCACCACCCTTGAACGAAGTCGCTGTCAATTCAGGAATAGGATTTCCGTCCTTGTCTAAAACAACTTCTTTCGTTTGATTCATGCTGTAGGTGTTGTCCCAAACTTTTTTCTTATCGACTTTAATTTTTCCTACTACTTTATACTCACTTACACCAGTCTTTGGATCAACGTTTAACTCTAACACTTCAAAACTTTCGCCACCTTTCAAACCTTCTTTTGATCCGATATCAGCAGTAATTGGGTCAACTGAAAGAATTGGAACTTTTGGTTTGAACACATCATACTCCTTTTGAAGTTTCGCTAATGTATTATCAATATTTCTAACCAATGCAAGATCAATCATTTGCTCTATAGTTCTTCCCTCTTTCGAGAATAAAATCGTACTCGTATTGTAGTTAGAACCTAAAAATTTCATTTTAAACATATTGGTCGTGTCAAAAGCTGCTGGATTACCCCAAATGTCATACAACTTATTAAGAATGGTGTCGTTCCACTCGAGTTGATACAACCAAGTTTTTGAAACTAGCGTATAACCGTCTTTGGCCTTGTCGTAAGCCAAATCTAGACCTTGCATTGCTTTGTCGATAAGTACCTGCGGCTTTCCTGCCAACTTCTTCATAACCTCTTGCTTTGCCACATCTCTTACAACTCTTGCTACGGGTTCATTTTCGAAAAAATCAATCTTCGTGAAAGTAGTGAATGAATTAGCAATTAAATCTTTACCAAGCTCCTTTAATAAAGCTTCACCAGCTTCAGAAGTACCTGCTGTCGCTACATCCGATTTGTTTGCCGAGAAAACTCCTCTCTCCTCAATAAGGGCCGTGCCAAGCTCTCCCTTTTCATTTCTACTGTACCACTTTGCTACCATTTGCTTAGCAATCTGCTTTTCAGCCATGATCTTATTGATCTTCAATTGGTACATTTCTTTTTCACTTGGCAACACAACAGCTCTAGAACTATCTGACGTGGTGTACTTCATGTTCTTTAGCTTAATTGTAGCTTTAAGAAGATCAGCAGGCGTTTTCAACGTATCGTTCAAAAATCCATTTGCCATTAATTCTTTGTCTGACAACACAATAGATTCAAGATCAATTGAACGTTCAGCCAAACTATGATTATTGTACTTATTTGGGAATGGGTAATTCGCCCAAGATCCCATCACAACGTCTTTCATTGGAAATTGATCTGATCCCAACAACATCATATTGAGGGAACTTCTTCTGTATTTCTGACCTTTCTCTTCGGTCTGAGCCATTATAACATTGGCCGCTAACATGCACAACACGAGTAAAAACTTACTTCTCATTTTATTTTATTTTTGGTTTTGGTTGATTAGTTTATTTAAGGAGTTCAATATTACAAAACAATTAACAAAAAACGTAAGAATTTTCGGAATAATACTATGAAAATAGTCTTCTCTATTGATTGTCTAGTTGTTAGAGTTTGAAAAACACCTTTTGGCTATACTCAAGTCTCACATCAAGAACAATTAAACCCAGAATATAGAAAAACACACTACTTCGAATTAAACGTGTTCATGGTAAGGTCCAATCCTATGAAGGCGAACGACAGACAACCTTGAGCCGATTTCTGAACCACAGCCTCAAGACCTTCCTTCTCTTCGCCGGTCCATTCGCCTAAAACATAGTCTACTTGCTGGCCTTTAGCAAACTCCTTCCCTACACCCACGCGAATACGCGCGTAATCTCCCGAATTCAAAATCTGCTGAATGTGCTTCAAGCCGTTGTGACCACCGTCACTGCCCTTGCCGCGCATGCGAACCTTTCCAAAAGGCAAAGCCAAATCGTCGGTTACTACCATGACATGCTCCAACGAAATCTTCTCTTGCTGCATCCAATAGCGCACAGCATTTCCAGATAAATTCATGTAGGTGGAAGGTTTAATGACAATGAATGTCTTTCCCTTCGAACGAAATTCTGTTTTGTCGGCGTAACGCTCTGTAGAAAAAGTCGCGTTATGCTTTGCCGCCAACTCGTCGGCAACCAAGAACCCAATGTTATGACGGGTATTCGCGTATTCTGCGCCTATGTTTCCCAGTCCAACAATTAAGAACTTCATCTTACTTCCAAGCTTTAACTATTAGTCCTGTTCCTGTGCTGTGCGTTCCTTTCACATCGAACACATTCAACAACAACGCGAATGGCATGGTTACCAGATAATAAATCGGCAACACAATGAAAAACGCCTTCGACTTATTCAACATAAGCATCGGATATTTCATAGACAACTTCCAAGAAATCTTTCCGGGAGCACCGTAACTGTATCGCGCATCTACTTTCGAGAATCCGGCACGAAGACATTTCTCTTCAATCTCATCAATGCCATAACCATCGCGAACGTGCTCTTCGATAAACGAAGTCTCTCCGTCATCGTGCACGTCACTTCCACCCATATTACTCGGCGTGCTAATCAAAAGCATGCCTCCCGTTTTCAAACTGTTGCAATAGTTGGTCAACACCTGAACATCTTCTTCGATGTGCTCCATAACGTCTACGCACAAAACCAAATCGAATTTCTCCGGCTGAACAAACGTCACCAAATCACCCACTTCAAACTTCACTTGCTTCTTTCCCAATTGTTGGAAGAACGCATTGCAATCAGCTACTTGCTCTTCCTTCACATCTACTGCTAAAATCTCGGCTTGAGAAAACTTCTTACTCATCCAGAACGAATACTGTCCGAATCCTGATCCGGCATCCAATATCTGCTTCACCGCACTGCCATTGAGTTTTCTAAGCTCACTGCGTATATGCCATGAACGAAGAAGCAACACGTCTAACAAAAAATAAAACAACTTACGCAAGAACGGCGTGCTATTGAAAACACTTCCTAAACTGCGTTTAATCGGATCGTAATGCATGCTTACTTCTTCAATAAATTATCAATCGTCTCGTAATAGTCCAATGAGTCGTCAATGTAATACTGCAACTCAGGAACTTTGCGCATTTGCTTTCCCACCTTCAAACCCAATTCTCTTTTCACCGAAGAATGGTTTTGCTTCAACAATTTCAACGTTTCCTCCTTTTTATCTGAAGGAAAAACACTGATGTAAATTCGTGCTAAACTTAAATCGGGAGCCACACGTGTTTGCGTAATGGTTACCATGGTTCCACCCAACCACTCACGCGAATTTTGTTGAAACAACACCGATAACTCGCGCTTGATTAATGAACCGAATTTTTCTAAACGTACTCCTGCCATGGTGCAAAGGTACAACAGGATGTATTTGATTGTTTTTTGCTTTTACTTTGCGCCATGGAAATGACACACGTTCGAAAAGGAACGAAGGCCGATTTGCGCGAAGCGCTTGCCCTGATTCAAGAATTAGCAGTGTACGAAAAAGAACCCGAAGCGGTTGTTGTTTCTGTTGAACAAATGGAGGCATGGGGATTTCAAGAAAATCCACATTTCGAATTTTTTGTTGCAGAGCGAAATGAACAAATTGTAGGAATTGCCTTTTATTATATTCGATACAGCACTTGGAAAGGTCCTATGATTTATTTGGAAGATATTGTGGTGAAGGAAGAATCTCGTGGCAACGGCATTGGCGCCCGCTTGTTTGAAGCGGTTGCGAATGTTTGTGCTGAACGGAATTTCCACGGAATGACGTGGCAGGTGCTCGACTGGAATGAACCCGCGTTGAATTTCTACAGAAAGTACAACGCTTCGTTTTCAGCAGAGTGGTTAAATGGATATTTATTTACTGAACAAATAAGAGAGGCAGCATGGCACAAGTAACAGTGCATAAATTCGGAGGAGCTTCGGTTCGAAATGCAGAAGCGGTAAGAAACGTGTGCGACATTTTGAAAGGTTTTCCTGAAAACAAAATTGTGATTGTATCTGCCATGGGTAAAACCACGAACGCGTTGGAAACCATTCACAGCAAGCGTTTCGAAGGAAAGAATTTCGAAAGTGAACTGCAAGAGATTTTTGAATTTCATCACAACATTGCAAAGGAATTATCGGTTGATACCGATACCGATTGGATTTTAGTGTTTGACACGCTTGCACAAATTTGCAAGAATGACATCACCGACAGTTTCGACGAAGAGTACGATCGCATTATCGGTTACGGCGAGTATTTGTCTACTGCTATTGTGAATGCATATTTCAATCAGAACAATCTTTCTTCGAAGCGTTTGAACAGCGCCGATTATGTGGTTACGGACTCGCGCTTCCGCGATGCGCGGGTGCTTTGGGAAATGAGTGAACAAAGAGTTGCTTCACTTCAAAGTGAATTTCAATCGCATTCAACGCTTGTCCTTCAGGGCTTTATCGGCGCCTCAAAGGCGCCAGTTGCTCCGCAAGGTCGTTCCGAAGGTGTAATACAAGATGCGTTGCAAGATCGTTCCGAAGGTGCTTCGCAAGACCTTCCGGAGGACCTTGTGAAACATCTTTCGAAGAATCTTGCAACGCATCTAACCTCCTTAGGTCGCGAGGGTTCGGATTTTTCCGCAGCGATCTTCGCTTATTTATTGAATGCGGAATCGGTAACCATTTGGAAAGATGTCCCCGGTTTATTGAATGCAGATCCGAAGTGCTTCATGCCGACACAACTTCTCAAAGAGATTTCGTTTCGCGAGGCAGTAGAGTTGGCGTATTACGGTGCGAGTGTGATTCACCCAAGAACCATTAAGCCGCTTCAAAACAAGAACATTCCACTTTATATTAAGTCGTTCTTGAATCCGAATGCAGAGGGAACGCGCATTGTAGAGAAAGCCAATTCCGAATTGGAAGTTGCATCTTACATTTTGAAACAAAACCAAACCCTGGTTTCTATTTCTACCAAAGATTTCAGCTTTGTGGTGGAAGATAACCTAACTTTCATCTTCAACACCTTTGCTAATCTTGGCGTGCACGTGCACATGATGGAAAACTCGGCGCTTAATTTTTCGGTATGTATTCCTTCCGATAAAAATAAATTAAAGGCGCTCATTGAACAGTTGAGCGATTTCAATGTTAGATACAACGACTACGTCTCAATCTTAACCATTCGTCACCCTAAACCAATGGTTATGCAACAACTACTTCAGTACAAAGAAGTTTTGTTGGAACAAAGAAACCGAACAACCGTTCGGTTTGTGATACGCGGAACTTGGAATTTACCAGAACCCATTAAAGAATAAGAGTATGAAGATTTACACGAAGAAAGGCGACGACGGAAAAACCATGTTATTGGGCGGAACGCGACTTCCGAAACACCACATTCGCATTGCGGCCTATGGTGATGTGGATGAATTGAATTCATTCATTGGTCTTGTGTCGGATTTGCTTCCTTCACACAAAGGAACCCTTCGTGAAGTTCAAAACAATCTTTTTGTTGTTGGAAGTCATCTGGCTACAGAACCTGAGCAAGCTGAAAAAATTCAACTTCCTGCACTTCCAGAAAACGCATCTAAAAATCTTGAACAGGAAATTGATCGAATGACTTCGATGCTTCCTGAATTGAAGCACTTCATTCTTCCGGGTGGACACGCTACCGTGTCGCACATTCACATTGCACGAACGGTATGTAGAAGAACCGAACGCACTGCGACAGCTCTTGCAGAGCTTTCAACTGTGAATCCAATTTTCATTCAGTATTTAAATAGATTGTCTGATTATCTCTTCACTCTTTCGCGCGCAGCAGCTCAGGAATTAGGTGCTGAAGAAAACAAATGGGTTCCGAAAAAAT
>JANQWV010000004.1 GCA_030729695.1 Flavobacteriales bacterium | reverse complement strand
ACGCTTGTTCAGTTAAATGAAGATTGCTCTGAGGAAGAAGTCCTTCAGACCATTCTATCGCTGAATGAAAACGATACTGTTGATGGCTATATTATTCAACTGCCACTTCCGAAACACATCAATGAAAAGAAGGTGCTAATGGCTGTTTCGCCAAGCAAAGATGTCGACGGATTTCATCCTGAATCAGTTGGAAAAATGATGTTGAATCTTCCAACTTTTCTTCCTGCAACTCCAATGGGAATTATTACTTTGTTGGGAAGAAACAACATTCAAACTTCAGGAAAACATGCGGTTGTGTTGGGAAGATCACACATAGTTGGTCTTCCAGTTTCAGTTTTACTTCAACGGAATCATCCGTTCGGAAACTGCACAGTAACCCTCTGCCACAGTAAAACAAAAAACGTGGAAGAGATTTGTCAATCAGCTGATATCATCATCGCTGCAATTGGTCAACCTGAGTTCCTGAAAGGAAACATGGTGAAGGAAGGAGCAGTAGTTGTTGACGTGGGAATTACCCGTGTAGTGGATGCCTCGAAGAAAAGTGGATTCAGACTTTTAGGTGATGTAGCATTTGATGAAGTCGCACAGAAATGCAGTTTCATTACTCCAGTTCCGGGTGGAGTAGGACCTATGACCATTGTGTCGTTAATGCAAAATACCCTGTTAGCCGCGGAAGGTAAGCGCGCTGTATAATTCAACCGCTTGTTTAGCTTCAAGCACGTCATGCACACGCAGAATAGATGCTCCGCGATCCAAAGCGAAGGCATGAAGCACCGTAGTTCCATTTAAACTTTCTTCAGCGGTGGTATTCAATGTTTGTTGAATCATCTTTTTTCTTGAAACTCCTGCCAATACAGGGTATGCGAATTTTGTAAATCGATCCAAATTCTGAAGCAAATCGAAATTGTGCTCCTTATTTTTCGCGAAACCGAAACCCAAGTCAAGAACTATTTTCGAAACTCCAAGCTGATTCAATTTTTCAATTTCATTTTGGAAATAGGAATAAACCTCTTCAACCACGTCTTCATAGTTGGCCAATGTTTTCATGTTGGAAGAATCACCGCGCGAATGCATAAGCACGTAGGTGCATTGCGTTTCCGCTGCGACAGTCCACAATTTCGAATCCATTCTTCCACCTGAAACATCGTTTATCCATTGAGCTCCTTCGTGAATACAAGGAAGTGCAACTTCACTATAAAATGTATCGATGCTTATCGTTAATTCAGGAAATTCTTTTCGAATGGAACGAACCACTGGCAAGACACGATTCAATTCGTCTTCGGAAGAAATATAAATCGCACCCGGACGAGTCGATTGTCCGCCCAAATCCAAAATGTCCATTCCATCGGAAATCATTTTTTCCACACGAAATAAAATGTCCTTTTCAGAATTAGAGCGACTTCCAGCGTAGAAGGAATCGGGTGTGACATTTAAAATTCCCATTACCAATGGGAGTGAGGCGGAGGAATTCATTTCAAGATGTATCTTTGAAACGCAAAGATGAACAATTTCATCGCATTTGCATTTCGAATCATGAGCGCAATAAAAGACACTTCTGCACAATACGATCAGGCCATTCAAAAATGTGTCGATCTCTTCCAAAAGAAAACACACGACTACGGCACAGCTTGGAGAATTTTACGTCCTTCCAGTTTAACCGATCAAATTTTCATCAAGGCGCAACGTATTCGCACCTTAGAAGAGAAGGGAGAAAGCAAAGTTGGAGAAGGTATTGAAGATGAATTTGTAGGTATCATTAACTACAGCTTAATGGCTCTAATTCAGTTAGAATTACCTACAAATGCTCCACTAGAACTTCAAGCAGAAAATGCAATTGCCCTGTATACAGAGCAAGCACAAATCACAAAAGAATTAATGATGAACAAGAATCACGATTACGGTGAAGCATGGCGCGACATGCGAGTTTCATCGTTCACCGATTTAATTCTCATGAAGATCTTACGCATCAAACAAATCGAAGACAATTCAGGCAAAACCCTTGTTTCAGAAGGAATCGACAGCGGTTTTCGCGACATGATTAATTATTCTGTTTTTGCTTTGATACAACTTAGTGAATT
>JANQWV010000003.1 GCA_030729695.1 Flavobacteriales bacterium | reverse complement strand
AGCCACTAATGTTGCGAAGCAACGAATGCCGGAGGCGAATGTGCTGAAGCACGAATGCAGCAGAGCTGCGATTGCCGTTGGCTAGGGACTAGCGGAGTTTAGCTCTATCCGCTTCGCGTTTTAGGTCTTTATCTTTAACGTCGGCGCGTTTGTCTCCAACGTTTTTACCTTTTGCTAAAGCGATATCCAATTTAGCCCAGCCTTTTTCAGAAATGAATAAGCGCATGGGGACAATGGTCATACCCGTGTCTTTCAACTTGCGCTTCAATCTGTCTATTTCTGTTTGTTGAAGTAGCAGCGTCTTCACACGTCGTTCTTCGTGTTGCGCGTATCCAGCATTGCCGTAATGCGCAATGTTCATGTTCAGAATAATCAGAGAATTTCCATTCAACTTACAATAGGCCTCAGCAATGTTTGCTTTACCCGCGCGAATGCTCTTGATTTCACTTCCAGTTAAAACAATACCAGCAGTGAACTCTTCCAAAATGAAATATTGAAAGAGCGCTTTTTTATTTTTGATTTCCACTGCCATGCCGCGAATTTACAACGGAATGCGAGGAAAGAGATTGAACGGCTTATTTATCGGAAAGAAATTGTGCGATGGCGCGAACTTCTTCGGCATTTGCACGAAGGTATTCCTTCGGCATAACGCCTAGTTCGCCTGCATGGACAATCTCAGAAGCGCTTGTGTGATAGCTTGAAAAACAATCGTCATACACGTGCGCAATGTTCGAACTGCGAAGTCCTGAACCCGGCATAATCTCCATGGTGTTCGCTAGTGAAGCGTAGCGTTTCAAATTATCAATTCCTTCAATACAAGTCATTTTTTTTCCGGAAGAAAGCAATCGCTTGCATCCAGCACTTTCCAATTGCGCAATGGCTTCGTCGCCATTGGTGCAAACATCGAAGGCGCGTTGAAAGGCGACGTCTATGCCATTTGCAGCTTTTACAAATCGCTCCAATGCTTTGAAATCTATTGTTCCATCGGCATTCAAAGCGCCCACCACAACGGCTTTAATTCCTTTGTCCTTTGAACGACGAATGTCGTTGCACATTATTTTAATTTCCTCTTCAGAATAAACAAACGATCCTTCACGCAAGCGAATGAGGGCAGCTATATCGCAAGAAGTTCGTTCAACGGCAAATTCAATAAGTGACAATGCTGGAGTTAATCCGCCAACTTGTAAAGCCGAACATACTTCAAGACGCGTTGCTCCGTTCTCGTTTGCAATTAAACAAGACTCTGGATTTGTCGCTATTATTTCCAAATGAATTTTTGACATTCTATGTAATTTTGAATTATGCTTCAAAGTAAACACCTCTTTATATTAATCGCACTTTTTTTTAGTTCGAAATTTTTATGTGCACAAGCTGAACCGCCTCACGTCATGGCACAGATGGAGCGTCAGTATAGACTCGCTCATGCGCATTTCGAAAATCTTGTTTTCGAAGGCGGCGGAATTCGTGGGGTGGCTTATTGCGGTGCACTTATGGAAATGGATTCGCGCGGTTACTTGAAAGACATTCGTCGCGTTGCCGGCGCATCTTCAGGAGCGATCACCTCATGTCTGCTGGCGGTGGGCTATACTCCAACAGAAATTTCAGTGATTATTGGCGGAATGAACTTCGCGAAATTGAACGATGGTGGCGGATTGTTTATTGGAGGGATTCACCGACTGCGCAAACGTATGGGGTACTACCGCGGAGAGCGTTTTTTGAGATGGATGGAGGAGCTCGTCGCTGCAAAAACCGGAAACAAGGACATCACATTTATGGAGTTGAAGAAACTCGCCGATAAAGATTCAACCTACCGTGAATTGGTGGTTACGGCCACGTGCATGAATCATCAAAAAGCAGAGTATTTCGATTATTACCGTTATCCACGCATGCGCATTGTAGATGCTGTTCGCGCGAGCATGGCTGTGCCTCTTTACTACGAGCCTTTCGTAATGAACGATGAAGGACAGCGCGTAGATGTTCGTCATTATGCCGACAGCGATCACGTTTGTTTAGACGGTGGATTTCTTTCGAACTATCCGATCTGGGTGTTCGATCAAGCACCTTATGTGCAAGATCCAATGATAACCTTAGGCTTCCGCATAGACAGTGAGTATCAGATAACCGTAGATCGCACCAAGACGAAAACGGATCCTTATTATCCCATTCACAGCACGAAAGATTTGGTGGGAAGTGTGTATTACATCATGAAGGAAAACCTCAATCGCTTCATGTTAACTGAACTCGACTGGGAGCGAACCATTAGCATTTCAGATGCAGGCATTGGCCCGAAGGTGAAGAAGCTTTCACAAGAGCAGAAGGAGTTATTTCTGAATGAAGGAAAGAGAGGGGTGAGGAGGTACTTCGACGAGGGGTACTGATGTGCTGAAGCACGAATGCCCGAAGGACGAATGTGGCAGAGCCACTAATGTTGCGAAGCAACGAATGCCGGAGGCGAATGTGGCAGAGCCACGAATGCCCGTAGGGCGAATGCTCTTCGAACGAATGCCTGCGGCTAATGTGTAAACACGTAAGTTATGCTGCGGGTAAATATCCGAAAAGCCTTGAATACATTGCGTTTCAGCGTTTCGTGACAATTGTTATGAGAATATGGGTTTCTTTTTTTTCGTGAAGTGACACAACATCTTTGTCGAAAAATTAAAACTATGATTCCAATTCATCAAACAGCAAAAGACTTTGCGGTAACAGCAGTTAAATTAGGTAAGCGACTGCAAACACAAGAAAGAGAGTTCAACATTTCCAATCAACTTATTCGAAGTGCCACTTCTATAAGTGCGAATCTTCATGAGGCTCGAAGTGCAGAATCTTTGAAAGATTATACCCACAAGGTTTTTATTGCATTCAAAGAAGCCAGTGAAACAAAATACTGGATTAACCTTTTGCATGAAACAGAGTACATTCCGACGGAAGAATTCAATGAATTAAACAAGCAAATCCGAGCCATAGGAGCAACACTCTACGCACTCTCAACAGCCATGAGAAAGAAACTCCAAAACGAAAAGAATTCAAAGTATTAAACTGAAACGTCGAAGACATTCGCCAACGGCATTCGTGCTTGCACATTCGCCCAAAGGGCATTCGTCAAAGACATTCGTGCTTCAGCACATTCGCCTCTGGCATTCGTTGCTTCGCAACATTAGTGACTCTGCCACATTCGTCCTTTAGGACATAAACTCTTCTTCGACCAAGTACTTCCGAATCTTATCACTCAACTTTTCCGAAACAGGAACAAGCGGCAGACGCAAGTAATTTTCGCAAATGTCGAGATGAGCCAATACTTCTTTGATACCGGCTGGATTTCCTTCCGCAAACAACAAGTGAATTAAATCTAAAAGTTTGTAATGAATGGCTCTCGCCTCTTCGTAATTGTTGTTTAATGCTGCATTGATCATTTGAGCAAATTCTTTCGGAAAAGCATTTCCAACTACAGAGATCACACCGTCGCATCCTGCAGAAAGAAGAGGCAATGTCAATGCATCGTCGCCGCTGATAACCATGAACTCTTTCGGAGTAACGTTGATGACATTCATGATTTGTTCAACGCTTCCACTCGCCTCTTTGATACCAATGATGTTCTTGCATTCAAATGCAATTCTTGCAACTGTATCTGGCAGCATATTCACCGCTGTTCTTCCTGGCACATTGTACAATACAATAGGAATTTTACTTGCTTCGCTTAACGCTTTGTAATGCTCAACCAATCCGTTTTGTGTTGGCTTGTTGTAATATGGGGTAACGGAAAGGATTGCATCTATTCCGTCGGTATCTAATCTGCTTAATTGCTGAACCAATTCGTAGGTGTTGTTTCCACCTAAACCTAAAACGATTGGCTTCATGCCATTGTTTGCCTCGAGAACCGCATCTACAACTTCTTGCTTCTCCTCTTTTGTCAATGTTACAGACTCTCCAGTTGTTCCTTGAACTACTAAATAGTCGGCTCCACCTTCAATTAAATGCGCCGTTAACTTTTTCAGTCCAGCGAAATCCACTGAACCATCTTTGCGAAAAGGCGTAACCATTGCTACACCTAATCCTCTCAACTTCTCTCTCATTGTTATTTTATTTGCGGATTACTTAAATACACATCCAGATTCTGAAGATACTTGTCGATGGTAGGATTATCGCCCAAGTCAATCATGAGGTCACACTGACGAGCAGCGCGCGAATCGCGGAGACCTACTTTCATTTTTGCTTTACTCTCTTTGAAAATAAAATTCAACGGAATGTGATCTCCATTTGTTAAGTCAATGAGAATGTCAAAATCTTCTTTGATGAATTTCGAAACGTTCTGAACAGGACGCAAGTACCAATTCAAATCGTCCTTTGTGAAGTATTCAAACTCTAATTTCTGTGATTGCCAAATTGGAAGATTCTTTCCTGAATCGTTTACGAATCCAACGCATTTCACATGACGCACGCCAAACTTGTCTTTCAAATATTTGGCAAATGCCTTTATCTTATTGAAGTAACGCTCGTCATTGTCGACATACAAAATACCTATTGACTGCGCATCGTGAAAATTAGATCCTGAACGAATACGCGTAGCATCGGGCAACTTACCCAATGCACGTCGACCGGCAGACAATTTTATTTTTTCTACGAACTTCATTCTTACAAATTTACGAACACTTTTCTATATTTCGAACGTCCTTCCTGAAAAGCGGAATATATTTGAAACCATTCAATCTGAATTATGAATAAAAAAGGACTCTCGCTTTTCGCATTAACCATGATAGCCATTGGAAGTACCATTGGCTCTGGAATTTTCAAAACACCTACGAGTATTGCCAAAGAGGTGCCCGATCCGATGTGGATGACCATCTTGTGGATTGCAGGAGGATTGGTATCGATGATCGGAGCATTGGTCTACGCAGAGATGGGTGGACGATTTCCAAAAGGCGGAGGTATCTATACCTATTTGAAGGAAGCCTTCGGACCACTTCCCGCGTTTTTATACGGATGGTGTTTGCTCACGGTGGTTTCTTCAGGAACCATTGCTGCGCTTATTGTTGTTTTCGCTGATTACTCTCAAAAGATAATCGGATTCTCAGATACCTTGCTTCCGGTTGTTGCTGCTGTATCTATTGTCATTCTCACATTGTTCAACATGTTCAGTTTAGACAGCTCGAAATGGTTTGCAAACGTGTCGACGGTCTTGAAAATTATTGGTATTTATGGATTGCTTATTCTTCTTCTCTTTTTGGGAACGAATAACATCTTCGAGAACAGCATTTCTGTTTCAGAAATTTTCACAAATGAAAAAGCACAAGGTTTTGGTTGGGCCAAAGCATTTGTTGGAGTGCTATGGTCTTACACGGGATGGCATTATGCCAGCTTCGTAACAAACGAAGCCGAAAATCCAAAGCGAAACGTTCCCCTAGCCCTTATCCTTGGAACATTAGTCGTAACGCTCTCATATGTGCTCGTAAGCATTGGCTATATGAACGTGTTGAGCATTGAAGAAATTCAAAATAGCAAAACGTTAGCAGCAGACGCAATGGAAAAAATTATTCCCGGAGGGTCGTTAGCTGTTTCTATTTTGATTGCACTTTCTGTATTCGGATGTGCAGGTCTATACGTTCTTGCAACTCCGCGTATTGTTCAACAAATGTCGAATGAAGGATTATTCTTTCAAGCGTTTGGAAAATCACATCCGAAATTCGGTGTGCCCGTTAATGCTATTCTCTTGCAGTCAGCTTGGGCGATTGTACTCATCTTCGTTTGGGGGAAATTTGAAGCGCTGTATACTTACGTGACCATTACTGAGTGGTTCTTCCTTGCAATGGCTTGCTCAGGAATATTCATTTTCAGAATGAAAAAAATGGGACAAACAGACGGCATTTTCAAATCGCCACTTTACCCTGTATTACCCATCTTGTTTATTGCTGTAGTCGCCTGGTTCATTGTGAAGAATGCGTTGAGTGATGATCCTGCTGCATACTTCGGATTGATGGTGATTCCTATAGGAGCCATTGTTTATTTCATTATTGGAAGAAAAAAATCAGAATAATCTTCTTCATTACAAAACCAAAAAGCCCGCAATTGCGGGCTTTTTCATGCGCTAGAAGCTAGCAAATCAAGGCATTTCAGAACCAAAACCTCGTGGTTATGAACAACAACGCGCTTTTTTCAACAAAATGACAAAAATTCTCAGTGTTTACTTGCGAATTAGAAAATGCTTCTTTTACATTTGGGATAACAAACAAATGTTTAATTAATAAAAACCAAAACAAAATGAACAAAGCAGAATTGATTGAAGCTATCGCAGCTTCTTCTAAGCTTTCTAAAGCTGATTCGAAGCGTGCATTAGATGCATTCATCGAAGTAACTACTAAAGCGTTGAAAAAAGACGACCGTGTTGCCCTAGTTGGTTTCGGTTCTTTCTCTACTTCAAAGCGTGCGGCTCGTAAAGGACGTAACCCACAAACTGGTAAAGAAATCACTATCAAAGCTAAGAAAGTAGTTAAGTTCAAAGCTGGTACTGAGTTATCTTCTAAAGTGAAGTAATTTTCAGTTACGAAAAATATGAGGGCTGCTTCGGCAGCCCTTTTTATTTTTGCACGCCATGAGTCAAGAATTATACGACCTCTTCTGTGAAGCGCTTACCCCCTTCAAACAGCAGCGCTTCGACGAGGTCGTTAATTTGCGCACAAGATATTTAACCGTTGTGCTTGAAGATCTCTATCAATCGCACAACACCAGCGCTATTCTTCGAAGCATGGAATCGTTCGGTATTCAAGACGGATACTTAATAGAGAATACCAATCCGTTTCAACACCTTCAACGTATTTCAAAAGGAGCAGGAAAATGGTTAACCCTTCACAGATACAATTCAACGCGCAGCAATACCGCTGAATGTGTTCGTGATTTGAAAAACAAAGGATACCGTTTAGCAGTAACTCACTTGCATGGAAATTCCATTCCTCTTTCTGAATTAGATCTTTCGCAAAAAACAGCATTGGTCATGGGCACAGAACTTTCTGGCGCAAGTGACTACATGGTTGAACAAGCCGATGTGCTCGTGCACATTCCTATGCAAGGCTTTACCGAAAGCCTTAACGTCTCTGCCGCTACCAGCATTGCGTTGCAGCATTTAACCACTAACTTGCGCGGCAGTTCTCTTGATTGGCAATTGAGCGACCAAGAAAAATTGGAGCTAAAACTTGAATGGGCGCGTCACAGCATTCATTGGTGGAAGCACATTGAAGCCGAATGGCACAACAAAAAACATGTCTGAAAAAATTGCACTAAGCACAAACAACAGAGCCCTTTTACAAATGGCTCTTCCCTTGTGTATGGGTGCATTCGTGCAATTTATCGTTGTACTCGTCGATAATTTTTTCGTAGCGCAATTGAACGGAAAAGCCATGAGTGCGGTGAGTTTCGTTGGGCTCATCTACATAGCACTGTCCATGCTTTCTGCAGGATTGGCGAACGCTTCACAAATATTAATTGCACGCAAACGCGGCGAAGGAAGAAGCGAAGAAATTCCAACCGTATTTGCAAACGCACTTTTCATTGGAGCATTCATTGTCTTGATTCAGTTTATTGTTTTAGCTTTTTTCGTCCCAACATTTTTAGATCGAAGCATTGAAGATGAAGAAACGCGCAACTACATGAAAACATTTGCGGAAACGCGTGCATACGGATTCATTTTCTTCACGTTCATACAAGTGCTTCAGTCGTTTTGGTCTGGAATAGCCCTAACGCGAAGCATGATATACTCGACTGTTACAGTTGCGATATTCACTATTGTCTTCGACTACCTATTCATCTTTGGAAATATGAATTTCCCTCGGTTGGAAGTAAGAGGCGCTGCTATTGCAACCAACATGGGTGAAGGCGCAGCAGCACTTGTTCTTTTCGTGTACACACTCTTACATGCGAAATACAAAGAGGTTCGTTTGTTTCGAAATTTATACCGCGTCCCATTTCATTACACCAAAGAAATTCTTCGGTTAGGCGTTCCAATTATGCTTCAAATGCTTGTGGCATTGAGCATCTGGATCATCTTTTTCGCCTTCATTGAAAAGAAAGGCGATGACTCTTTTCAAAGTGCATTTATTGTTCGAAACATGTATATGCTTGCTTGGGTTAGCGTCCTGGGATTCTCGAGCACCACGAAAACATATGTATCCGGACTATTAGCTGAAAAAAGAAGCGGCGAAATTTTCAATGTGATTAAAAGATTGGCACTCCTGAACTTCAGTTTTATCTTAATACTCACGCACGGACTTTGGCTCTATCCGGAAAGCATTGCGCATCTTTTCAATGCCAATGATGAAACCGTGCGATTAACGGTGAAGAGCATGTACATTGTGCTTCCCGCCATTTCAATATTTGCAATTACCAGTATTTTACTTGCCGCGGTAGAAGGCGCTGGAATGACTATTCAAGGATTTTTTATTGAGCTTGCAACGACAGTGCTGTACCTCGCCTACGCCTATTACATCTCGTTTTATACAGACGCAGACGTTGCAATCATCTGGACCTCAGACTATGTTTATTTCCTGGGTCTTGGTCTCTTTTCTATGTTGGTGTTTCGAAATTCAAGTTGGTTCAAAAAAAGACATCGGAAAGATTTCCACAATGTCTAATTATTCGAAAGGGAGGTAGTAATTTTATGCTCCTATCTGAACAACATCCATGTATTTAATTTTCGACACCGAAACCACAGGCCTTCCTCAAAACTACAATGCGCCACTGACCGATTTTAACAATTGGCCTAGGCTTGTGCAATTGGCGTGGCAGCTGCACGGTGAACGCGGAAACCTAATTTCGCAAGGAAGTATTATTGTTCAGCCGAATGGATTTTCCATTCCCTATACATCAGAAAAAATACACGGCATTTCAACGGAACGCGCAACGAAAGAAGGTATTCCGCTGAATGAATGTTTAGACCAATTTGAAGCGGCACTTGCTCAAACACAATTTGTAGCCGGACATAACATTGAATTCGACATCAACATTGTTGGATGTGAATTTCTACGTGAAGGAAGAACGAACGTGCTTGAGCAAATCTCGAGCATGGACACGAAAGAGTTCGGAACTGACTTTTGTGCTATTCCGGGCGGACGTGGCGGAAAGTTCAAGTGGCCTACCTTGACTGAACTTCATGAAAAGTTATTTCATGTAAAATTCGAAGAGGCTCACGACGCGGCTTACGACGTTGCTGCTACCGGAAAATGTTTCTTTGAACTGATTCGCATTGGCGTTATCCCTGCTTCTGCTGGAATAGCTAAAGACGAAATTGTTTACGAAGCGCCTGTTCTTCAAGACAGCAATTTCAAATCTGAAAAATCAAGCGAACTTACTCCCGAACAAACTTCACAATCTGTTGAGGTTGATGAAAATCAAAAGTTTGTTCACCTCCACGTTCACTCGCAATACAGTATTCTTCAAAGTACAACGACCATTGACGCATTGATTAAAAAATCAATCGCCATGGGTTCTCCAGCTGTTGCTGTTACAGACGCTGGAAACATGATGGGCGCGTTCCACTTCGTGAGTGCTGCGCATAAGAAGGGGATCAAACCCATTGTTGGTGCTGAATTAAACATGTGTCGCAATCACACCGATCGCTCTGCGAAAGACGATGGTTATCCGGTTGTATTACTCGCGAAAAACTTCAAAGGCTATCAGAATCTTTCCAAGCTTTCTTCCATTGCTTACACTGAAGGATTCTATTACGTTCCGCGTATTAGCCGCGATCTTTTGCTTGAATACAAAGAAGGACTTATCCTTTGCACCGGTTCACTTTGGGGTGAAATTCCTTCAACCATTTTGAACATTGGCGAAGAAAAAGCGGAAGAACTTTTTGTCTTCTGGAAGGAACAATTCGGTGAAGATTTCTATGCTGAATTGAATAACCACGGCTTGGAAGAAGAGCAAGTGGTGAACCGAACGCTTGTTCGGTTTTGCGAAAAGCACAACGTTAAATATTTCGCTGCGAACAACACCTTCTACACTGAAAAAAGTGACGCCGAAGCACAAGATGCTTTGCTTTGCGTGAAGGATGGAGAGAAAGTAAGCACGCCTTCAAAATACATTGGTAAAAAGGGAAGAGAGTTTCGCTTCGGTTTTCCGAACAACGAATTCTATTTGAAAGACGTTCAAGAAATGGCTCAAGCTTTCTCGGCATATCCAGGAGCGTTGGAAACAACGTTGGAAATTGCAGAGAAATGCGATGGGTACAAACTTGATAGAGAAATTCTGTTGCCGAAGTTTGACATTGCCGAATCATTCATCACGGATTTTCAAACTGAAATTACTGCTTCTCATGATCGTCTAATATCTCAGCGCATTGAGAAATGGAATGCCGATGGATATGACGAAGAGCGCATTGCGCAAGAAAAAGAAAAGCTCAAGACCATTGCTGAACAATCGGCATACCTGGAGCATTTAACTTTTGAAGGCGCGAAATACCGCTACGGCGATTTCGACGAATCCATTCGCGAGCGACTTCACTTCGAACTTTCAGTAATTGAAAAAGCTGGATACCCAGGTTACTTGCTTATTGTCGAAGACT
>JANQWV010000002.1:3245-10738 GCA_030729695.1 Flavobacteriales bacterium | reverse complement strand
GGTCCCCAATATCCGTAGCCTATTTGCGCAATTCGTATCATGATTAAGGTTTGGGTTCGAAGTTATTGAAAATTGAAAGGACTACCAATTAAATGAAAGAGGAAAGCCAAGCAGGGAATAAAAAACAAAGGGAGGGAAAACTTTTGGTTAAAAATGAACCTTTTGGAAAAGGTGGTGTTTCATCTTCAAAACCTACAACTATGCGCCCTCAAGAGTTCACCATCAAGGACCTGGAGAATTTCTCGGGAATTAAAGCACATACCATTCGCATATGGGAGCAACGCTATGGAATTCTTTCTCCAGACCGCACTGATACTAACATTCGCAAATACAACGACAAAGATTTAAAGTCTCTGTTGAACATAAGTTTACTGAATAGCCTTGGCTATAAGATTTCGAATATCGCGAAACTTTCAGACGACCAGATTCGCGAAATCATCAATAAACACGCTCACGTAAACAATACAGAAGAGCATTTCTTGCACATGCTCAAGATTTCAATGTTGAATTATGACGAAGAGTTGTTTTCGAACGTTATTGATCCGCATGTTGCTGAGCATGGTTTGGAAAAGACCTTCCGTGTGATGATCATGCCGTTCCTGATGCAAATTGGTTTGCTTTGGCAGTCTGATTCAATTTGTCCGGCTCAAGAACACTTCATTAGCGCGCTCATTCGTCAGAAGTTACTGTTTCACATTGAATCTGTGAAGGTTCCTTTAGAGCAGAATAAGCGTCCGGTTATTCTTTTCCTTCCAGACCTTGAAATTCATGAGCTTTCGTTGTTAATGCTTCATTACATTTTGAAGTTACGTGGCCTTCGAAGCATTCTTTTGAGTCAGTCTGTCCCTGCCGAAGATTTGAAGCAGGTGGCTCAACGCTTGGGTGATGTTGATTTTGTTTCAATATTTACCACTCACCCTTCAACAGTTATGGTTCCGGACTATTTAAAAAGACTGACCAGAATGTTTATGGATACGGACTGTCACTTCCACTTTACGGGTTACAATTTGAAGGGAATCAAGTCTCCTGACACCCTTTACATTACCCTTTACGGAGGAATCGATGATTTACTTGAAGGGTTAAAGAACTAGAATTCAGTCGCTTAGTAATTTTGTTTAAGAATTAATAAAAATAATTAAACAAAAATTTGGAACGAGCTCAGTTCTGTTTAATATTTGCCTCAGAATATTAAACAAAACAAAAACAATGAGCACACTCGAATTCAACTACCTTATCGGTAATCATTCTGGATCGTTAAAGAGCTTCGCATATAATTTCACCAAGAACACAGAGGACGCTGAAGACCTTCTTCAAGATACTTTGTTAAAAGCCATACGTTACAAGGACAACTTCCAAGACGGAACGAACTTCAAAGGATGGTTATTTACCATCATGCGCAATATCTTCATCAACAACTACAAGCGCAAGAAACTTCAAAAGACTATCAATGACTCTACCGACAATCAGTTCTATTTGAACTACGGGAAGATTTCTGAAGACACTGTCTCTTCGAGAATCAACGAAAAAGACATCAATAAGGCAATAACCCAACTTCCTTACGAATTCAGAACTCCATTTCAACTATTTGTAGATGGATACCACTACGACGAGATAGCAGATTCAATGGGAATTCCAATGGGAACCGTAAAGTCTAGAATTTTCCATGCAAGAAAAAAACTGAGCGAAGATTTAGCTCATTTTGCTTAATCTTAGAAGGAAGTGCCCGTTACGGGCTCTTTCCAAGACTTCAACATTCAGTCTTACAGACCTCGCGGTTTGAACAGCTGTCTCGAAATCGATAAACAACCAGGGAAAACATTGTGTTTTCCCTTTGTATTTCAATTCAAACTGAACTTTACCAAAGTACTCTGAATCGAGCATAGGCCAATCGGCCTTAGCATAAGTCACATCGGTGCTGTCTATGAGAATAGAGCCTGACTTACTCAAGAAACCTTTCAATTTCCGAAACATTATCTTCAGCTCGGCCGGTGATTCAGCAAGACCCATTCCGTTCATCAGAACAAGGACGGTATCGAAATTCTTCAAACTCAAATTTCTCCAATCTTCGTTGATCACCTTCTCAACTCCTCTTTTCTGAGCAACCTTGGCGCTTTTCTTTGAAATTTCCACCCCAGTAACATCGAGTCCCCTGCCTTGAAGATAGAGAGAATGGCATCCTGCACCGCAGCCTAAATCGAGAACTTTCCCTTGGCTTTCCTTCAAAGCGATTTTCTCGTATTTCAACATGTTTTTATACGGACGAAAAAAAATGCTTGGAACCATTTCCGGCTCTTCATTTTTATTGATAAAAACGCGAACAGGCGTGTCGTCTTTGCTCAGAAAATAGGATTCAATTGCTGAACCGAGAATATCATGCGCCATTCAACAAATATAGACTCATTAAAAATAAAATGTGCGGCAACCAATTGCGTAACTTTGTAGTCTTGTAGATGTCAAAAACCTATTATGACTAAAAAGCTATTCTTTATACTCTCCCTTTTGTGCTCGGCAAGTGTCGCTAGTGCTCAACTTCAGCTTCAAACATTAACTATTCAGGAATACGTTCAAGACGTTTTGTTGGGAAGCGGTGTGGCTGCCACGAATATTTCATTTACTGGCTGCCCTCAACAAATTGGGTACATCACCGGAGGAAACTCGATTGGATTATCGATTGATGGTGGTATTGCCCTTTCTTCAGAAGCTGTGGCCACTATTGTAGATCAAAACTCGACTGCATTCTTAGATGAAACTTGTGAAGTTTCTGGAGACGCAGCCCTTTTGTCTATTGCAAACTCAGTTCCGCCGCTTATCGGACAATCATTTTCAGTGGGAAGTGTGAACGACGTGGCCATTCTTGAATTCGATTTCGTGCCTACAGGTGACACCTTGCGTTTCAATTATATTTTCGGAAGTGATGAATACTTGACTTGGGTGAATTCATCTTACAACGACATCTTCGCATTCTTACTTTCTGGACCCGGGCTTACCGGTCCTTATGCCGCTCCGGCAGGATTCCCAGGAGGAGCTGTAAACATTGCTCAATTACCAAACACGACACCACCACTTCCGATTACCATTAGCTCTGTAAACAACGTTTTGAACAGTTCGTATTATGTGGACAACCAACCGAACGTTGGAATCTATTTGAACGGATACACTGTTACATTGGAAGCTTGGGCGGAGGTTCAGTGCGGAGAAACTTATCACATTAAGTTAGCCATTGCTGACGGTAGTGACACTGCGTTAGAATCTGCGGTTATTCTTGAAGAAGGATCTTTCTCAAGTAATGCCGTTGTAGATGTTGACTTAACGTTGAACGCGGGTGGTCCTGACGAAGAAACTCTTTTTGAAGACTGTGGTGAAGCGACTCTAACTTTCACTCGTCCAGAAGTCAGTGATCTTTCAATTCAGGACATGTGCATTATTACATGGTCTGGAACTGCTGTGAATGGTGTCGACTATACTTTGATGCCTGATACAGTAGTCTTTCCTCCAGGAGTAGCTTCTGTTTCATTCATTATTGATGCGTTTTCCGATGGACTAACGGAAGGCATTGAAACCGTTAATATGGATATTATGAACTTAGCTGCTTGTAACGGCTCTGGTCTAGTAAGTAATTTTAATTTCTTTGTGGCTGATGTTCCTGATCCAATTGTTGTAACCGGATACCCGCAAGATTTATGTCAGGGCGTAACTGCTACACTCGAACCAACAATAACTGGGGGATATGGCAATTACGTATACGACTGGAGCACTGGTGAGTCTACCTCTACAATCGATGTTTCTCCAGTAAACTCAACAACCTATTTCTTAACGATTACAGACACCTGCGGATGGCCTGGTGGAAACACCAACTTCCCAGTTAACATTCTTGTTTTCCCTCAATTGGTTACGAATATTGACAACGGAGATATCACTATCGGCTGTAACGAGAGTGTAAACATTACCGCCACAACAACAGGAGGCGACGGTGCTTATACTTATATGTGGACCGATGAGAACGGTGCGAATCTTTTTGGATGGGGCAATTCTTTGTTCTTCGGCTCTTGGAATGGACCAGGAACGGTAAATGTTGAAGTGGTAGATGGTTGCGGACTTGTGGCTACTGACCAAATACAAGTTTCTCTAAATATTCCACCACTGGTTATCACTGTTCCTGACACGGTTAACGCTCCTTGTTTGACTTTCTTCACTATTCCTGCAACAGTAACGGGTGGCGATGGATTCTATTCATACAGTTGGTATACAAATAATGTTTATGAATGGGATGAATGGGATAACATCTATGACAATACGGGAATTGTTTCTCAAGCCACTGTCCTTGTCGAAGTAAGCGACGGTTGCGGACAATTCGCATCTGAAGACATTATTATAACTGTTGAAGCGCCACCATTGGCTGTAACCCTTCCTGCTGCATTGGCTGGAAACTGCATTACTCCGTTTACCATTCAGCCAACGGTTACTGGTGGAGGTGGAACTTTGTCATATGCCTGGAACAACAACGGAACTCCAACAGCAACAAGTGTAAACTACACTTTAACTCCAGGAACTTCAACAACAATTGGGCTTACGATAACAGACGGATGCGGATCTACAGCGAATGCTTCAGTTCCGATTACGATTACGAATCCTCCTGTTTTCATCGATCTTGGAAATGACATTACTGCAGGATGTTTAGATAACAACGTGCTTACTCCAATCATTTCTGGTGGTTCCGGAGGAAACAGTTTCGATTGGATTGTGGACAATGCTGTAGCAGGAAATGGAACTACCTTCTCTATTGTCACTCCGGTTGACGAGCAAGTTATTGCAATAATCACTGATGCTTGTAATCAGACCGATTCAGACACCTTAATGATTTTCATTCCGAACCTACCGCTTATTTTAACAGCTTCACCAGACACTGCCGTTTGCGTTTTAGGAACAGCAAACTTATTTGCTCAAGCGACTGGCGGTGGGGGTGGATTTACATACACTTGGACAAACAACAGCAACGGCAACACGGCTACCTATGCGGATCTTACCTCACCTTCTACCTACACTGTAACAGCCAGTGACATGTGTGGTCAATTTATTTCAGAAGACATTTTTGTTGATGTTATTCCGGTTGACGCACAATTCACAGCAGACAATACTTCAGGATACACCTATGATTTCATTAATGTAGACACTCCTCCATGTATTAACTGTTCTTACGAATGGATTTTCCCAGGCGGAGAAGTTCTAACTAATCCGAGTGTTAACTACACCTTTGACGGATTCGGCGAAACAACTGTGTATTTCAATGTTACTAACTCAATCGGTTGCACAGCAAGCAACAGCTTCACCATTACCTTCCCTCCTTTGCTTTATATTCCAAATTCATTCACGCCGAACAACGACGGTTTGAACGATGTGTTTATGGTTCAGGCGAGCAGTGTTCTTTCATTCGAAATTAGAATCTTTGACCGTTGGGGAGATCAAGTATATTACTCTACCAACATTGAAGACGCATGGATCGGTGATCACCGTGGAAGCAACGACACGTATTGTCAGAATGACGTTTACAGCTATGTTGCTACCATTAAAGGTTTCAACGGTGAGGCTGAGGAATACAAAGGGACGGTTACGTTAGTGAGATAACGCTGCGCGAGGTCTATTCGTTTATGATGAGCGTGTCTATTGAGCGGAGGATGTCGTTGAATAGAATTTTCTCTTCTCTTGTGAAGTTCTCCTGAGGAGTGCTTCGAAGGAAACTCATGGCACCGAGTTGTTCCTCTTCAGAATAAACGCCCTCTTCTACTTCGAGAATACTTAGGAGTTCTAGCATGCCCTGAAGACCGTTTTTAACAGCCACTTCAACCAACGTATGCAATTGTCCGGCTGCGGAGAAACCGTTGCTCCATAAAAACTGAAGAATTTCTACTTGAATGTTTTTGTACTTTACATCGAAAAGCGCTTGCACCAATTCCTCTTCTGCGTTTTTAACACGCATGGCTGAAAGCATTTCGCGTGCCTCTCTCTTCACCGAATCATACTCCGAAGAAGCCAATGCTTCAAGCAACGAAGCTATGGCACTGGACTTACCATTTGATTTCAATTGCTCAATTGCAGCTAGTGCAATAGACTCGTCTGAAGACATAAGCTGAATGCGCAATTCGGAAGAAGACAATTTTTGGCTCACTTTTCGTTAGGATTATAATGAGCGGCGAAAATAGTTCATAAATCGAATAGAATCTTTTTCATTTCGCTCATCATTAAATAAAAACTATTTGTATAATTGTGTAAAGATTTAAACCTATGAAAACTCTTCGTTCTCTTTTAGTTGTTGCAGCGCTTACAATAGGCACTTCTGTTATGGCACAAAACATTGTTTCAAGCAATGAAGTGAACCTTACACTTTCAACAAGCACCACTCGTGAGCAATTGTTTCAATTGCGAAATGAAATGATTGCACAAGGTTTAGATTTTCAATACACTCCTCAGTTCGATGCAAACAGAACTTTAATTGGAATTTCATACAGTGTCCGCACAACAACTGGTGGATTGGTTCTTTGTCAATCGAACAACAATGTGAATCTTACAGCAACTGCTGCTCATATTCACTTGGTAAAACAAAATGGAAATTTCGTAGAACAGAAATAACAATATTTCAATTCATAGAAAAAGCCGCTTCATTGAAGCGGCTTTTTTATTGGAGTATAATTAATCTCAATTAAATTCTACTTTCCAAGCTGCAATGCCAGCTGTTACTTCCTTCACATATGTTCCCGAAGAGCTGTATACCTTCACTACTGAGGGTGACGCATAATTCGTTTCTCCGCATACCCACACCTCTTGTGTAGCAGGATTTACTGAAACACCCTGTGACGCTTGAGTCAAGAAGTCGGTGATGATAGACGTTTGCATGTCGAACGACAACAGTGTGGTATTCGAAATATAAATCTTAAGATTGACTTCATCTTTCGCCATATGAAGTGGATGATCTCCTAAAATACCGACATCATATGTTGAAACGGAATTATCAACTGAATTGATTTGTGCCAATGCTGCAGGTGTATGTCCAATTATCTGCGTCCAGTTCTCGTCGTACTGCGTCTCGCCGCTGCACAACACCCAAAGCATGCCGTTTGCATCTGCTTGTATTTCGACTGGTCTATCACCTACTTGAACAGATGTTAGAACGGATTGTGATGAAATATCAATTACTGAAACTCTGTTGTCTATGTCCCATCCTCCGCTGTTACACACATACAGTCTGTCGCCATATACGCACATGCCTTCAGGTCCTAGTCCAACTGACGTTGATGACGTAATAGTATTGGTTGAGAGATCTACCCACTTAACACTTCCATCTAAAGAACCATCGGTTACTGCAGCCATTCCATTTCCCACATATTGAAATGATCGTGGGTATGCAAATCCTGTAATTTCTGCTTCCACTTTAAACGTTGTGGCATTCATGACGATAACTTTCGCGGTCGAATTCGACACCGCATAGAACTTACCATTCA
>JANQWV010000002.1:0-3145 GCA_030729695.1 Flavobacteriales bacterium | reverse complement strand
TATACCCTTCCAGGCATTGCGTATCCTCGCAACCACTGATATTCGGTATTGAACATATTTTGAATTTCAAACTGCGTAGAGAACATGTTCTCTTTCATTTGCCAATCTCTATTCAAACAAACATTAAATAGATTGAAGAAGGGCAATGCATAAAAATCTGTATTACCCTCATCGGTGAATCGTTTCGAAACAAATGAATTCGAAAACATAAACGACCAACCGCGGTGCGTGTATTGAGCATTGGCCGAGGCACGCACATGAGGGGTGTAAACAATATTAAAAACGCCCGGACTTCCAATGTTAGAGGCGGTAGTTCTGGTGAGTTCTGTCCGAACAGAGAAAATAAAATTATCGTTAGACACCGGTAGATTCAATGTTGAGACTGCCTCAATTTGTTTCATTGAAACAGATTTGAAATTGCTTGCCAACCAAATATCTTCCGGCATGGGTAGCCACTGAATCCAATTCTCAACATTACCGGCTTTTGCGTTTACTTGGAATTGAATCGATTTCCTCTCTTGGAAATCAATTTTATTGTCCCATCTGAACTGAATCCATTTCGCCTTTTCAGAGAGCAGTTCCGGATTTCCACCTTGTATCCAATACAAGTCATTTGCGGAAGGCATACGAGATTTCACACTACCTGAAAGAGAGAGCTGTGAACTCACACTTTTCATTTTATATGGAAGTTCCAACCCAACTTCCCCGCTCACAATTGGACTTCGATCTGAGCGCCATTCCGGTTTGATCCAAGACATCAATTTGAATTTTCCTTTCGCTAAATCTTGAATGTAGGACGCCCAAAGCGAACCTCCTTTCCAATTTACTTCTTGATTCCAATCTCGGTATTGCAAAGACGTTAAGCCAACAGTGGGGTTCAGTTGAAACAAGGCTCTACGCATTTGCAAAGATCCGTTTACAAATGCATTGACTTGGTTTGTTTGAATTTGACTTGAAACTACGTAGCTTGAATACTCTTGATTTGATAGAATGATTGAAACCCCTTGCTTCGATTGGAAATGCATGAATGAAAAAACATCTTTGCGCTTTCCTTCACAATAAAAAGTAGACTGAAACAGATCATCTCGTTGATTGGCGTTTGTGCCACTTACTCCGCCCATAACACTGGGCAACAAGGCGTATCGATTAACCGCCATGGTGTTGAAGTAATGGGTTCGCTTCTTTCCTGAATAGACAAGATTACTCTGAACACCTTGCGAAATATTGTTGTTATTCGTTTGAAGAACTAGCGGAGCTTCCCATTGCTGAACATCTTTGTAAGAGAATCTATTTTCATTGCGAGATTGAAATGCACGGATGTTCCAATTCCATTGATCGCGCTTCCTTGAAACTGACATTCCGTAAAACACATTCTGTAAAGAAGTCACGGTGCTTTCGAAGGAAACTTCATTTTTTGTAGCGGTGCTCGACTCTAAACGAAGCGTTGCGGCAAGACCTACGTTACGTTGAAAGCCGCTGAAATTTCGTTCTCCAAGCGAGGCCGATTGAATGAAAAAGGAAGGAATAAGAGAAAGGTCTGCCATGCCCAGTGTTGGAGAATTCAAGACGGCTCCGTTTAATTCAACCGTAACATAGTTCGAACTCATTCCGCCTAGACGAAAAGATGCAATGGATCCAGGTGCTCCATAACTGTTCACCATTCCTATCCCCGATCGCTGAAGCGCAGCAGCAATATCTAAAGATGAAGAACGGAGTAAAAGAGTAGAATCTACTGCGTGCAGTTCATCTGCTTTCAAGCTGCGCTCGGAGATAATCTCCAAAGGCATAATGGAAACATGCGGCAGTGAGTCTTGCGCAAGCAAAACAAAAGGCACGAACAACAATAAGACAGCACAAAGTTTTTTATTCATAGTCCTGTTCTCGCTTGGCCCCGAGCGATGATGGGGTTAATACACTTGGCAGGTCTTCTGACTTATCTCTCGGTTGCACGCCTTCCCGTTTTCACAGTGGCTTTGAGTGGCAATCGTTTTCATTCTTTCGAATGAGAGCTTTACAGCTGCGGGCACAGTTCGCGATTTTCGCGCGATTCCCTTTTCACAATGAACTTCTTCATTGACCAAATGCAATGCAAATGTAGTACATCTTTGCTTCTGTCCTATTTTTGAAATATGATTCGATTCATTTGCGCGCTTTCGTTCTGTTTCCTTTCTCTATTCTCATGGGCACAACCCATGCAAAGAGATTCAGTTGACCTTAGCATGCTGTCTGCGCAAGATCAAGCACGAATAAAATCGATTGCATCAAAATTGAATCTTTCTGAACAACAACAACTTTTGATCCCCTCCATTTTCGTTCATTACCACGGACTAATTGAAGAGCAGAAAAAAATCATGAGCATCGTTGCGGAACAACAGAGTGTGAATGAAGAAGAGCGCTTGAAAGATTTAAACATGCGATCTGAATTCGTGAAAAAACTTCGAGACGAACGTGACTTGAATATTGAACTCGCGTTCACTCCGGAACAAAAAGAAATTTATCTCACTCAAATAAAAATAGCGAAACCACAAGTACTTCATTTCGGCGTTCACGACCGAATGAATTGTCCCGTTTGCGTTTCACCCACTACTGCACCATGAAAAAAATACATTTCTACCTCTCAGCATTTTTTCTTTCCAGCCTCACGCTTGGATCATGCGTCATCGCGCGCATCCCGCCAAATGAAGATATACCGGTACATGACGTCGCACCATTCGTGGCCAACCCGACCAGTCATTCGGTAAAGGTTCAGAATGTTGCAGTAAATGATGGTGTAAGTAAAAAATTCAATGTAAATGTGTTCACTGGGACGGGCGGACACGGTCATACTTTCCCTGGAGCTACTGCTCCGTTCGGCATGGTGCAATTGAGTCCGGATACTCGTCTCGACGGTTGGGACGGTTGTGGTGGTTACCATTACAGCGATAACATTATTTACGGATTCACACACACACATTTGCAAGGGACAGGGGTTTCTGATTATGGAGATATCTTGTTCATGCCGACGAATGGTCACACGAAAGAAAAACCACTATGGCGAGATGCCATTGCCTCTCGATTTGCACACAACATTGAAGTTGGAAGTCCGGGGTTTTATGGTGTTAGATTAAGCGATTACGGCATTGACGCTCGTATGACAGCCTCTACC
>JANQWV010000001.1 GCA_030729695.1 Flavobacteriales bacterium | reverse complement strand
TGTTAGGCCTGCCGCTAGCGTTCATCCTGAGCCAGGATCAAACTCTCCATTGTAAATTGTTCAATCTTGTGGCTCAATAATTTAACCTGTTATCTGCTGCATTATATCAAAGAACTTTTTCTATTTTATTTAATCCCGTTTTCAACCTTTGTTGATGCGTTTACTAAACTTTTTCTTAACCTTAAAGTCACATTGTTTCTCTAAAGCGGATGCAAAAGTAGTCAGAATATTCATCCGCGCAAGTGTTTTTGTAAAATAATTTTCATTTATTTTCTCGACTTACACTCAACACCCTCAAAAATAGAGTCCTATAACTAAAACTTTTTTTTGTTTTTATTTAAGACAATCGCTTACCACCGCGAAAAACAAGGCCGTTAATGATGGTTTGATCCACTTTCGCACGCAAGATTTCTTTCTCTGTCGCTTTTAATATATCCAAATTCAACACCGTGAAATCAGCAAACTTTCCAACCTCTATCGATCCTTTCTCTGCTTCTTCAAAATTCGATACCGCTGCCCATACAGTCATGCCGTAAAGGGCTTCTAACGGACTCAATGCTTCACTCGATGCGAATGCCTCACTTCCTTCTTTAAACTCTTTTCTAAACACGGCAGTATAGAATGTTCTTAGCGGATCCATAACTTCAACCGGGAAATCTGTACCCAACGCTAACATATTCGAATAACCCAACAACCTTTTGTAGTTGTACGCATAACGTAAGCGCGCGCCTCCCAATCTCGACATAGCCCATGGAGCATCGCTGATAGCATGCGTGGGCTGCACACTGGGTATTACACTGTACTGCTGAAACTTTTCGAAATCTATTGAATCGACAACTTGCGCGTGTTCGATTCTCCAACGTTTATCATTTGCTCCTTCCAACAATTCACCATACCACTTTAAGACTTCCGCATTTGCACTGTCTCCGATGGCGTGCGTACATACCTGAAAGCCTCGCGCATAGGCCGCAGCATAGCGAAAACGGAAATAACCTGGATCATTCAGCAAAGCGCCCTTCGTTGTTAGAACATCTGAATATGCCTTCTTCAAACAGGCTCCCCGACTTCCAAGCGCACCATCTACCATGAACTTAATGCTACACACTTTCAACATAGAAGATGCCGTATCCGGACCTCTTTCCATCCAATATTGAAAATCCTTGTCCGATGCATTCAACATAGCATAAACACGCAAATGAAACGAGCCACTCTTTTGTAGCGAGTCTATGATTTTCAAATCATCGGTGTCTATTCCGGCTTCATCAATGGTTGTTAAGCCTGCTGCTATGCAATCGCTTTGCCCTTCCAACAAACGAGCGGCCTTCTCTTTATTCGATGCCATTGGAATTGCATTCAAGACCTTAGTCATGTCGTTATCTAAAAGCACTCCCCCTTCCACATACATTCCTGCTCTTCTCATGGCTTCGTCATTCGCAATAGCAGCATGACCATCTATTCGAATAAGGACAACCGGTGTTTGCGGATACAAATTATTCAATGCGGAATTGGTTGGAATTCCGTCAGGACGAACTTGCTCGTTCGATACTGTTGCCCAATCGTTTTGATCCCACCCCCTTCCGACTATCCAACCGCTGGAACGCTTGCTTTGAAAGCCTTTTAACTTTTCAACGATTTCATTCCATGAAGTTGTTCCAACTAAATCTAAATCGTTCTTCATTAAAGAATATCCCAACAAGTGCGCGTGCGCGTCTATGAATCCCGGATAGATGTGTTTCTTTTCCATATCATAAATGGAAGGAGAACTGTACCCGTTGAGAATCTCGTTTTCCGGACCAACAGCGACTACTTTTCCATCGCGAATAGCGACTGCCTCATAGGTATCGTTGTTTGCGTTTAAACTGTGGAATGTGCCGTTGTGTAGAATAAGATCAACTTGTTCTTTAGGCGAACAGCTTGCGAGTGCAAGACTTATTAAAACAATAAATAAATGACGCATGATTATTTTCTATATACCACATTTGCATTGGGTTGCGCTGTTGGCATGATTACCAATTCTTGAATACACACATGCTCGGGTAGGTTGGCTAAAAACCAAACTGTATTTGCAATGTCTTCTCCTACTAAAGGTGTGAATCCTGTGTAAACAGAATCAGCGGTTGATTTATTCTGATCGAAACGAACCATGCTGAACTCTGTCTCGGCTGCTCCCGGCGCTATTTCTCCAACACGCACACCATACGCTGCGGCTTCGAGACGCATGCTTTCCGAAAGCATCTTAACGGCTGCTTTGGTTGCGCCGTATACATTTCCACCTACATATGAATTTCTACCAGCGACAGAACCTGTATTGATGATGTAGCCACTGCCCTGCTCTTTCATGATAGATAAAACAGCTTTGGCTACATATAAAAATCCTTTGATGTTGGTGTCGATCATCTCTTCCCAATGATCAAGCTTGGCATTGATTAATTCGTCTTTTCCGCGCGATAATCCCGCGTTATTGAATAAGACATCGATCTGCTTGAATTCTGCCGGCAATGATTGAAAAAAGGAAGTGACTTCTTTTTCATTTTGAACATCGAGTGAATGAATGAGCAATTGATCGTCGTTCTGCGCGAATGATTTCAATTCATTCAAAGGCTCCAATCTTCTTGCAATGGCAATAACCTTCCAGTTATTTTTCAGAAATAATTCAGCGGTGCATTTTCCAAATCCGGAACTTGCCCCCGTAATGCAGACTGTCTGTTGCATGGCTTAGTTGAATTTCACCAATACGGCTTCAATGATGCTTGCCGCTTCTTCGCAGCGCTTCTCTGAACGAGCCATTAAACCAAACACTTCTTGTTGTTTGATGAGTTCTATTGGATCTGCTCCTTCGCTGAAAAGTTTAGCAATAGCCGATTCTTGAAGGCTGTCCATTTTTCTTTCCAATTCGCGAATAGCCGCAATTCTCTTTCTTGCAGATTCTGAATATCTGAATTTCTTCAGGTTTTCCATAAGCTCTTCCAAGACTTTCGTGCTGTCCCAAATGACTTGAGCCATTTCACCAAAAACGGTTGGAATGTTATGAATTTTGTACAATTCAATTCGCTTCGAAACTCCGTACATATCGTCTACGATATCGTCTATAACAATAGCCAACTGATACACTTCTTCTCTATCAAAGGGCACATTGAAATTCGCCTCTACTTCTACCTTTAACGCATCTGTTAAATCGTCTCCAACATGCTCTAAATCACGAATCTCAGAATGTAACTGAATACGCTTCACACTATCAGCCTCAAACGACTCCTTTAGCACCTTTGCCGTGCGAACAGCGTTTGTAACTGCAGCTTGAAAAAGAGGAAAGCACTTTTTATCCTTTGGCACCAATGCTTGTAAAACAGAGTTGAGATTAATCGACATCTTCTTTAAAATTTAGAGCACGAATGTAAGGTCAAAAAGTTATTTTAATGTGACCAAATTGTTTTGATTCGTAGTTAAAGTTGGTTTACCTATTTTTGCGGTCTAATCTAATTTCAAAAGAATGAGTTGGTTCAAGAGAAAAAACAAGGGTATTACAACGCAAAATCAAGAGAAGAAGGAGATTCCAGAAGGATTGTGGTACCAATGTCCAGAGTGTAAGCACGTTGTTACAAGTGAGCAACATGCAGAGCACGACTGGGTTTGCGAAGCTTGCGAGTATCACGAGAAAATTGGGTCGTTACAATATTTTTCAATCTTTTTCGACGAGCACGAATGGATTGAAGTGGCTGAACACATGAAAAGCGCCGATCCATTGACATTTACTGATACAAAGAATTACAAGGATCGTATTAAAACCACTATTGCAAAAACCGGATTGAAAGACGCGTTGCGCGTGGGATTTGGTAAGATTGAACATGAGAATGCTGTTATTGCCTGTATGGACTTTGCCTTCATTGGTGGTTCGATGGGTTCTGTAGTTGGAGAGAAGTTCGCGCTTGGTGTAGATAAGGCTATCGAAGAACACTGTCCGTTTATATGCATCTCTAAATCGGGCGGAGCTCGTATGATGGAAGCTGGATTCTCTTTGATGCAAATGGCAAAGACTTCTGCGAAGTTGACACAGTTGGCTGAAGCGGGACTCCCTTATATCTCTATTTTAACTGACCCAACTACCGGAGGTGTGACTGCTTCATTCGCCATGCTGGGCGATTTAAATATTGCTGAACCGAAAGCGCTTATTGGATTTGCCGGACCACGTGTGGTAAAGGAAACCATTAAAAAAGACTTACCTGCTGGATTCCAAAGTTCCGAATTTGTTCTAGAACATGGCTTCCTCGACTACATTGTTAAGCGTACCGAAATGAAAAAGAGATTGGCGCTTACTTTAAGCCATTTAAAATAAACTTGGAAACACGATAAGAAGTTTCGTATCTTTGCACGCACTTTCAAGAAAAGTAATATTTACTTGGAGGATCACATAATAATCACTAAACAAGTATTGGCATGTACCTTACAACAGAAAAAAAGCAAGAGATTTTCGCTAAACACGGTAAATCTGCAACAGACACAGGTAGTTCAGAAGGACAAATCGCTTTGTTCACCTACCGTATCGCTCACTTAACTGAGCACTTGAAGAAGAATAAAAAAGATTACGGCACACAACGTTCGTTGATTGCATTGGTTGGTAAGCGCAGAAGCTTATTGGATTATTTGCAAAAAGTTGACATCGCTCGTTACCGTGCAATCGTAAAAGAACTTGAGTTACGTAAGTAATATACAGGCATAATTCAAAAGAAAAGGCAATTTAACAATTGCCTTTTCGCGTTTTTTCTTAGAACTATATATCCGAAAATAAAAGAATGAAAATCGAAGCAATCACAACGACCATTGACATGGGTTCTTCTGCGCCAATTACCATTGAAACTGGTAAATTAGCGAAGCAAGCGCATGGTTCTGTTGTCGTTCGCCAAGGAGATACGATGCTCCTGGCAACCGTTGTAGCCAACGAAGAAGCAAAAGAAGGGTTAGACTTCCTTCCTCTTACGGTAGAATACCGTGAAAAATATGCCGCTGCGGGTAAATTCCCTGGTGGTTATTTCAAGCGTGAAGCACGCCCTTACGATGACGAGATTTTAGTTTCTCGTTTGATTGACCGCGCTTTGCGTCCAATGTTTCCAGACGATTTCCACAGTGACACACAAGTTGTTGTTTCATTGATCTCTGCAGACAAAGAATACTTACCAGACAGTTTAGCTGGATTAGCTGCTTCTGCGGCACTAGCTGTTTCAGATATTCCATTCAACGGTCCTATTTCAGAAGTTCGTGTTGCACGAATCAATGGTACGTTCATGGTGAACCCAACATGGTCTCAGTTGGCTCATGCCGATTTAGACATGATGGTTGCTGGAAGTGCAGACAGCATTGTAATGGTTGAAGGCGAAATGAAAGAAGTGTCTGAGGAAGTTATGGTTGAAGCCATTGCAATTGCTCACACTGCTATTCAAGCGCAAGTAAAAGCTCAATTGGAATTGGCATCGAAGGTTGAAAAAGCGACTGTGAAGCGCTCATACAACCACGAACCAAAAGACGAAGAGTTGAAGAAAAAAGTATGGGACGAATGTTATGCTAAGTTCTATACTGCTGTTAAGACACCGACTGGGAAGAAAGAAAGAAGCGCAGCATTTCATCAAATTGAAGAAGAGTTTTTTGCTCAATTCACTGCTGAAGAAAAAGCAGCGAATGCTTTCTTGTTGAAGAAATATACACACGATTGTTTGAAGGACGCTATGCGTCGCATGATCCTTGACGATGGAATTCGTTTGGATGGCCGCGACACACGCACCATTCGTCCAATCTGGTGTGAAGTAGATTATTTGCCAGGTGCTCACGGGTCAAGTGTCTTCACACGTGGAGAAACTCAATCTTTGACCACACTTACTTTGGGAACCAAGCTTGACGAACAAACCATTGACAATGTAGTACACCCAAGAGCAGACAAGTTTTTGTTGCACTACAACTTCCCACCATTCAGCACAGGTGAAGCACGTCCGATTCGTTCAACGGGTCGTCGTGAAATTGGACACGGTAACCTTGCACTTCGTGCATTGAAGCCTGTTCTTCCTGAAACTGAAAAATGTCCTTACACGATGCGAATTGTGTCGGACATTTTAGAGTCTAACGGATCTTCATCTATGGCTACTGTTTGCGCAGGTACGCTTGCGTTAATGGACGGTGGTGTTCCTATTACTTCTCCAGTATCTGGAATTGCAATGGGATTGATCACAGATGAAAACGGAAAATATTCAATCTTATCAGATATCCTAGGAGACGAGGATCACTTGGGCGATATGGACTTTAAAGTAACTGGAACTTCGAAAGGAATTACAGCTTGCCAAATGGACATTAAGATCAAGGGTCTTTCAATGCAATTGTTAACCGATGCTTTGGATCAAGCCAAGCAAGGTCGTTTGCACATCTTGGGTGAAATGATGAAAACCATTTCTGAACCACGCGAAGATTACAAACCTCACGCACCACGTATCATTAGCTTCGAAATTCCAACCGAAGAAATCGGAAAAGTAATTGGTCCTGGAGGAAAAGTAATTCAAGAAATTCAGAAAACAACTGGCGCAACAATCTCTATCGAAGAGCGCGACAACAAAGGATTTGTAGAAATTGCGTCTGCGGACAAGACAAGCCTTGATGCTGCTGTGAATCGTGTGAAGTCTATTGTTTGGCCTCCACAAGTTGAAATTGGAGCTACGTATGAAGGTCCAGTGAAAACCATTCAACCGTTCGGAGCATTCGTTGAAATTATTCCAGGTCAAGATGGCCTTATTCACATCAGTGAATTAGAATGGAGACGTGTAGACGATGTTAACGAGGTATTGAAAGTTGGTGATTTGGTTAAATTTAAAGTTTTAGGAAAAGATCCTAAGACGGGTAAATTGAAGCTTTCTAGAAAAGCTTTGCTTCCAAAGCCAGAAGAACAAAACTAAATTCATCTTTTTTGCGTTGAGCAGAAACAGTGAATTAAACGAACGTTAAGCAAACATGAGACAGTTAAAAATTACAAAACAGGTAACCAACCGCGAGACCGCTTCCCTTGATAAGTATTTGCAAGAGATTGGTCGTGTGGATTTGATTACTGCCGAAGAAGAAGTTGAGTTGGCTCGTCGCATTAAACAAGGTGATCAGATTGCCTTGGAGAAATTGACTAAAGCGAATTTGCGTTTCGTTGTATCTGTGTCGAAACAATATCAAAACCAAGGTTTATCTCTTCCCGATTTGATTAACGAAGGAAACCTTGGCTTGATTAAAGCGGCTCAGCGTTTCGATGAAACCCGTGGATTTAAATTCATTTCTTACGCTGTATGGTGGATTCGTCAATCTATTCTTCAAGCGTTGGCTGAGCAATCTCGTATTGTTCGTCTTCCATTGAACAAGATTGGTTCGATTAACAAGATCAACAAAGCATTCGCTAAGTTGGAACAAGAATTCGAGCGTCCACCTACTCCAGCTGAATTGGCTGAAGTGTTAGAAATGACTTTGGATGAAGTGAAGCAATCGTTGCGTAACAGCGGACGTCACGTATCTATGGATGCTCCTTTGAAAGACGGAGATGACAGTAGCTCTACGATGTACGATGTATTGCAAACAAACGACACTCCTTCTCCGGATACAGATCTATTGCATGAGAGTTTGCGTCGCGAGATTGAACGCTCACTTCGCACGCTTACAGCGCGTGAGGGCGACGTGGTTCGATTGTATTTCGGTTTGAATGGTGAACATCCACTTACGTTGGAAGAAATCGGAGAGCGCTTCGATCTAACACGTGAACGTGTTCGTCAGATTAAAGAGAAAGCGATTCGACGCTTAAAGCACACAAGCAGAAGTAAGATCTTAAAATCTTACTTAGGATAATATCTGAAAGGCTCCGAAAGGAGCCTTTCTTTTTTACCTTCGTTTTATGAAACAAAAATTCAAACATTGGCTTAAACGAGTTGGCTGGATTGGCTTTTTGTTTTTTCTTATTAAAGGGTTGTTTTGGCTAGCGCTGTTCGCATGGGCAGCTGTCTCGCAAGGGCAAATCTATTTTCCTCCATCGTCTGGAAACACTTGGCAGACAACTACTCCAGCGGAATTGGGATGGTGTGAAGATCAGATACCTGAGTTGTTAACCTTTCTAGAAAGTAACAACACGAAAGCATTTATTGTGCTGAAGAATGGCAAGATTGTCATTGAGAATTACTTCGGGACATTCACGCAGGATAGCCTGTGGTATTGGGCTTCTGCGGGGAAGACGCTTACCTCCTATTTGGTTGGAATAGCGCAACAAAACGGACAGCTTTCGATCAATGATTTAAGTTCAAGTTATTTGGGAACTGGATGGACCAGTTGCACTGTCGCTCAAGAAAATAACATTACTGTTCGAAACCAATTAACCATGACAACGGGGTTAGACGATGGAGTTGCAGATGAGTATTGTACACTTCCTTCATGCCTACAATATTTGGCTCCCGCAGGCACACGTTGGGCGTATCACAATGCTCCGTATACGTTGCTCGATGGTGTGTTGGAAGGAGCGACTGGACAAACGATGAACGGACTTGTCTTTTCAGCCTTGAAGCAACCGACGGGAATGGACGGTTTCTTTATTCAGAGTGGTTACAACAATGTGTATTTGAGCACTGCACGAAGCATGGCGCGCTTTGGAATCTTAATGCAGAACGGCGGTAATTGGAATGGAAATCAGTTGATGACCGACGCGAATTATTTTCAAGAAATGATTACGCCTTCTCAGAACCTGAACAACTCATACGGATACTTGTGGTGGTTGAATGGTCAAAGTTCTTACATGGTTCCAGGATCACAGTTGGTGCTTCCCGGCATGTTATTCCCTCATGCGCCAAGCGATGTCTATGCTGCCTTGGGAAAGAACGGACAGTTCTTGAATGTGAGTCCGAGTGAAGGGTTGGTGTTCATTCGCATGGGCAATGCGCCCGACAATTCCTTGGTTCCGTTTTTATTGAACGATCAGATTTGGGAGAAGTTGAATTACGTCATGTGCACGCCGGTTGCTGAAGAATCAGATGAAAATTTCTGGTTGAATCAGACTGCTACTTCGGTTCGGATTAACTGGCCTGGGAAGATTTTTGAGTGTGAAATACTTGGTGCAGATGGAAAACGCATTGAAACATTTTCCTCAAAAGAAACGGCTGAATTTTCAACATCACAATGGGCAACGGGAGTCTATTTTGTCAAGTGTTCCAACGGACATGAAATCGTTGTGAAAAAAGTTTTTGTTCGATAAAAAAAGAATTTGTATTGCCGCTAGCATTTTTCCCCCAGCTTCACTGGGGGCATTTCGGATGCCGCTCGCAGAGCGAGCTCGGATGAAGTGCTTCCAATAACACCGTTCAAATTATGAAATAGGAATTACGCAGTAGGAATAAATCCGAAGGATTTCCAATAACGCAGTTAAAGGTTCCAATTATGAAATAGGAATTACGAAGTAGGACCAATCTTCTTCGAAGATCAATTGCAAGCAATCAATCAACTGCGTTGATCAATCCTTCGGATTGAAGAATAAACTGCATATAAAAATTGGTGTTTATGCCAAAAGGCCAATTCAACTTTGTGCCTAAAAAAAATGGCAAAGATTAAAGTTCAAGCAACGGAAATTTCAATTATTCAATTCAACGAAAATGATTTTATTTCACTAACCGATATTTCTTCGGGATTCAAAGAAGGAAGTGGTCTAATTAGCAAATGGATAACCAACAAGAACACTCTTGAATATTTATCAATATGGGAAAGAATTCATAATGTTAATTTTAATTACCCCGAATTCGGTGTAATTGAAAAAGATTCCGGCGTAAACAGATTTACAATGTCTGTTGGTCAATGGATAAGTCGAACAGCAGCAAAAGGATTGACTGTAAAATCTGGTCGCTATGGCGGGACATATGCTCACAAAGACATTGCATTTCATTTCGCAATGTGGTTAAGTCCTGAGTTTCAAATTTATTTAATCCAAGAATTTCAAAGATTAAAACATCAAGAGTATAAAGATCTTGGATGGTCGGTAAAAAGAGAATTGGCTAAAGTGAATTATCACATTCATACACAAGCCATCAAGGATTTCATTGTTCCAAAATTGCTTAGCAAAGATCAAGTGAATACTATTTATGCCAATGAAGCTGATTTATTGAATGTCGCATTATTTGGAATTACCGCTCGAGAATGGAGAGATCGCAACCCAAGTCTTCAAGGTAACATTCGCGACTATGCGAGTATGAATGAACTTATTTGTTTGTCGAATTTAGAGAACATTAATTCTTTGCTTATTCAAGAGAAGTTAGAACAAAAAGAAAGGCTTGTTAAACTAAACCAATTGGCTATTCAGCAAATGACTGTGCTGCAAAATTTGAAATCTCGGGATTTGCTGAGATAAGGTAACAGCACTGAATTTGCAATTACACCTTAGGAATTTATAATCCACTTCGTGGACCAATCCCGGAGGGACAAATCCTTTTAGGACCAATCCCGAAGGGACAAATCCTTTCAGGACCAATCCCGAAGGGATGTATCCGCTATGCGGACTGATCCACATAGTGGATGTATCCCGAAGGGAACTTCTCCTTCTCTCCTACTCTCTCCTGATTTTTACTAGAATGAGAAACAGAAAGACAAACAGAATGAGAAGAGTTGCGTGAGGGATAGCAGTAGAAAGCCCGGAGCGGTTGGAAACCGCGAGGACTTGGAACGGATAGCCCGACCCGAAGGGGCACGCCCAAAAAGTCCTGCGGACGAATGTGCTTTGCACGAATGCTTCGCGAATGTCTGCGACGAAAAGATAT